>NZ_SSOF01000046.1:0-68737 GCF_029873115.1 Pseudomonas sp. BN606 | reverse complement strand
CCGGCCTGCTGCTGGTATGGCTCACCGCCCGTGGCGTGACCCGGCCGATCCTCGGCGTGGCCAGTATGCTGAAGGACATCGCCAGTGGCGAAGGCGACCTGACCCGCCGCCTGGACTACGCCCGCCAGGACGAACTGGGTGAACTGGCCGGCTGGTTCAACCGCTTCCTCGACAAGCTTCAGCCGATCATTGCCGACGTGAAACGCTCGGTGCAGGACGCCCGCAGCACCGCCGACCAGTCCGCCGCCATCGCCAGCCAGACCAGCGCCGGCATGCAGCAGCAGTACCGCGAAGTGGACCAGGTGGCCACCGCCTCCAACGAGATGAGCGCCACCGCCCAGGACGTCGCCCGCAGCGCCGCCCAGGCCGCCGAAGCCGCGCGGGGGGCCGACCACGCCACCCAGGAAGGCCTCGGCGTGATCGGCAAGACCACCAGCGCCATCGAGCAACTGGCCAGCGAAATGAGTGCGGCCATGGAAGAGGTGCAGGCGCTGGCCAACAGCAGCGAGCAGATCGGCTCGGTGCTGGAAGTGATCCGCGCCATCGCCGAGCAGACCAACCTGCTGGCGCTCAACGCGGCCATCGAGGCGGCGCGTGCCGGCGAGGCCGGCCGCGGCTTCGCGGTGGTGGCCGATGAAGTGCGCAACCTGGCCAAGCGCACCCAGGACTCGGTGGAGGAAATCCGCCAGGTGATCGAGGGCCTGCAGCACGGCACGCGCGAGGTGGTCGGTTCGATGCACAGCAGCCACCGCCAGGCCCAGGGCAGCGTCGAGCAGGTGGAACAGGCGGTGACCGCGCTGCAACGCATCGGCGAAGCGGTGACGGTGATCACCGACATGAACCTGCAGATCGCCAGCGCCGCCGAGGAACAGAGCGCGGTGGCCGAGGAGATCAACCGCAACGTGGCGGCGATCCGCGACGTCACCGAATCGCTCTCCGGCCAGGCCGAGGAGTCCGCCCAGGTCAGCCAGGCGCTGAACCGCCTGGCCAACCACCAACAGGGGCTGATGGCGCAGTTCCGCGCCTGACCTCCCTCCCCCCCACCCCTCTCCCAGAAGGCGAGGGGTGACGCGCGCCGGCGACTTCATACCCGCCAGCAACGCTCCGCTCTTCTGTCGGGGTGATTTCAATCGCCAAGCAGGCCGCAGTCCTGCCCTTCGCGAATCAATTCGCTCCCACTGATTCTTCACCTGGTGCGATCCTGTCAAATCCGCTCATCCAGGTTGATGCCTTTCGACATTGCCGCAATCGGTCCTCGGCGCGACCATCC
Source organism: Pseudomonas sp. BN606 (assembly GCF_029873115.1). NCBI lineage: Bacteria > Pseudomonadati > Pseudomonadota > Gammaproteobacteria > Pseudomonadales > Pseudomonadaceae > Pseudomonas > Pseudomonas sp. BN606. The sequence continues at coordinate 67,467 of NZ_SSOF01000046.1, read as the reverse complement.
CGGTACTCCAACAAAAACAACCTGGGAGCCCATCCGATGCGCGATTACTTCACCGCTGCCGACGAGTTCGACTACGCCAGCGCCGCCTCCGCCACCCTGGCGGGCGATCTCGACGCCCTGAATGCCTGTGTCGAGTGCTGCGACCGCCATGCCGAACCGGGGCGCGTCGCGCTGGTCTGGGAGGGGCGTAACGGTGAGCAGGTCACCTGGACCTTCGCCCAGCTCAAGGAGGCCGCGGCTCGCTTCGCGAACCTCCTGCATGCCCGTGGCGTGCGCCCCGGCGACTGCGTTTCAGGCATGCTCCCGCGTACCCCGGAACTGTTGATCACCATTCTCGGTACCTGGCGTGCAGGCGCCGTCTACCAGCCGCTGTTCACCGCGTTCGGCCCCAAGGCCATCGAGCACCGGGTGCAGGGGGCAGGTTCGAAGCTGGTCGTCACCGATCTTGCCAACCGTCCGAAACTGGATGAGGTGGCGGACCTGCCGCAGGTACTGACTGTCGGCGACGACTTCTGGGCTGAGCTGGAACGCCAGGCGGACAGCTTCGAACCGGTCCTGCGCAAGGCATACGATCCGTTTTTGCTGATGTTCACCTCTGGCACCACCGGCCTGGCGAAACCGCTAGCCGTGCCGCTCAAGGCCATCGTCGCCTTCGTCAGCTACATGCGTGATGCGGTCGATCTGCGTCCGGACGACAAGTTCTGGAACCTGGCCGATCCGGGCTGGGCGTACGGCCTCTACTACGCCGTGACCGGTCCTCTCGCCATGGGCCACGCCACCACCTTCTACGAAGGCGGCTTCACCGTTGAAAGCACCTGCCGGATCATCCGCGAGCATGGCATAACCAACCTGGCCGGCTCGCCCACGGCCTATCGCCTGCTGCTGGCTGCCCGCGACGAGGTGGAGGCCGCGATCAAAGGCAACCTGCGTGCCGTCAGCAGCGCCGGTGAGCCCCTGACCCCGGAAGTGATCCGCTGGTTCGCCGAGGGCCTGGGCTGCACCATCCACGACCATTACGGCCAGACTGAACTGGGCATGGTGCTGTGCAACCATCACGCCCTGGAACACCCGGTGCGCCTGGGGGCTGCCGGCTTCGCCATGCCCGGCCACCGTGTAGTGGTGCTGGATGAGCAACATCGCGAACTGCCTGCCGGCCAGCCCGGCGTCCTGGCACTCGACATGCCGCGCTCGCCGCTGTTCTGGTTCCCCGGCTACCAGGGCATGGCCACCAAGGCGTTCGTCGGTGACTACTATCTGAGTGGTGACACAGTGGAGCTGAATGACGACGGCAGCATCAGCTTCGTCGGTCGTGCTGATGATGTGATCACTACCTCCGGCTACCGGGTCGGTCCATTCGATGTGGAAAGTGCGCTGATCGAGCACCCGGCGGTGATCGAGGCTGCTGTCATTGGCAAACCCGATCCGGAGCGCACCGAACTCGTCAAGGCCTTCGTCGTGCTGCATGCCGGCCACAACGCCGATGCCGAACTGGCCGACGTTCTGCAGCAATACGTGCGAAAGCGTCTGTCCGCCCATTCCTATCCGCGCGAGATCGAGTTCGTCGCGGAATTGCCCAAGACCCCGAGCGGCAAGATCCAGCGTTTCCTCCTGCGTAACCAGGAGATCGCCAAGGCCCAGGCGGCCGCCGCCAACTGAACCCCGAGGAGTAGCAATCGTGCGTATCGAGAATTCCGTTTTCCTGGTGACCGGCGGCAGCTCCGGTCTCGGCCTGGCCTCTGCCCGTGAGCTGGTGGGGCAGGGCGGCAAGGTCGTGCTGGTGGACATCAATGCCGACGCCGGCAACGCCCGCGCCGAAGAACTGGGCGCCAACGCCCGTTTCGTGAAGGCCGACATCACCCGTGAAGAAGACGCTCGCGCCGCAGTGGCCGTCGCTGTAGAGGCCTTTGGCGGACTGCACGGGCTGGTCAATTGTGCTGGCGTCGCGCCGGCCGAGAAGATCATTGGGCGCAACGGCGCCCACGGGCTGGACAGCTTCGCCCGGACCATCAGCATCAACCTCGTCGGCAGCTTCAACATGCTGCGTCTGGCCGCAGAGGCCATGGCACAGGGTGAACCCAACGCCGAAGGCGAGCGCGGTGTCATCATCAACACCGCCTCGGTTGCGGCGTTCGATGGGCAGATCGGCCAGGCGGCCTATTCCGCATCGAAGAGCGGCGTGGTCGGCATGACCCTGCCAATCGCCCGCGAGCTGGCGCGCCACGGCATCCGCGTGATGTGCATCGCTCCCGGTATCTTCGAGACTCCGATGATGGCCGGCATGCCCCAGGAAGTGCGTGATTCCCTCGGCGCTTCCGTGCCGTTCCCGCCGCGCCTGGGTCGCCCGGCCGAATACGCCGCGCTGGTTCGCCACATCGTCGAGAACGCCATGCTCAATGGCGAAGTCATCCGCCTCGATGGCGCCATTCGCATGACCGCTAAGTAAGGAGAACGCCATGAACGGGGATTCCATCGTTATCGTCAGCGCCGTCCGCACCGCCATGGGCGGCTTCCTCGGTGACTTCAAGGACATGACTGCAGCGCAACTGGGCGCCGCCACCAACCGTGCCGCGCTGGAGCGTGCCGGCGTGCAGGGCGAAGCCGTGGACGAGGTCATCATGGGCTGCGTATTGCAGGCCGGCCAGGGCCAGGCCCCGGCGCGCCAGTCCGCTCTTGGCGCGGGCCTGCCACAGGGCGTGGTCTGTTCCACGGTGAACAAGATGTGCGGCTCGGGCATGAAGACCGTGATGCTGGCCCACGACCTGCTGCGTGCCGGCAGTGCCGACGTGGTGCTGGCCGGCGGCATGGAGAGCATGTCCAATGCGCCCTACCTGCTGGAACGTGCCCGCACCGGCTACCGCATGGGGCACGGCAAGGTGCTTGACCACATGTTCCTCGACGGTCTGGAAGACGCCTACGACAAGGGCCGCCTGATGGGTACCTTCGCCGAGGATTGCGCGAAAGCCTATGGCTTCACCCGCGAGCAGCAGGACGCCTTCGCCATCGCCTCGCTGACCCGCGCGCAGAAAGCCATGGCCGACGGCCGCTTTGCCGCCGAAATCGTTCCGGTGGAAGCGAAGTCCGGCCGTGATGTGGTGACCATCAGCCAGGACGAGCAACCGCCGAAGGCGCGCCTGGAGAAGATTCCTACCCTCAAGCCGGCATTCCGCGAGGGCGGCACCCTCACCGCAGCCAACTCCAGCTCCATTTCCGATGGCGCGGCGTCGCTGCTGCTGATGCGCCTGTCCGAAGCGGAAAAACGCGGCCTGACACCGCTGGCCCATGTCGCGGGTCATGCGTCCTTCGCCCAGGCGCCGAACCTGTTCACCACCGCACCGGTGGGCTCCATCCAGCGTCTGCTGACCCGCACCGGCTGGAGCCTGAACGAGGTGGACCTGTTCGAAGTGAACGAAGCCTTCGCCGTGGTGCCCATGGTCGCCATGCGCGACCTCGATATCTCCCACGACAAGATCAACGTCCATGGCGGCGCCTGCGCCCTGGGCCACCCCATTGGCGCCTCCGGGGCGCGGGTGCTGGTGACCCTGCTCAATGCGCTGACCCAATACGACCTCAAGCGTGGCGTGGCTTCGGTGTGCATCGGTGGCGGTGAAGCCACTGCAGTGGCCATCGAGCGAATCAGCTGAAGGAAGCGACCATGATCCCCTCCGAAGACGAAATCCAGATCCGCGACATGGCCCGTCAATTCGCCCAGGAGCGGCTGAAGCCGTTCGCCGCTGATTGGGACCGCGAGCACCGCTTCCCCGCCGAGGCCATCCACGAGATGGCCCAGTTGGGCTTCCTCGGCATGTTGGTGCCGGAAGAGTGGGGCGGTGCGGCCACCGGCCACCTGGCGTATGCCATGGCGCTGGAGGAAATCGCCGCTGGCGATGGCGCCTGCTCCACCATCATGAGCGTGCACAACTCGGTGGGCTGCATGCCCATCCTCAAGTACGGCAGCCAGGAGCAGAAGGAGCGATTCCTGCGTCCGCTGGCCTCGGGCGAGATGATCGGTGCCTTCGCGCTCACCGAGCCCCAGGCCGGTTCCGACGCCAGCGACCTGCGCACCCGTGCCCGCCGCGATGGCGACCATTACGTACTGAACGGCGCCAAGCAGTTCATCACCTCGGGCAACCATGCGGGGATGGTGATCGTCTTCGCCGTGACCGATCCTCAGGCCGGCAAGAAGGGCATCAGCGCCTTCATCGTGCCCACCGATACCCCCGGCTACCAGGTGGTGCGGGTGGAGGACAAGCTCGGCCAGCACGCTTCCGATACCTGCCAGATCCAGCTTGATGAGGTGCGGATTCCGGCCTCCCTGCGCCTGGGCGAGGAGGGCGAGGGTTACCGCATTGCCCTGTCCAACCTGGAGGGCGGGCGTATCGGCATCGCTGCTCAGTCCGTCGGCATGGCCCGCGCGGCCTTCGAGGCGGCGCGCGACTACGCCCATGAACGCAAGACCTTCGGCAAGCCGATCATCGAGCACCAGGCAGTGTCCTTCCGCTTGGCCGACATGGCCACCCAGATCGCCGTGGCGCGTCAGATGGTTCACCACGCCGCCAGCCTGCGCGAAGCGGGCATGCCCTGCCTGACCGAGGCCTCAATGGCCAAGCTGTTCGCATCGGAGATGGCCGAGAAGGTCTGCTCCGCGGCCATCCAGACCCTGGGTGGCTACGGCTACCTGAAGGACTTCCCGGTGGAGCGTATCTACCGCGATGTGCGCGTGTGCCAGATATACGAAGGCACCTCCGACGTGCAGCGCATGGTGATCGCCCGCAGCCTCTGAGCTTTGGGGCAGCTGCGCTGCCTTTGGCGAATGAATTCGCCCCTACAAGACTCCACATTCCTGTAGGGGCGAATTCATTCGGCAATCGGCCCGCAGCGCCGACCTCCCTTTCTCTTCAGGAATTCGATATGACCTACCAGACCCTGCTGGTGGAGCAGGCCGGCGCTGTCGGCCTGATCACCCTCAATCGCCCCGAGGCGCTGAACGCCATCAACACCCAGCTCATCGACGAACTGAACCAGGTACTCGATGGCTTCGAGCGGGACGCTGCCATCGGCTGCGTGCTGATCACTGGCTCCGCCAAGGCCTTCGCGGCAGGGGCGGACGTCAAGGAAATGGCCGAACTGTGCTTTCCCGGTACCTACCTCGATGATTTCCTCGGCCGCTGGGACCGCGTGGCGCAGCGTCGCAAGCCGATCATCGCCGCCGTCGCCGGCCACGCCCTGGGTGGCGGTTTCGAGCTGGCGCTGATGTGCGACTTCATCATCGCCGCGGACACGGCTCGCTTCGGCCTGCCTGAAGTGAAGCTGGGGGTGATTCCGGGGGCGGGTGGTGTCCAGCGGCTGACCCGCCTGGTTGGCCGCGCCAAGGCCATGGAGATGCTGCTGAGCGGACGCAGCATGGAGGCAAGCGAAGCCGAGCGTTGCGGGGTGGTTGCGCGGGTGGTGCCGTCCGCCGAACTGCTGGACCATGCCCTGGACAGCGCCCACCGCATCGCCGCGCAGTCACGCACGGCGGTGATGATGCTCAAGGAGTGCGTGAACCGGGTGGACGAAGGTTCGCTGGGGGAAGGATTGCGCTTCGAGCGGCGGCTGTTCCAGGCGGTATTTGCCACGCCGGATCAGAAGGAAGGCATGGGTGCCTTCATCGAGAAGCGCAAGCCGGAGTTTGGGCGGTGAGTCCAATCAGGGCGCAGTCTCTGTAGGGGCGATTTCAATCGCCACGGAGGTCGAAGACCTGTCCTGCAATGCCGAAGGGGGCAGCTACGCTGCCCTCGGCGAATGAATTAGCCCCTACAGGTTCTTCAGGCCCGTTCCTTCTGCTCCTGCGCCGTCACCTGCTGGCAGATTTCGATGATCTGCTCGCGCATCCAGCGGTTGGCCGGGTCCTGGTCGGTGCTTTCATGCCAGTAGAGGTGAGTTTCCAGCGCGGGCACGTCGTGCACCGGCAGGTCCACGTAGTGCAGATCCTGGCGGCGGGCGAAACGTTCCGGGACAGTGATCGCCAGGTCGGTACCGTGCAACACGGTGGAAGCCATCAGGTAGTGCTGCGAGCGCAGGGTCACCTTGCGTTGGATACCCATCTTGCCCAGTGACAGGTCCACGTAGCCCAGGCCGCTGCGGCGGCTGGAAATGTGGATGTGTGACAGCGAGAGGTACTCGTCCAGGCTGATCTTGTCCTTGGCCAGCGGGTGGCCACGGCGCATGGCGCAGACGTAGCGGTCTTCCATGAGCTTGACGTGACGCACCTGCGGGTCGGTGTTCAGCGGGGCGTCCACGGCGAAGTCCAGGCGGCCTGCGGCCAGTTCCTTGGTGGTTTCCCGGCGCTTGGCCAGGAAGCTTTCGATCTGCACCGTGGGCGCCAGTCGGCGCAGGCGCTGGAACAGCGGCGGCAGGATCACCGTCTCGGTGAGGTCGGTCATGCTGATGCGGTAGGTCTTGTTCGCCTGCAATGGGTTGAAGGTGCGGCTTTCCTGTACCGAGACGCGCAACAACTGCAGGGCATTGCGCACCGGACCGATGATGTTCTGCGCCATGGGCGTGGGCACCATACCCTGGGCGGTGCGCACGAACAGCGGGTCGTTGAAGGTCTCGCGCAGGCGGGCGAGGGCGTTGGAGACGGCAGGTTGGGTGATGCCCACGATCTGGCCGGCGCGGGTCAGGTTGGCCTCGGTATAGATGGCGTCGAAGACGATGAAGAGGTTGAGGTCTACCTTGTTCAAATTCATGCCGGGCGTGCTCCTGAAAGTTGTTTTTATCAGCGGATCATATATCGGTGATGAATGTTCATAGATGCCGAAAATAGACTAGGGAAATCTTACGCCCTGTTCTAGCATCCTTACCAGACCTCACAAACAGACCCGCAAAAAGGTAGCCCCGCATGGATTTCGCCTATTCCCCGAAGGTCCAGGAACTGCGTGAACGCGTCACCGCATTCATGGACGCCTATGTCTATCCGGCCGAGCCGGTATTCGAGCAGCAGGTTGCCGAAGGCGACCGCTGGCAGCCCACTGCGATCATGGAAGAGCTGAAAGCCAAGGCGAAGGCGGAAGGGCTGTGGAACCTGTTCCTGCCGGAGTCCGAGTACGGCGCCGGCCTGACCAACATGGAGTACGCGCCGCTGGCTGAGATCATGGGCCGCTCGCTGCTGGGCCCGGAGCCGTTCAACTGCTCCGCGCCGGACACCGGCAACATGGAAGTGCTGGTGCGATACGGCAGCGAAGAACACAAGCGCCAGTGGCTGGAACCGCTGCTGCGTGGCGAGATCCGCTCGGCGTTCGCCATGACCGAGCCGGGCGTGGCTTCTTCCGACGCCACCAACATGGAAGCGCGCGCTGTGCGCCAAGGTGACGAGTGGGTCATCAATGGCCGTAAATGGTGGACCTCGGGTGCTTGCGATCCGCGCTGCAAGATCCTCATCTTCATGGGCCTGTCCAACCCGGATGCGCCGCGCCACCAGCAGCACTCGATGATCCTGGTGCCCCTGGACGCTCCCGGCGTGAAGGTCCTGCGCCCGCTGCCGGTATTCGGCTATGACGACGCGCCGCACGGCCATGCCGAAGTGGTCTTCGAGAACGTCCGAGTGCCCTACGAGAACGTATTGCTGGGAGAAGGCCGTGGCTTCGAGATCGCCCAGGGCCGCCTCGGCCCGGGTCGTATCCACCACTGCATGCGCTCCATCGGCATGGCCGAGCGCGCCCTGGAACTGATGTGCAAGCGCGCCGTCAGCCGTACCGCCTTCGGCCGTCCGCTGGCCCGCCTGGGTGGCAACGTCGACAAGATCGCCGACTCGCGGATGGAGATCGACATGGCCCGCCTGCTGACCCTGAAGGCGGCGTACATGATGGACACCGTCGGCAACAAGGTGGCCAAGAGTGAGATAGCCCAGATCAAGGTCGTCGCGCCCAACGTCGCCCTGCGGGTGATCGACCGCGCCATCCAGATCCACGGCGGCGCCGGTGTTTCCAATGACTTCCCACTGGCCTACATGTACGCCATGCAGCGCACGCTGCGCCTGGCCGACGGCCCGGACGAAGTGCATCGTGCAGCCATCGGCAAGTTCGAGATCGGCAAGTACGTGCCGAAGGAAATGCTGCGCAGCGGTCAGTGATCGCCTGAAATGAAAAGGCCCGCATTATGCGGGCCTTTTCGTTTCTCACATCCATCGTTGATGCGCCGGTCGTATCAATCCTTCTCAGGCACCGGGTTCCTGGCCTTCAGCCAGCCCATCCGCAGGTGCAACTGGGCGGCGAATGCGCGGGCGGCCAGTTCCTCCTGGAAGGTCAGGCTGCGATGCCCAAGGCGCACCCGCCAGTAGACACGGCCGCTTTTCTCGAAGGGTTCGATCCGCACTTCATCCATGTTTCTCCAGGTCTCCCGAGGCTTTGGCCGGGCGGTCGCGTGTTTTCAACAGGGACAGGAGCACGCCGCCGGCAAGTAGACCGAAGGTTACGCCAAGGGACAGCAGCGGGGGAATCTTGCCGATGAATCCGTGCAGGAAAATCTTGCCGCCGATGAAGATCAGTACCAGGGCCAGGGCGTACTTCAGGTAGACGAAGCGGTGCATCAGTGCCGCAAGGGCGAAGTACAGGGCACGCAGACCGAGGATGGCGAAGATGTTCGAGGTGTAGACGATGAACGGGTCCTGGGTGATGGCGAATATCGCCGGGACGCTGTCCACCGCGAATACCAGGTCAGCCAGCTCGATCAGCACCAGGGCCAGGAACAACGGTGTGGCGTAGAGCATGGGCTTGCTCTCGCCAACCTGCTTCAGACGCACGAAGAAGTGCGAGCCATGCAGATCGTCGGTCACGCGGATGTGGCGGCGGACGAATTTCAGCACCGGGTTGTTGGCGAGGTCCGGGTGGGCCTCTTCCCTGGTGAAAAGCATCTTCACGCCGGTGAACAGCAGGAAGGCGCCGAACACGTAGAGGATCCAGTCGAACTCCTTCACCAGCGCGCTACCCAGACCGATCATGATGGCGCGTAGCACCACCACGCCGAGGATGCCCCAGAACAGCACGCGGTGCTGATAACGGCGAGGGATGGCGAAGAAGCCGAAGATCATGGCCATGACGAAGACGTTGTCCATGGACAAGGACTGTTCGACCAGGAAGCCGGTGTAGAACTCAAGGGCGCTCTGTGCGCCCAGCTCGAACCACACCCAGACGCCAAACAGCACACCCACGCTGAAATAGCCGCCATAGAGCAGCAGGCTTTCGCGTACCTCGATTTCGTGCTGGTCACGGTGCAGCACCCCGAGGTCGAAGACCAGCAAGGCGAGGACTATTGCGAGGAAGACGAGCCACAACCAGGTGGCGGTGCCGAGGAAGTCGGCTGTGAGAAACGCGTGCAGAGCTGCCATGAGCCCCTCCTTATGTCGTTGATGAAACGTGACTCCGACATGGCGGCTGGCAAGCCGTCAGAGGGGCCCGGCGTCACATGGGAAAGCCTACCGGTGGCCGGGTATGGGAGGAACGGAGCCGCTGTAACAATTCTTTGCCCCTTGTGAGAAATCTCCAAGAATTACATGCGAATGAATCATAAGTGCAGGTGTAAGCAATTACTATTTGATGGTAATTTCCGCATCCGCCGTCAGATGCGATCGCACCTGCACGGTTGACGGTGCGAATGCGAGTGACGTGCACCGCACGAAAAAAAGAAGAAGACCGTTGGTTAGCCAGCCAACAAGACAGACCATCCAAGGGGTTTGAGAGTGCAACAGCAAAATGCGTTCAATGTGACGGAAACGGCTGGGGATGCCGGTGTCGCGCGGCTCAAGCGTCATCCGTTGTCCGTGGCGATCCTGGGCGTGGCCCTGGCGTTGCAGGCAGTTGCAGTGCTGGCCGAAGAGCAGGAAGGCAACGGATCGCTGGAACTGGTGGCTACGTCCATCACCGATAACCGCCTCGGGGAAACCACCGAGGGTACCGGTTCCTACACCACCGGCTCGACGCGTACCGCCACAAAGCTGTCGCTGTCGCCTCGCGAGACTCCGCAGTCGATCAGCGTCATCACCCGTCAACAGATGGATGACCAGTACCTGACCAGCATCGGCGATGTGCTGTCGAAGACTCCCGGCATCACCATCAACAAGCTCGACAGCAGCCGCGCCAGCTTCAAGTCCCGTGGCTTCGAGATCGACAACTTCCAGATCGATGGCATCCCGGCGGCTTTCCGCTTCGGCAACGGCATCGACCAGGCGGACATGGTGATCTACGACCGCGTGGAAGTCCTCAAGGGCTCCACAGGCCTGCTCAGTGGCTTCGGCAGCCCCTCGGCCACCGTCAACCTGGTGCGCAAGCGTCCGACCAAGGAACTCTCCGGCTACATCTCCGCCGGCGCTGGCAGCTGGGATACCTACCGCAGTGAGTTCGACATCGGCGGTTCGCTGACCCCGCAAGGCAACGTGCGTGGGCGTTTCGTCACCGCCTATGAGGATGGTCATTCGTTCATGGATCACTTGTCCGAGAAGAAGCAGGTGTTCTACGGCATTCTCGAAACAGATATCACCGAAGACACTCTCCTGAGTGCTGGCGTCAGCCGCCAGACCAACCGCCCGGATGGCTCCTCCTGGGGCTCCTCGGTGCCGCTGCTCGACAGCAATGGCAACGAAATCAACATGTCCCGTTCGCACAATCCAGGCACCAAGTGGAGTCAGTGGGACAACACCACCGACAACGCCTTCGTGACCCTGGAGCAGCGCCTTGCCTACGACTGGATGGTGAAGGCCTCGATCAGTCGCACCGAGACTGATTCGCCCATCACCCTGGGTTCGGCCGCCAGCGGCAACCCGAATCCGGTAGACGGCACTGGTATGTTCGTCTGGCGCGGCAAGTACGACTACGAGACCAGCCAGAACGCCTACGACCTGTACGCCAGCGGTCCGTTCCAGCTACTGGGACGTGAGCATGAGCTGGTGGTCGGCCTGTCCCATCGCGACATTGAGTCGGACGAAACCAACTGGCCGTTCTTCTTCGACGCCGCGCCGAGCGTCTTTGGCTGGAACGGCGACTTCCCCGAGCCCGACTGGGGCAACCCGCAGTCCAAGGTCAAGACCGAGCTGAAAGAGTCTGCCGCCTACCTGACCAGCCGCTTCAAGCCGACCGACGATCTGTCGATCATCCTTGGCACCCGCGTTTCCAACTGGAAGCTGGACAGCACTGGCACCGACCTGACCTCGGGCCAGAGCGCCAAGTTGCAGAGCCTGCGTGAAACCGGCGTAGTGGTTCCTTACGCCGGCGTGGTCTACGACCTCAACGACACCTACTCGGTCTATGCCAGCTACACCAGCATCTTCAAGCCTCATGAGAGTGAGCAGGATGCCAACGGCAAGGCCATCGAGCCGGAAGAGGGTGATGCCTACGAACTGGGCCTGAAGGCGGAACTCTTCGACGGGCGCCTTAACGCCAGCGCGGCGATCTTCGAGGTCAAGCAGGACAACCTGGCTGAAGAAATCGGCTTCGACCTGGCAACCAACAAGTCCATTTACCGAGCGGTGCAGGGCGCCAAGACCAAGGGCTTCGAGCTCGAAGTCGCCGGCGAGTTGATGCCGGACTGGAACGTGCAGGGTGGCTACACCCACCGCATCACGCGCGATGGGGATGACGACAAGATCTCCACCACTGAGCCGGAAGACATGTTCCGCGTGTCCACCAGCTACCGCCTGCCGGGCCAGTTCAACAAGCTGACCATCGGTGGTTCGGCCAGCTGGCAGAGCAAGATCTGGAAGGACATCTGGAACCCGGCGACCAACGCCAGCGACTACGAGTACACCCAGGAAAGTTACTGGGTGCTGGATGCCATGGCGAAGTACCAGGTCACCGAACAGTTGTCCGTCACCCTCAACGGCAACAACCTCACCGACAAGAAGTACTTCAGCAACCTGGGCTTCTATGACGGTGGTTTCTACGGCGACCCGCGTAACTTCATGCTGACCACCCGCTTCGACTTCTGATGCGGCGAGGCCCCCCTCCCGTTTGGGAGAGGGGGCTCGGATTTCCTGCAGGAGCGAGCTTGCTCGCGAAAGATCGCGCTAGGACTGTTCGCGCGCAAGCTCGCTCCTACGATCCTTCTGCCTCGGTCAATACACCCAGACTTCCACTCGACGGTTGCGAATCCGTCCCTCTTCGGCCGTGTTGGCCGCCACCGGCAGTTCGTCGCCAAGCCCAGTCACATCCTTCAGGACGACGCCGCCCTTGACCAGTTCGCGGCGAACGGCCATGGCTCGCAGCTTGGACAGCAGCTCAGCCCGTTGCGGGTCGGCCTTGGGATCGCCGAAGCCTACCAGTACGACTTTCTGCTCCAGTTTGCTGGTCTGCTTCAGGTAGTCCAGCACGCGTTGCACATCGCGCTGGGCCTTGTTGTCGAGGTTGGCGCTGCCTTCCTGGAAGCGGAAATTCACCGATAGCCGCTGGGCGTTGCTGGCCAGTTCGCGGTAGTTCTCCGGCATGTCCTTTTGGGCCTGGACCTTGATTGCCTGGACCTGTTGGGCGACGAAGCCACTCTGGTCGACGATCGCCTGGCCGCGAGCGCTCTGGGCGAAGTGCACCAGCGACTTGGCCCAGCGGTTCTGTTCGCCTGGCCTCATATAAAGGAACAGGCGACGCGACAGCGGATAGTCTTCGGTGGCGATCAGCTCGGCGCTGGGGGGCATCGCCTGGGAATCACCGTCGGCGATGGCCAGGGCGCGGGCCTGGTTGATCGAGGCGAGGCCGACGAAGCCGATACCTTGCGGATCGGTGCTGACGGCGGCGGAAAGCTTGTCATTGGATTCGAAGCGCTGGGCCGTGTTGGCCAGCGTCTTGCCCTGGCGGGCCAGCACCAGTTCCTTGAAGGTGTCGTAGGTGCCCGACTGGTCATCGCGGGCATAAAGATGGATGGCGCCACCCTTGCCGCCGAGCTCTTCCCAGGTTTTCACCTCGCCGGCGAATACCGCGGCCAGTTGGGCGGTGGTCAGGGCGCGCAGCGGATTGCCCGGATGCAGGATGATGGCGAGGCCGTCGATGGCGATCACTTGCTCGGCGTACTGGCTGCGCAGGTCGCCGAAAGTGGACAGTTCCTGGGCCTCGGCATCCTTGATAGGGCGTGAAGAGGCGGCGAGGTCGGCGCTGCTGTCCTTGAGTGCGACGAAACCGGTGGACGAGCCATGGGCGGCCAGCTCCACCTGGATCTCCTTGCCCTGGGCATCATGAGCCACGATATGCACTTCGTTTTCCCGGTCGCCGGGCGTCTGGTGCACGCCGCGCAGTCCTTCCTCTTCCAGCATGCCCTTGACCAGAGCCGGGCCCAGTTTGGCACCGATCGTATTGGAGCCCTGGATGCGCAGGACGGTCTCGGGCTGGGCGGCGAACACCGACCAGGGGAAGGCATAGCAGATGAAACCGAGCAGCAACATGCTGAGGGCACGGCCCCACATGTCCTTGTCGCTGGCGGTCATGGCGCGCGGCATGGGCAGACACCTTGTACATAGGGAGTGAAAGGAGCCGCGAGATTAAGTCAGCCGGGTGACGGAGATATGACAAGGCGCTCTGCCTTGGGCCTTTTCCAACCTTGAGGCTCTTTCGCCTCGACTGCCCAGGGGTATTCCTACAACGCTATAAGTCCGTTCCTGCAACCCGGAAATCTGCCAGGGGGTAGGGTATCCCGCTGCCCGAAACGCCCCGTGAGAGGTGCTTCGAGTTGGCGCATTAAGCGCATCCCTTACTTGTTCAAGGAGTGTTTGAGATGAGTGGTTGGTTCGAGCTGCGCAAGAACACTGGTGGCACCTGGCGCCTGCGTTTGAAGGCGGCCGACGCGCAAACCCTTGTGGATACCGGCATCCATGAAGACCGTGGCACTGCAGAGGAGGCCATGGCCCGTTTTCGCGAGAATTGCGTGCATGAGGAGCGCTTCGTACGGCGCATCGATTCCAGCGGCAAGAACTACTTCAAGCTGCGCGCAGCCAACAAGGAGGTGATCGTCCGGAGCCACCTCTATGATTCGGAGCATGCCCTGCAACGGGCCATCGAAACCATCATGCGGGTAGGTGCGACCCGGATGGTGAAAGAGGCCTGAGCAAACAGGCGCTGAAAGAAGAAAGGCCCATCATCGATGGGCCTTTTTCGTGTGCGGGCTCAAGGCCGGCGCCCTTCGGCGACAGCCTGCGGGGTCAGGCCAGTTCCAGCCAGATGGGCGCATGATCCGACGGTTTTTCCATGCCGCGCAGGTCGTAGTCGATGCCAGCGTCCTTGATGCGTGCCTGCAGCGGGCTGGTGGCGAGAATCACGTCGATACGCAGGCCGCGCTTGGGTTCATCTTCGAATCCGCGGCTGCGGTAGTCGAACCAGCTGAAGCGGTCATTCACCTCGGGGTTGAGGTGGCGGAAGCTGTCCACCAGGCCCCAGTTCTTCAGGCGCGCGAGCCATTCGCGCTCTTCCGGCAGGAAGCTGCATTTGCCGGTCTTCAGCCAGCGCTTGCGGTTCTCTTCGCCGATGCCGATGTCGCAGTCTTCCGGCGAGATGTTGATGTCGCCCATCACCACCAGTTGCTGGCTCGGTTGGAATTGCTGCTCCAGCAGCACTTGCAGGTCGGCGTAGAAGCGTTCCTTGGCGGGGAACTTGACCGGATGGTCGCGGCTTTCGCCCTGCGGGAAGTAGCCGTTCATTACGGTCACCGGGTTGCCATGGGCATCGGCAAAGGTGCCGTAGATGAAGCGGCGCTGGGCTTCCTCGCCGTCGTTCGGGAAGCCCTTGAACAGGGAAATCGGCTCCTGGCGGGAGAGCAGGGCGACGCCGTAGTGCCCTTTCTGGCCGTGGTAGTGCACGTGGTAGCCGAGTTGGCGGATTTCCGCTTCCGGGAACTGCTCGTCGGCGACCTTGGTTTCCTGCAGGCCGATCACGTCCGGCTGGTGCTTGGCGATCAGCGCTTCGAGCTGGTGGGGGCGTGCCCGCAGGCCATTGATATTGAAAGAAACGATCTTCATCGCGAAGGCATCCTGGCAAAAACGCGATGCTAGCCGATGGTTGGCCGCCCGGCCAGCAGGCATGGCTGGGCCCGGAATCTGGTGCTAATTTCCTTCTTGGCCCGATAGAACCCATAACAAAAGAGGTGCCGTGAATGCCCGGTTACATCCCCACCGCGCCGGTCGAGGTGCGTCTGCTGGACGGCGGTTACGCCCGCGAAGCACGTTCCCTGCTGTACCACGCCTACCGCCATGAACCTACCTTCGCCTATCTGTTCGAGGCCGAGCGTCCCGGCTACGA
This sequence comes from Pseudomonas sp. BN606, assembly GCF_029873115.1. NCBI lineage: Bacteria > Pseudomonadati > Pseudomonadota > Gammaproteobacteria > Pseudomonadales > Pseudomonadaceae > Pseudomonas > Pseudomonas sp. BN606. Next base: position 52,225 of record NZ_SSOF01000046.1, on the reverse strand, counting down.
CCAGCGGGTACGTGCCACGGTACGAGAACTGGTGCAACAGCATTTCCTTGAGGACCTGCCGGCCATCGGCCTGCTGATCGAGGAGCGCCTGGTGGGCATAGCCCTGATCGCGCCTCCACAGCGCCGCCTGGACATCACCGAAAGCTGGGGCTGGCGGCTACGCATGCTGCTCACCACCGGATTCCGCTGCACCCGCCGCTATCTCGATTACCACGACGCTGTGCTCGCCTGCCTGCCTCCGGGGCCTTATCACGTGCTGCCGTTGCTCGGCATCCATCCGGAGTTCCAGGGGCGGCATCTCGGTGAAAAGCTGCTGGAGGCCTTGCACAACTGGTGCGCCGAGGACGATGGCTCCCAGGGGGTCGTGCTGGACACCGGCAACGTCCGTTACCTGGAGTTTTACAAGCGTCAGGGGTACGAGGAGGTGGGAGAGGTCGCCTTGGGTCCGGTGGTCGAGCATGTCTTCTTCCACCCCAATCCGCGGCCGGTGATGCGGGCTAGCGGCTGATTCGCATTTCCGACAGAAAGGGCGAAATGCCGTGGTAGGATTTCGCCCCATGAATTTCTGCCAAGGATTGCGCGGGCCGCTGCTGTTGGTCCTGCTCTGCACAAGCACTCTGGCGCTGGCCAAGGCCAGGCTGGACGTGAAAGTCGAACCTGCCAATGCGCCGTTGAAGGCCAATATCGAGGCCTATATCGGCGCCCTTGGCGACCGCAAGGAAGAAGACCTGCGACGTTTCCGGCGTTCAGCCGAGGACCAGGCGCGCCAGGCCGCTCAGGCGCTCGGCTATTACCAGGCCGGGATCGACAGCCGCGTCGAAGGTGGCAAGGACCCCGCCCTGCACCTGCTGGTGGTTCCCGGTGAGCCGGTGCGGCTGCGCAACGTAGTGGTGCGGATCGAGGGCGAGGCCGGCGCGCTTAAGGCGTTTCGCGTTCCCGATAGCAAGGCGCTGAAAACCGGTGCGCAACTCAACCACGGCGCCTACGAGGACGCCAAGAAACTGATCCAGAATCAGGGACTGCGCTACGGCTTCTTCGACGGACGCTTCAAGCGTCAGCGACTGGATATCGACCCGCGCGCCGGGGTGGCGGATATCGAGCTCATCTATGACAGCGGTCCGCGCTACAGCCTGGGTGCTGTCAGTTTCGATGGCGATACTCCATTCGACCCCGATCTGCTGGCACGTCTGGTGCCATTTCCAGCCAACACGCCCTACGACTCCGACCAGGTCGCCAAGCTCAGTCAACATCTGCAGGCCAGCGGCTACTTTGACGAGGTCCGGGTGGATGCCAGCCCGGTGAAGGGCGCCGGCCAGGTGATTCCCGTGAAGGTGAAACTGGCGACGGTGAAGCCGCGTACCGTTGGCCTGGGCATCGGTTTTTCCACCGACGTGGGCCCGCGTGCCCGTGCCAACTGGACCCGCCACTGGATCAACCGGCAGGGCCACCGCCTGGGCGCCGAGACCGAAGTGTCGCCGGTACGACAGAGCGTCGGCACCTGGTACGAGATTCCCCTGGACCCGCCGCTCACTGACACGCTGCGCTTCTCTACCGGCCTGCAACGGGAAAACCTGGTGGACGTGGACAGTCGGCGCTTCACCATCGGGGGCCAGTGGCAGTCCAAGCTGCCCAGCGACTGGCAACGGGTGGTCTCGCTGCGCTGGGAGCAGGAAACCTTCGACTTCGGCGATGGCAGCGACGACGGGCGCAGCAGCTCCCTCATTCCCGGTATCAGCTACGGCGTAACCCGCGGTGACAACAAGCTCGACCCCAATCGTGGCTATTCGCTGCAGTTCGACGTGCGTGGCGCCAAGGAGGGCATCCTCTCAGACACCGACTTCACCTATGCCAGCGCCATGGCCAAGGGGCTCTACACCTTGCCCGGTGGCCATCGCGTGCTGGGCCGGGTGCAGGCGGGCGGCATCGCCACCACTGATTTCGACGCCATCCCGCCGTCCCTGCGCTTCTTCGCCGGTGGCGACCAGAGCGTGCGCGGCTATGACTACCAGACCCTTTCGCCGGAAGACAGCAGCGGCAACAAGGTTGGCGGCCGCTACCTGCTGGTGGGCAGCGCCGAGTACCAGTATCCGGTCGCCGAGAAGTGGCGTCTGGCGGCGTTCGTCGACCGTGGCAATGCCATGGATTCCCTCAATGCGGCGATGAAGACCGGCGCCGGCATTGGCGTGCGCTGGGTTTCTCCGGTGGGGCCCATTCGCCTGGACGTGGCCAAGGCCCTGGATGATCCAGGCGGCTTCCGTATCCACTTCTCCATGGGGCCCGAGCTGTGAGGCACAGTGTGAAGTACGGCCTTGCGGGGCTGGCCGCTGTTCTTGCGGCGGCGGTGGCGATTCCGGCAGCACTGCTGTTCACCGAAGCCGGTGGCCGCTGGGCCCTGGGCCAACTGCCGGGACTGGAAGTGGACGACTACAGAGGCACCCTGGGTGGCCGCTGGAGTGCCACCCGAATGTCGTGGCAGCAGGATGGCACCGTCCTGAAACTGGAAGCGCCAATGCTGGACTGGAATCCCGCCTGTCTGCTGCGTCGCACCCTCTGCATCAACGAGCTGTCCAGCGACAGCATTCACCTCGATCTGCCTCCCACCCGGGATGTAGAAAGCGGCGGCCCCATCAGTCTGCCGGCGCTGCGTTTACCGTTGGCGCTGGAAGTCAGGCAAGCGCGAATTGGCCGCTTTCTGCTCGACGGCAATGACCAGCTGCAGCAGCTGGAGCTGGTTGCGCGATGGCAAGCGGATGGCGTGAACCTCGAACGTCTCAAGCTGCGCCGCGATGATCTGGCCCTGGATCTCCACGGCAGGCTGCACCCCGAAGGTAATTGGCCCCTGGCCCTGCAGGGCAGCCTGCAGCTACCCGCGCCGGGAGAGGGACCGTGGACGCTGATGCTGAAGGCGGACGGCGAGCTGCAGTCAGCGATCCGGCTCCAGGCCGATAGCAGTGGCTACCTCAACGGCCGCCTCGACGGCGAGCTGCGCCCCCTGGCGGAGAACCTGCCGGCCAGCGCCACCCTGCGGGCCGATGGTTTCAAGGCCAGCACAGAGCTGCCGGATACCCTGACCCTCAACCAGGTGGTCCTGGACGCCAAGGGCGATCTCCAGGCGGGTTACGCCGTGCAGGGCAAGGCCAGCCTCCCGGGTGAAGGTGGCGCCGTAGCGCTGGACTTGGCTGGGCGAGTCGATGCCAACGGCGCGGACATCCAGCAGCTACTGCTCACTGGTGATGCCCAGCAGACCCTGGCGCTGCAGGGGCGGGTCGACTGGCAGCAGGAGCTGGCCATCGACAGCCGCCTGCAATGGCGTGATTTCCCCTGGCAACGGCTGTTCCCCCAGGAGCAACCTCCGCCAGTGGAGCTGCATCAGCTCGATGCCGAGGCGCGCTATGCCGCGTCGCGCTATGAGGGCAGGTTCGAAGCCAGCCTCAAGGGGCCGGCGGGCGACTTCAGCATTGGCAGTCCGGTGGTTGGAGACCTCGCCAGCGTCAACCTGCCCGACCTGCTGCTTAAAGCCGGGCGGGGGCGGGCGCAGGGCCAGGTGAAAGTTGATTTCGCCAACGGCGTAGGCTGGGACAGCCAACTGGCCCTGAGCGAGCTGGACCCTTCCTACTGGCTGGCCGAACTGCCCGGCAAACTGGCTGGCAAGCTGCAATCAAGGGGGGCTTGGCGCGACCAGCGACTGGAGCTGAATGCCGACCTCGACCTCAATGGCCAGCTGCGCGGCCAGCCGGCTGTGCTTCAGGCCAAGGCCGAAGGTGCCGGCGAGCGCTGGCTGCTCAATGCACTGCAGGCGCGCCTGGGTGACAACCGGATCGAGGGGCGAGGGCAGTTGGACCAGAAGCTCAGCGGCCATCTCGACCTGGCCCTGAATCGTCTTGGGCAGCTCTGGCCGAAACTCTTCGGCAAGGTCCAGGGGCGCCTCGACCTCGCTGGCACGCTGAAAGCGCCGCAGGGCAAGCTGGCACTGACCGGTGAACGGATGGGGCAGGGCGACAACCGCCTCGACAAGCTGAAGCTGGATGCCCAGCTCGACGCCGCCCAACGTGGCCGCGTGCAGTTGCAGGTGGATGGCCTCGCTTCCGGTGACAACGAGTTCGGCACGCTCACGGCTGACGGTTCTGGCGACCGGATACGCCAGCAACTCGAAATGAACCTCAAGGGGCCGATGCTCGATCTGCTGTTGGCCCTGGATGGCAAGCTGGACGGCGGCAACTGGCGCGGTCGCCTTGCCCGGGGGGAAGTCCAGGCCGGTGGCCAGGACTGGCGCCTGGAAGCCCCTGCGCGACTGGAGCGACTGGCCGACGGCAAGCTGAACTTCGGCGCCCATTGCTGGCGCTCGGGCCCGGCGAGCCTCTGCGGCGGGGAACAGCGCCTGATGCCTGAGCCAAAGCTGGATTACCGCCTGCGCGACTTCCCCCTGGCCAGCCTCGCGCGCTGGTTACCAGAGGACTTCGCCTGGCAGGGCCAACTCAACGGCGACCTCAAGCTCGACCTGCCCGCAAGCGGCCCGAACGGCCAGATCACCCTGGACGCCGGGAGCGGCGTGCTGCGCCTGAAGGAAGAAGATCGCTGGGTCGATTTCCCCTACCAGCGCCTGCTGCTCGATAGCACCCTGCGTCCACAGCGAATCGACAACCAGCTGAGCTTCCAGGGTCAAGGCCTTGGCGAATTGCAGCTGGATGCGCGAATCGATCCGCGTCCTGCGAACAAACCGCTGTCCGGACAGTTCCGCCTGGACGGACTGGACCTTGCGGTGCTGCGTCCCTTCGTACCCAAGGTGGAAAGCCTTGAAGGCCGCCTTGAAGGTGCCGGCAGCCTGAGCGGTACCCTGCAGGCTCCCTATGTCCTGGGCAACTTGCGACTGGCGGATGGTCGAATCGGTGGTGGCGACCTGCCCATGAGCTTCGAGAACCTGGGCCTGGACGCACGAATCGCCGGCGAGAACATGGAACTGAGCGGGCAATGGCGCAGTGGCGAGCAAGGCCAGGGCAGCCTGTCCGGCAGTCTCGCCTGGGATCAGGGTCTGGACCTCGATCTCGCGTTGCGTGGCACTCGCCTGCCGCTGGTGGTGGAACCTTACGCCAACCTGGAAGTGGAGCCGGACTTGAACATCGGACTGTCCGGTGATCGCCTCTCCGTGAGTGGCAAGGTGCAGGTGCCGCGAGGCAAGATCAAAGTCCGCGAGCTGCCGCCGCAAGCGGTCAAGGTCTCCCCGGATGCCCGTGTGGTCGGCGAGCAGGAGGCAGAGCAACAGCCGCTGCAGATGGCCATGAACGTGGATGTGGAAGTCGGCCAGGACCGCCTGCAGTTTTCCGGCTTCGGCCTGACCGCAGACCTCCAGGGGCATCTCAAGGTTGGCGACAACCTCACTGGCAACGGTGAGCTGGTACTGAAGAACGGTCGTTATCGGGCGTATGGCCAGCGCCTCGACCTGCGCCGTGCGCGTCTGCTGTTCGCCGGCCCGCTGGATCAGCCCTACCTGGATGTGGAAGCCGTCCGCGTCATTGGCGACGTCACTGCAGGCGTGCGGCTGAATGGTCGTGCCGACGAACCCGCTACCGAAGTGTTCTCCAATCCGGCCATGAGCCAGGAGCAGGCGCTGTCCTATCTGATTCTCGGCCGGCCGATGAACACCAGTGAAGGTGACGGCAACGCCGTGGGCCGCGCGGCATTGGCCATGGGCCTTTCCGGGAGTGCTTCGTTGACCAGCGAACTGGCCCAGAGTCTCGGCCTCAAGGACCTTCAACTCGATGATGATGGCGCCCTGGGGCAGATTACCGATCGCCTGAGCATCCGTTACGGACTCGGGGTGGTGGACTCCACCAGCGTGGTGGCGCTGCGCTACGAGCTGACCAAGCGTCTTTACCTGGAGGCCGCCAGTGGCTTGGCGAGTTCACTGGATCTCTTCTACAAGCGGGATTTCTGAACGCGGCCCTTGAGATGGGCATCCAAGGGTGGATCACGCTTCATCGATCCACCATAGAAGCCTGAATTGGCAACCATTGATGGATGCAAAAAACGACATCCACCCTGCATTCATCCAGTAGTTGGGATGCGCTAGCATCCAGTCGAATTCTCCCGCGCCGGGCTGACTCAAAAGTCAGGACATTTTCCCTGACCCGTGATTAACTCAGCGCTTTACTACAACACCACCTGAAACAAGGACCCATGCAATGGCTCAAGTAACCCTCAAGGGCAATCCGATCAACGTTGACGGCCAACTGCCGCAGAAAGGCCAGCAAGCCCCGGCCTTCAGTCTGGTTGGCGGCGACCTGTCCGACGTGACCCTGGCCAGCCTGAGCGGCAAGCGCAAGGTGCTCAACATCTTCCCGAGCGTTGACACTCCGACCTGCGCCACGTCCGTGCGCAAGTTCAACGTCGAGGCCAGCAAACTGGCGAACACCGTGGTGCTGTGCATCTCCGCCGACCTGCCGTTCGCCCAGAAGCGCTTCTGCGGCGCCGAAGGCCTGGAGAACGTGGTGAACCTGTCCACCATGCGCGGTGCCAGCTTCCTCAAGGACTACGGCGTCGCCATCGCCAACGGCCCGCTGGCTGGCATTGCCGCCCGTGCCGTAGTGGTTCTGGACGAGAACGACAAGGTGCTGCATAGCGAGCTGGTAGGCGAAATCGCCGACGAGCCGAACTACGCGGCTGCCATCGCTGCCCTGTAAGGCAAGATGAAATGAAGAAGGGAGGCCAATGGCCTCCCTTTTTTCTTGCGCGCTGTGGGGGTAAGGCTGATCTGTGGGAGCGAATTCATTCGCGATTGAAATCGCTCCCACAGGGCAGGGCTACAGCGTCAGTTTCAGGTTTCTGACCAGTGCTCCCGGCAGCAGTGCCGACCAGGTCTGGCGCTCGCCGTAGGTGCTGTTGGACAAGCGCAACTGTCGCTCCTGGGTCAGCTCTTCCAACTGGTCGCCGAGCAGGTTGAACAGGCTGTCATCGAAACGCATGGTGTCCACTGGCGCCTGGATCTGGCCGTCTTCCACCCAGAATGTGGCGAAGCGGGTCATGCCGGTCATGCGTGCGGCAGGCAGGTCGGACCAGTTCAGGTACCAGAGATTGCCGATGTAGAGACCGTTACCAAGGCGCTCCAGCACGTTTTCCAGGGGAAGCGTGCCAGCGCCCATCACCAGTGACTGGGTGGCTTCGTTGGCGTCGGCGCAGTTGGCCTGCAGGTCGTATTCGCGCGCGCTGCGGGGATAGACCAGTTGCCCGGTGAGCTTGCCGCCGCGCACCAGTGACACATCGCTGCGCGGGGCTCCCTCTGGGCCGAAGGCCGGGGCCAGGGCGCCGGCAACCTGTTCGTCGAGGTTGAGTAGCGGACTCAAGTGGGCGTTGCCGTCATGCAGGCGCTGCAGAGGGCTTTCCTTGTTGGCCAGGGCGCGGGCTGAAAAACCAGTCCAGGAGAGCATGCCCAACACTTCGTCCAGGGCGGCCGGGGCCAGGTAGGCGCGGTAGTCGCCGGGGTGCAGGTGACGCACTGGCTTGCCCAGATACTCCAGTTGCCGGCGGGCATTGTCGAAGCGACTGGCAAACTCATTGGCGTCCCAGCGTGCGCCGGCGTAATCGGCCTTCACCGCCTGGTGATTGGCGTGGAACAGGCTCCAGTCGAAGTTGAAGCAGTGTGCTGCGTGCCATCCGAGGGCGCCGAAGCTATTGGCGAAACCCCGGTACAACGGGCCGGCGGCGTAGATACCCACCAGGTCGAGGCCGTTGGCCGCTTCGTCGATCCCGGCCAGCACGCTGGCGCAGTCGGGAAGGGTGGCTTCGTCTACCGAACGACGATGCCAGGCGGAGCGCTCCACTTGCAGGTAAGGGTCCGGCTGCAACTGGCAGATCACCAGGCGCAGCTGCACCAGGCCTTCGGCCAGATGCTGGCGGTCGCTTTCCGGATCGCCGGATAACGCGATGGCGATCTCCGCGCTGCGATCGTCGCGGATCAGCCGCAGGCGGCCGGTGCCCTGGGTCACGTGCCCCGCCTGGCGCACCTGGGCACGGTTGAAACGAATGAACTCGGACTCCTCGCCGCTGTACCAGAGGCTGAAATCCTCGCCGGCCTGCAGGTTGGCGTTCAGGCTTTCGGCCAGGGCGGTGAAGCGGGATTCTGCGTCAGCCATCACTGGGCTCCTCCAAAGACTTCCACTTGTCTGAAGACGCATGCGGGCGAGGCATGGCCCACGCGCACCACCTGGTTCGGCTCGCCCTTGCCGCAATAGGGCGTGCCATGGACCTCGAAGGTGCTGGCATTGCCCACTGCGGCGAGGTTGCGCCAGAACTGCGCGGAAACCCCGCGATAGTTGGGGTTCTTTACCACGCCCCGGAGTTCGCCATCCTCGATCAGCCGACCCCACTCGCAGCCGAACTGGAACTTGTTACGGGCGTCATCGATGGACCAGGAGCGATTGGTGCTCATCAGGACGCCGCGCTCGATGCCGCCGATGAGCTGGGTCAGGCTCTGGTCGCCCGGCTCCAGGTTGAGATTGGCCATGCGGTCGATGGGGGCGCGATTCCAGCTGCTCGCCCGGCTGTTGGCCACGCCCGGCAGGCCGCTGCGTTGCTGGGACAGGGCGCCGCCGAGCGGGCGCAGGAGCACGCCATCCCGGATGAGCATTTCCTTGCTTGCCAGCCGGCCGTCGTCATCGTGGCTGTAACTGGCCAACTCTTCCGGGATGCCTGGATCGAAGCTGACATTCAGCAGCGGCGAGCCGTACTGATAGCGGCCGAAGTCCTCCAGGCCGATGAAACTGGTGCCGGCATAGTTGCGTTCGTCTCCGAGGATGCGGTCAAGCTCCAGCGGGTGGCCGATGGACTCGTGGATCTGCAGCATCATCTGGTCCGGCATCAGCAAGAGGTCGGTGATCCCGCTGGGGGTATTGGGCGCCAGCAGCAGTTGCAGCGCCTCGTCGGCCACGCGCTCAGCGGCGCCGACGAAACCCAGGCGCTGCAGCACTTCGGTGCCGCCTTGCTGGCCACTGCCGTAGCCGCCGAAGCTGCGAGTCTGGCTGTCACTGCCGTCGAAAGCGGTGACGCTGATGCCGGGGTAGGTGAAGCGCAGGTCCTGCCATTGCTCGGCGCCGGCACTGTTGAGGTAGAGCTGCTCATGGCGCTGGCTGTCGAGATAGAGGCTCCAGTTGACCAGGCGCGCGTCATTGGGGATTCGCGCCGATTCCTCGGCCAGCAGTTCGAAGCGTTCGGCGAGGCTGGGGAAGGGCTGCTCCAGTCCCGGTGAACGGTAGTCCGCACTTCCTCGGGGCGACTCGAGTCGGCTCTGGTCCACCAGGGCGTAGCGGGCGATCTGCCGGGCCAGCTCCTCGGCCTTGTCCAGGGCCCGTTGCAGCCCGGAGGGGCTGAGGTCGGCAGTGGCCGCATAGGCTTCCACGCCAGCGACGCGCACGCTGAGCATCGCCCCCATGTCCAGCCCCAGGGACGGCGGCTCGGCGATGCCGCGGCGCACCATGGCCTGTTCGGAACTCTGGCGGACGATGCGCAAGGAATGGACCTCGGCACCTGTCCTGAGGGCGGCAAAACGCTGCCTGAAACATTCGAACACGGAACTCTCCCTGGCCCGGTGTAATCACTTGTGGCCGCAAAAGCAGGGTAATCGCAGGTCAGTAAGGATAGTTCGCTGCGTCGGGCCAAGGTAAATAGCCGGTAAATAGACTTTGCCTTCTGCTTTCAACTGCTTATCGTTCACGCTCTCGCATACCTCGACTCGAATCATGTCCCCGATCACTGAGATTTCCCCGAACTCCCGTTCCCTCCGTAACTGGCTCGTCATTGCCGTCTCGCTGTTGGCACTGCTGGTCCTGATCTGGTGGTTCTGGCCAGAAGCCGCCTCCAAAGCCGGCCACCAGAACGGCCGAGGGGGAGCCGGGCGCCCCGGATTCGGTGCCTTCTCGGGACCGGTACCGGTGCGTGTCGCCACCATCAGCCAGGGCGACTTCCCGGTTTACCTCAAGGCTCTCGGCACCGTTACTGCGCTGAACACCGTAAACGTGCGCGGTCGTGTCGATGGTGAACTGGTCAAGCTGCAGTTCGAGGAAGGTCAACAGGTCAAGGCTGGCGACCTGCTGGCGGTGATCGACCCGCGTCCCTACCAGGTCGCCCTGCAACAGGCCGAAGGCACCCTGGCGCAAAACCGCGCGCAACTGAAGAACGCCGAAATCGACCTGGGCCGCTACAAGGGCCTCTATGCCGAGGACAGCATCGCCAAGCAGACCCTGGACACCCAGGAAGCGCTGGTGGCGCAGTACCGCGGGACCATCAAGACCGACGAGGCGGCCGTGGCTTCAGCCAGGCTGAACCTCGGTTTCACCCAGGTGCGCGCGCCCATTTCCGGTCGCCTCGGCCTGCGCCAGGTGGACCTCGGCAACCTGGTCAGCAGCGGCGACACCACGCCGCTGGTGGTCATCACCCAGACCAAGCCCATCAGCGTCGCCTTCACCCTCCCCGAGGGCCAGTTGCCGCAGGTGGTCAGCCGCTTCCGTGCCGGCCAGCCCCTGGTGGTCGAGGCGTGGGACCGTGGCGACAAGGTCAAGCAGGCCGAAGGCGTGCTGCAGAGCCTGGACAACCAGATCGACACCACCACCGGCACCCTGAAACTCAAGGCGCGTTTCGCCAACGAAGACGAAATCCTCTTCCCCAACCAGTTCGTCAATGTCCGCCTGCGCGCCGAGTTGCTGACGCAGGCGGTGCTGATTCCTTCGGCTGCCGTGCAGTTCGGCAGCCAGGGCACCTTCGCCTACGTGATGGATGGCGACAAGAAGGTCAAGGTCCGCAAGCTGGAAACCGGTCCGGACGACGGCGAGCGCACGGTGGTCAAGAGCGGTCTGCAGCCAGGCGAGCGCGTCGTGCTGGAAGGTACCGACCGCCTGCGCGACGGCAGCGACGTGGAAGTGGTGCATGACGCCGACGAGGTTCCAGTGCAGCCCACCGAGCAACTGCAGGGCGCCAAACCTGAAGGCCAGGACGCGAAAGGCGGCGTATGAACCTCTCTCGCCTGTTCATCCTGCGGCCGGTCGCCACCACTCTGAGCATGCTGGCGATCCTCCTCGCCGGCCTGATCGCCTACCGCCTGTTGCCGGTTTCCGCGCTGCCCGAGGTGGATTATCCGACCATCCGCGTCCTCACCCTCTATCCGGGCGCCAGCCCGGACGTGATGACCAGCGCCGTTACCGCGCCGCTGGAGCGCCAGTTCGGGCAGATGCCAGGGCTGACCCAGATGTCTTCCACCAGTTCCGGCGGTGCCTCGGTCATCACCCTGCGCTTCAGCCTGGAAATAAATCTGGACGTGGCCGAGCAGGAGGTGCAGGCGGCCATCAACGCGGCCACCAACCTGCTACCCAACGACTTGCCGGCGCCGCCGGTCTACAACAAGGTCAATCCGGCCGATACCCCGGTGCTGACCCTGGCCATCAGCTCGAAGACCATGCCGCTGCCCAGGCTGCATAACCTGGTGGACACCCGCATGGCGCAGAAACTGGCGCAGATCAGCGGCGTGGGCATGGTCAGCATCGCCGGCGGCCAGCGCCAGGCGGTGCGCATTCGCGTCAATCCCGAAGCCCTGGCGGCCAATGGCCTGAACCTGTCCGACGTGCGCAGCCTGGTGAGCGCGTCCAACGTCAACCAGCCCAAGGGCAACTTCGACGGCCCGACCCGCGTTTCCATGCTGGACGCCAATGACCAGCTCAAGTCCGCCGAGGAATACGCCAACCTCATCCTCGCCTACAACAACGGCGCCGCCCTGCGACTGAAGGATGTCGCCAGTATCGTCGACGGTGCTGAGAACGAGCGCCTCGCCGCCTGGGCCAACCAGAACGAGGCGGTGCTGCTGAACATCCAGCGCCAGCCCGGCGCCAACGTGATCGAGGTGGTGGACCGCATCCAGGCCCTGATGCCGTCGATCACCGCCAACCTGCCGGCGGGCATCGATGTCGTGGTCCTCACCGACCGCACCCAGACCATCCGCGCGGCCATCACCGATGTGCAGCATGAGCTATTCCTCGCCATCGCCCTGGTGGTGATGGTGACCTTCCTGTTCCTGCGCCGGATGAGTGCCACCATCATCCCGTCCATCGCCGTGCCGCTGTCCCTGGTGGGCACTTTCGCGGTGATGTACCTGGCCGGCTTCTCCATCAACAACCTGACGCTGATGGCACTGACCATCGCCACCGGCTTCGTGGTGGACGACGCCATCGTCATGCTGGAAAACATCTCCCGTCACCTGGAAGAGGGGGAGACACCGCTCAATGCCGCGCTCAAGGGTGCGAAGCAGATCGGTTTCACCCTGATCTCCCTGACCTTCTCGCTGATCGCCGTATTGATCCCGTTGCTGTTCATGGCTGATGTGGTGGGCCGGCTGTTCCGCGAGTTCGCCATCACGCTGGCGGTGGCGATCCTGATCTCGCTGGTGGTCTCCCTGACCCTGACGCCCATGATGTGCGCGCGCCTGCTCAAGCGGGAGAAGAAAGAAGAGGAGGGCGGTTTCTACAAGGCCAGCGGTGATTTCATCGACGGCATGATCCAACGCTATGGCCTTGGCCTGACCTGGGTGCTCAGGCACCAGGGCCTGACCCTGCTGGTGGCCATCGGCACCCTGGTGTTGACCGTGCTGCTCTACCTCGCGGTACCCAAGGGCTTCTTCCCGGTGCAGGACACCGGCGTCATCCAGGGCATCACCGAGGCGCCGCAGTCGGTGTCCTTCCGCTCCATGAGCGAACGCCAGCAGAAGGTCGCCGCGCTGATCCTCAAGGATCCGGCGGTGGCCAGCCTGACGTCCTACATCGGCGTCGACGGCGACAACGTCACCCTTAACAGCGGCCGCATGCTGATCAACCTCAAGCCCCACGGCGACCGCGATGTGACCGCCAGCGAGGTGATCCAGCGCCTGCAGCCCGAGCTCGACAAACAGAGCGACATCCGTCTTTACCTGCAGCCGGTGCAGGACCTGACCATCGAGGACCGGGTCAGCCGCACCCAATTCCAGTTCAGCATGGAATCCCCGGACGCCGACCTGCTCAACGAGTGGACAGGCAAGCTGGTGGACGCCCTGCGTCAGCAGCCGGAGCTATCGGACGTGGCCAGTGACCTTCAGGACAAGGGCCTGCAGGTGTACCTGAACATCGACCGCGACATGGCCGGACGCCTGGGTGTGGAGATTTCCGCCATCACCGACGCCCTCTATGACGCCTTCGGCCAGCGGCAGATTTCTACCATCTTCACCCAGTCCAGCCAGTACCGCGTGGTGCTGGAATCCGCCGCCGGCGAAGTGATCGGCCCGCAGGCGCTGCAGCAGATTCACGTCGTCACCAGTGCCGGCACCCAGGTGCCGCTCTCGGCACTGGCCACAGTGGAAGAGCGCCAGACGCAACTGGCGGTCAGCCATATCGGCCAGTTCCCGGCCGTGACCCTGTCCTTCAACCTGGCGCCTGGCGTCGCCCTGGGCGAAGCGGTGGCGGTGATCGAACGGGTGCAGCAGGACATCGGCATGCCCGAAGGCATCCAGACCCGCTTCCAGGGCGCGGCGGCGGCCTTCCAGGCGTCGCTGTCGAGCACGCTGCTGCTGATCCTGGCGGCGGTGGTGACCATGTACATCGTGCTGGGGGTGCTCTACGAGAGCTATATCCACCCGGTGACCATCCTCTCCACGTTGCCTTCGGCGGGCGTCGGCGCCCTGCTTGCGCTGCTGCTGACCGGCAATGACCTGGGCCTGATCGCGATCATCGGCATCATCCTGCTGATCGGCATCGTGAAGAAGAACGCCATCATGATGATCGACTTCGCCCTGGACGCGGAGCGGCACCAGGGCATGTCGCCCGAGGATGCGATCTACCAGGCGGCGCTGCTGCGCTTCCGACCGATCCTGATGACCACTCTGGCGGCCCTGTTCGGCGCCATCCCGCTGATGTTGGCTACCGGCTCCGGCGCCGAACTGCGCCAGCCACTGGGCCTGGTCATGGTGGGCGGCCTGCTGCTGTCCCAGGTGCTGACCCTGTTCACCACCCCGGTGATCTACCTGGCCTTCGACCGCCTGGCCCGTCGCTTCACCGGCCGCAGTGCGGCGGGGGTGGCGGTATGAGCCGCTTTTACTCCCCCTCCCCCTGGGAGAGGGCGGGGGTGAGGGCAGTCGTGCTCCGCGCGGAGGCTAGTCTTTGAACCTCTCCGCCCCCTTCATCCATCGCCCGGTCGCCACCATGCTGCTGAGCCTGGCGATCCTGCTGCTGGGTAGCGTCAGTTTCGGCCTGCTGCCGGTGTCGCCGCTGCCGCAGATGGACTTCCCGGTGATCACTGTGCAGGCCAGCCTGCCCGGCGCCAGTCCGGAGATCATGGCGTCCAGCGTGACCACGCCGCTGGAACGCTCCCTGGGCACTATCGCCGGCATCAATCAGATGACCAGCCGCACCAGCCAGGGCTCGACGCGGATCATCGTGCAGTTCGACCTGGACCGCGACATCAATGGCGCTGCCCGCGATGTGCAGGCGGCCATCAACGCCTCCCGCAACCTGCTGCCCAGCGGCATGCGCAGCATGCCCACCTACAAGAAGGTCAACCCGTCCCAGGCGCCGATCATGGTGCTGTCGCTGACCTCCGACGTGAAGGAGAAAGGTGAGCTCTACGACATGGCGTCCACCATCCTGGCCCAGAGCCTGTCCCAGGTTAAGGGCGTGGGTGAGGTGCAGATCGGCGGCAGCTCGCTGCCGGCCGTGCGGGTGGAGCTGGAGCCGCAACTGCTGACTCAGTACGGCATTGCCCTGGACGATGTGCGCAGCGCCATCGCCGCCGCCAACCAGCGTCGCCCCAAGGGCTCCGTGGAAGACGCCGGCCGCCACTGGCAAGTCGGCGCCAACGACCAGCTGGAGAAGGCTGCCGACTACACGCCGCTGATCCTCCGCTACCAGGACGGCGCCGCCCTGCGCCTGGGCGACGTGGCCAAGGTCCGCGATGCGGTGGAAGACCGTTACAACAGCGGCTTCTTCAACGACGACTCGGCGGTGCTGCTGGTGATCAACCGCCAGGCCGGCGCCAACATCATCGAGACCATCGAAAGCATCAAGCAGCAACTGCCCGCGCTGCAGGCGGTGCTGCCGGCCAGCGTCAAGCTGGATCTGGCCATGGACCGCTCGCCGGTGATCCGCGCCACCTTGCACGAAGCCGAGCGCACGCTGCTGATCGCCGTCGGCCTGGTGATCCTGGTCGTCTACCTGTTCCTCGGTAACCTGCGCGCCTCGCTGATTCCGGCACTGGCGGTGCCGGTGTCGCTGGTGGGCACCTTCGCGGTGATGTACCTGATGGGCTTCTCGCTCAACGTGCTGTCGCTGATGGCGCTGATCCTCGCCGCCGGCCTGGTGGTGGACGACGCCATCGTGGTGCTGGAGAACATCTCGCGGCACATCAACGACGGCATGGCGCCATTCAAGGCGGCGCTGCAGGGCACCCGCGAAGTCGGCTTCACCTTGCTGTCGATGAACCTCTCGCTGGTGGCGGTATTCGTCTCCATCCTGTTCATGGGCGGCATCATCGACCGGTTGTTCCGCGAGTTCTCGCTGACCCTGGCGGTGGCTATCCTGGTTTCGCTGCTGGTGTCCCTGACCCTGACGCCGATGCTCTGTGCGCGTTGGCTGAAACCCCATGTGCCGGACGAAGACAGCCGCCTGCAACGCTGGAGCGAGGCGCTGCATACGCGCATGGTCAATGTCTACGACCGGACCCTGGGCGTGGCCCTGCGTCATCCGCGTCTGACCCTGGCGAGCCTGTTGCTGACCATCGGCTGCAATATCGCGCTCTACGTGCTGGTGCCCAAGACCTTCCTGCCACAGCAGGACACCGGCCAGTTGATCGGCTTCATCCGTGGCGACGATGGTCTGTCCTTCACCGTGATGCAGCCGAAGATGGAAATCTTCCGCCGCGCCGTCCTCAAGGACCCGGCCGTGGAAAGCGTGGCCGGCTTCATCGGCGGCAGTGGTGGTATCAACAACGCCTTCATGATCGTGCGCCTGAAGCCCATCGCCGAGCGCAATGTGTCGGCGCAGAAGGTCATCGAACGCCTGCGCGCCAATCTACCCAAGGTGCCCGGTGGCCGGCTGATGCTGATGGCCGACCAGGACCTGCAATTCGGTGGCGGCCGCGAGCAGCGCAGTTCGCAGTACGAGTACGTGTTGCAGAGTGGCGAACTGTCCGACCTGCGCACCTGGGGGCCGAAGGTCACCGCTGCACTCAAGGCGTTGCCGGAGCTAACCGCCATCGACGCCAACGAAGGGGAGGGCGCCCAGCAGGTCACCCTGCAAGTGGACCGCGACACCGCCAAGCGACTCGGGGTCGACATGTCCATGGTCACCACCGCGCTGAACAACGCCTACAGCCAGCGGCAGATTTCCACCATCTACGACACCCTGAACCAGTACCAGGTGGTGATGGAGGTCAACCCGAAATACGCCCAGGACCCGGAAACCCTCAAGCAGGTCCAGTTGATCACTGCCGATGGCCAGCGCGTGCCGCTGTCCAGCTTCGCCCGCTACGAGCGCAGCCTCGAAGAAGACCGCGTCAACCACGAAGGCCAGTTCGCCTCGGAGAGCATTGCCTTCGACCTGGCGCCTGGCGTCAGTCTCGACAAGGCCACCGTGGCCATCGAGAAGGCGGTGGCCGCCATCGGCCTGCCCAGCTCGGTGATCGCGCGTATGGGCGGTAGCGCCGATGCCTTCCAGAGCACCCAGCAGAACCAGCCGTGGATGATCCTCGCCGCCCTGGTGCTGGTGTACCTGGTGCTCGGCATCCTTTACGAGAGCTATGTCCACCCGCTGACCATCCTCTCGACGCTGCCGTCGGCCGGGGTGGGCGCGCTGCTGGCGATCCTGCTTACCGGTGGGGAGTTCAGCCTGATCTCGCTGCTGGGACTGTTCCTGCTGATCGGCGTGGTGAAGAAGAACGCCATCATGATGATCGACCTCGCCTTGCAGCTCGAACGCCAGGAAGGCATGGAGCCTGAAGAATCCATTCGCCAGGCCTGCCTGTTGCGACTTCGGCCGATCCTGATGACCACCATCGCCGCCATCCTCGGCGCCGTGCCGTTGCTCATCGGCGGCACGGAAGGCGCGGAAATGCGCCAGCCCCTAGGTGTCGCCATCATCGGCGGCCTGGTGCTGAGCCAGTTGCTGACTCTCTACACGACCCCTGTGGTCTACCTCTATCTCGACCGTCTGCGCCATCGCTTCAATCGCTGGCGTGGCGTGCGCACTGACGCCGCTCTGGAAACACCCCTATGAACACCGCCGCCATTTCCCTGAACCCCCTGCGCCGCGCGATAGCCCTGGCGCTCGCCGGCCTGTTGCTCGTTGGCTGTGCTATCGGCCCGGACTACAAGCGTCCGGAACAAAGCGTGCCCGTGCAATTCAAGCATGCAGAGGGCTGGTCCCTGGCCAGCCCGGCCGACCTGGACCATCGTGGCCGTTGGTGGGAGCTTTACGGCGACGCCACCCTCAACGACTTGCAGCAGCGCCTGGAAACCTCCAACCAGACCCTGGCGCAGTCCGTCGCCCAGTACCGTCAGGCGCAGGCGCTGGCCCGTGGTGCCCGTGCCTCGTTCTTCCCCTCGGTGAGCGGCAATGCTGGCAAGACCCGCTCGGGCCAGGGTGGCGGCGATAGCACCGTGCGCCTGTCCGACGGTTCAACCGTCACCAGCTCCGGTGGCGGTGGCGTGTCCAAGAGCTACGACGCCAGCCTCGGGGTGAACTGGGAGATCGACCTCTGGGGCAAGCTACGCCGCCAGCTGGAGTCCGACACTGCCAGCATGCAGGCCAGCGCTGCCGACCTGGCCGCAGCGCGCCTCAGCCTGCAATCGGAACTTGCGCAGAACTATCTGCAACTGCGCGTTCTGGATGCGCAGAAACGCTTGCTGGAAGCCACCATCGCCGGTTACCAACGCGCCCTGACGCTGACCCAGAACCAGTACAAGGCTGGCATCGTGACCCGCGCCGACGTGGCCCAGGCCACCACCCAGCTGAAGAGCACCCAGGCCCAGGCCATCGACCTCAAGTACCAGCGTGCGCAACTGGAAAACGCCATCGCCGTGCTGATCGGCGTACCGCCGGCGGAGTTCAGCCTGGCCGAAGTGGACAGCGTGCCGGCCCTGCCGAGCGTGCCCACCCTGCTGCCTTCGCAACTGCTGGAGCGTCGTCCTGACGTGGCTTCCGCCGAGCGCAACATGATGGCCGCCAACGCGCAGATCGGTGTCGCCAAGTCGGCCTACTTCCCCAGCCTCAGCCTGACCGCTGCGGGTGGTTATCGCAGCGGCAGCCTGCAGGACTGGATCACCACGCCGAACCGCTTCTGGTCCATCGGCCCTGAATTCGCCATGACCCTGTTCGATGGTGGCCTGATCCGCTCCCAGGTGGCGCAGGCCGAAGCCAGCTACGACCAGACCGTCGCGACCTACCGCCAGACTGTGCTGGACAGCTTCCGCGAGGCCGAGGACTACATGGTCCAGCTCGACGTCCTGGAAGAGGAGAGCGGGGTGCAGCAGGAGGCCCTCGATGCTGCCCGCGAGGCCCTGCGCCTGATCACCAACCAGTACCGGGCCGGTACCGTGGACTTCAACAGCGTGGTCACCAACCAGGCCACCGCACTGAGCAACGAGCGCACCGTTCTGACCCTGATGGGTACCCGCCTGACCACCAGCGTCCAGCTCATCGCGGCGCTGGGTGGCGGGTGGGATCAGGGACAGTTGGAACAGGTGGATTCGGATTCGGAAGCGACTCCCTGACGCTCCCGACACTTGGAGTGGGACACCATTGTGGGAGTGAATGATTCGCTCCCACAGGGTTACGTCTGGCCGCTCACATCCACAACCGGCACCTCACACAACACCTTCAGGCTCTCCACCAACTCATCCCCCGCACGCCCCAATCCCGTCCTCCCATACAGCGCCAGCCTCAACCCTCGGATCTCCGGCAACCCTTGCCCTTCGTCCAGCAAACGGTGCTCCGGCCCCAGCACGCGCAGCGGCAAGAGGCTCACGCCCAGGCCAGCAGCCACTGCCGCACACACGCTTGCCAGGCTGGCGCTGGAGTAGGCGATGCGCCAGCGCCGGCCCTGCACGTCCAGGCCATGGAGCATTTCGTTGCGGTAGAGCCCGCCAGGCGGAAACACCACCAGCGGCAGCGGTTCACGTCCGAAGACCGGTTGGCTGGCGCTGTCCACCCAGCCCAGGGGCTCCGGCCAGGACGCCAGGCTGTCACCGCCATCGCCCATACGCTTGACCAACAGCAGGTCGAACTCACCGCCCTGGTACAGCCGCAGCAGTTCCGGGCTGAGGCCGCTGGTCACCTCAAGGCGCACGCCGGGCCAGGCGGCGGAGAATTCTGCGAGCACCGGCATCAGGCGTTCAGCGGCGAAGTCCTCAGGCACCCCCAGGCGCAATACGCCGCTGCCGGGCTGGTGGCGCAGCACTTCAGCGGCTTCGTCCTGAAGGGCAAGGATGCGCCGTGCATAGCCGAGCAGTTGTTCCCCCTCGGCGGTCGCCACCACCTGGCGCTGGCTGCGGTCCAGCAGGCGGCAACCGAGGCTTTCCTCCAGCCTTCGCAACTGCTGGCTGACGGTGGATTGAGTGAGGTGCAGGCGCTCGGCGGCGCGGGTGAAGTTACCGCAGTCGGCTACGGCCACGAAGCTGCGCAGGAGGAGGGGATCGAACATTTAACTATTCCTACTGACACTGATAGGCATGGATATATTTAATTTCAGAATACCTGACCAGGTGGACATAATTTCGCTCATTCGACGAAGCGCGGAGGCGAACCATGAAAGCCCGACTCACCCACTGCCTGCTCCTCGCCACCAGCCTGCTGCTGGCGGCCCAGGCGAACGCCGATGACGCCGGCCAAAGCCTGCTTCAGGCGGCCGGGACGGGTGACCTGGTCACCGTCGACAAACTGCTGGAACAGGGCGTTTCGGTGGATGTACGCGATGCCGAGGGCAATACCCCCTTGCTGGTCGCCACGGCCGGAAATCAGGTCGAGGTGGCGCGCCGCCTGATCGAAGCCGGTGCCAACGTCAATCTGCAGAACCGCATGCAGGACAGCGCCTACCTGCTGGCCGGCGCCAGCGGTCACCAGCAGATCCTGGAACTGACCCTTGCCCATGGTGCCGACCTGCGCAGCACCAATCGCTTCGGCGGCACTGCACTGATTCCCGCCTGCGAGCGTGGCCACGTGGAAACCGTGCGCACCCTGATCGCCGCTGGCGTCGACCTCGACCATGTCAACAAGCTGGGCTGGACCTGCCTGCTGGAAACCGTGCTGCTGGGCGACGGCGGCCTGGCCCACCAGCGCATCGTCGACCTGCTGATCGCCGCCGATGCCGATCTCGACCTGCCCGACAAGGACGGCGTTACCCCCTTGCAACATGCCGAGCAGCGCGGCCAGTCGGCCATCGCCGCCAGGCTGCGTGCCGCCGGCGCCCGCTGATTGATGGAGCAACCCATGTCTGAAGAACGCAATTACCTGGAACAGGCCGTGGAACTGGCGCGGCAGAACGTGGAACAGGGCGGCCGTCCATTTGGTGCACTGCTGGTTCGCGATGGTGAAGTTCTTGCTCGTGCCGTGAATGAAATCCATCTGACCCAGGACCCGACCTGCCATGCCGAACTCCAGGCCATCCGCGCTGCCAGCAGGCAGCTGGGGCCGCGCCTGGACGGTTGCGTCATCTATGCCAGCGGCCAACCTTGCCCCATGTGCCTGGCGGCCATGCATCTGTGTGGCGTGAGCCGCGTGGTATTTGCCGCGGCCAATTCCGTGGGCGAACCCTTCGGCCTTTCCACCGCTGCCGTCTACCAACAGATGGCCCTGCCGCTGGAGGCCCAGAAGCTGGATATCCGGCACCTGCCGCAACCGGCCATGAGCGAAATCTACGCGCGCTGGCAGGCCCTGCATGCAACGCGCTGAACGCCTTGAAAGATTCGCCGGCTGGGCACTGCTCATCGCCCTTGGATTGAACCTGCGACCTATCCTCGCCTCGGTCAGTCCGCTGCTGGCTGATATCCGCGGCGCCACCGGCATGGGCTTCCAGACTGCCGCGTTGCTGACCACCTTGCCGGTCGTCTGCATGGGCCTGGTGGCGCTGCTGAGCAACCGGCTGGACGGCCTGGGCGAGCGGCGCGGCATCGGCCTCGGTCTGGCACTGATCGCCGGCGCTTGCCTGGCGCGGTTGCTCCTCGGCCAGGCCGGGCCACTGCTTGCAACCGCGTTGCTGGGCGGCGCCGGGGTGGCGCTCATCCAGGCGTTGCTGCCGGCCGTGATCAAGCGACGTTTCGAAGGCCGCGTGGCGCTGGCCATGGGGGTCTATTCCGCATCCCTGATGGCCGGTGGAGGTCTGGCCGCGCTGTGCAGCCCGCTACTCGCCCACCATTTTGAGCATTGGCAGGCCGGCCTTGGCCTTTGGCTGGTGCCGGCGTTGCTGGCCCTGGTGCTGTGGCTGGCGCGTCCCGTGCCGGGGCCCGCGCCGACCGTCGCAGGTAGGTCCGCGCGTTTCGCCGGCAATCGCCGGGCCTGGCTGCTGGCGCTGTACTTCGGCTTGGTGAACTGCGGCTACATGAGCATGGTGGCGTGGCTGCCAGCCTACTATCAGCAACTCGGCTGGAGCCCAACCCGCAGCGGCTCTCTGCTCGCCTTCATGACCCTCTTCCAGGTCATTGCCGCGCTGGGCATGCCCGCACTGGCGCAGCGCAGTATTGACCGTCGGCCATTGCTGTCGGTCAGCCTGGCCGCCCAGGCAGTGGGATTCGGCGGTCTGATCTGGGCGCCGACGGAGCTGTCCGCTCTCTGGGTGGCGCTGATCGGCTTCGGTCTCGGGGCCTGCTTCGCCCTCAGCCTGATCCTCACCCTCGACCACCGCCGCGACCCGCGCGAGGCTGGTCAACTGGCGGCTTTCGTGCAGGGAGTGGGCTTTCTGATCAACGCCGTGTCGCCCTGGCTCAGCGGCTTTTTGCGGGAACTCACCGGCAGCTTCGCCGCCGCCTGGCTGGTGCTGGTGGTCAGCGCGGTGCTGATGCTCGGGCTGACCCGGCTGTTCAGCCCGGCGAGCTACAGGCCGGTGGCGACCACAGCGCCGGTAGGCGGCACCTTCTAGGGGCGATTTCAATCGCCTTGCGGACTGCCGCTCTACCCTTGGTGACCGGTAGGGCAGATGGCCTCTGCGTCCGCCCACCTGGGAACTTGTAGGAGCGACCTTGCTCGCGAACAGGCCGAGCACGATCTTTCGCGAGCAAGCTCGCTCCTGCAGAAAGTTCAAACCCCTCCCGCTAATGGGAGCACTTCGAATTATCACAGGCAGAGCCGATGATTCGTGATCACGTCCTGAGGATGTGGTTTCCCGGGATCAGATGAATGAGCCCCTTCGGGGCCGATTGCGGCGCCGGATAACCGGTCCCGCACGGCGCGCCAACAGCGGCTATACCACTGAAAAGGCCCCACACACGGCAGCAGCCGTGGCTTCGAGGGCCTGTCCGGGAGAGCCGCATGCCAGAAACTGCCAGAACAGCCATCGTCACCGGAGCGTCCCGGGGTATCGGTGCCGCCATTGCGCGACGCCTGGCCGCCGAAGGAATCCAGGTGGTGGTCAACTACGCCTCGCGGCCGGAAGCCGCCGAACAGGTGGTGGAGGAGATCCGGCGCGCGGGTGGCAAGGCCTACCCGGTGCTGGCCGATGTCAGCGACCCGGTGGCGGTCGCCGTCCTCTTCGACCAGACGGAGATGGAATACGGCGCCATCGACATCCTGGTAAACAATGCCGGAGTGATCCAGCCCGGCCTGGTGCCGTTGGCCGACACCGAAATGGCGCTCTACGACCGGCTGTTCGCCATCAATACCCGAGGCACCTTCAACACCCTCAAACTGGCGGCGTCGCGCCTGCGCCGTGGCGGTCGCATCGTCAATCTGTCCAGCAGCGTGGTTGGGCTGAGCCTGCCGGGCTACGCCATCTATGCCGCGTCCAAGGCGGCGGTGGAAACCATGAGCGCGATCTTCGCTCGCGAGCTGCGCGGGCGGAACATCTCGGTGAACTGCGTGGCGCCGGGGCCGACCGCAACCAACCTGTTCCTGGAAGGTAAACCGGCGGAACTGGTGGAGCGCCTGACCAAGCAGGCGCCGCTGGAACGGCTGGGCAATCCCGAAGACATCGCCAATCTGGTGGCTTTCCTCGTCAGTCCGGAAGGGGCCTGGGTGAACGGACAGACGCTGCGGGTCAATGGTGGCATCGTCTGAGCGCCTGCTCACGATCGGCTGCGCGTCGGATTAACTGCGTTGCGAATGGCTTCGGGCTTGTTCATTTACAGCTCGCGCAACCGTGAGCAGGCTCTAATGTGGAGGTCGCATGAAAGGCTACCAGCTCACCCTGTATACCCAGCAGAACCGCCGTCATCAGGGCAAGATGCTGGCTGACTGGATCGTCGCCCAGGCCATGGACATGGGCCTGCGCGGCGCCACTCTGGTTTCCGGGATCGAGGGTTTTGGCCACAGTCGGCAATTTCATTCTCACCACTTCTTCGAGATGGCCGACCAGCCGATGCTGATCCTCCTTGCGCTCTCCGAGGACGAATGCGACGCCTTGCTCAAGCGCCTGGAAGAAGAGGGCGTGACTCTGTTCTACGTGAAGGTGCCGGCGGAGTTCGGTCTACTGGGCGCAGCTGTGGATGCCTGAGCCGTGGCTCTGCGACAATCGCCGCTCTCTCTACCTGCAAGGCCACCCGATGAACCCCGAAGACCTGCTGCTCCTGGTCACCCGCGAAATGCCTTACGGCAAGTACAAGGGCCGTCTGCTCGCCGAC
This sequence comes from Pseudomonas sp. BN606, assembly GCF_029873115.1. NCBI lineage: Bacteria > Pseudomonadati > Pseudomonadota > Gammaproteobacteria > Pseudomonadales > Pseudomonadaceae > Pseudomonas > Pseudomonas sp. BN606. The sequence goes on along the minus strand of NZ_SSOF01000046.1, from coordinate 28,407 downwards.
CTGCCTGGGCATTACCTCAACTGGTTCGCCCGCGAGGGCTTTCCCAAGGGTGAGATCGGTCGGTTGCTGATGCTGATGCAGGAGATCGACCACAACGGCCTGAAACCGCTTCTCGAGCCGCTGCGCAAGAGGCGCTGAGTCGGCCTTGGGGGCGCGGCCTAACCCCGGCGCCCGGTCAGGGAGGGCTGTTCGCCATACAGGCGCTTGTAGAGCGAAGAGAAATGGCTGGAGCTGGCAAAGCCCAGGTCCAGCGCCAGGGTGGTGATGCTCTGCAGCGGGTCTTGCTTTAGCCGGCGACGTGCCTCGGCCAGGCGTAGGGAAAGGAAGAACTGCTGCGGCGTGGCCTGGCTGATCTGCTTGAAGCAGTACTGCAAGGTGCGGTGGCTGGTGTTCAGGGCCTGGCAGAGTTCGAGCATGGACAGCGGCAGGTCGAGGTTCGCCTGCATCATCTCCACCGCCGCGAGCACCAGGCGGCGACGTTGTTCCAGTGTGCGGGGCAGGGCGCTACCGCGCTGGTTCGGACCGAGTAGCACCTCGTCCAGCCCCTGGAGCACGCAGTCGAGGCTGGACATCACGGTACGCACGCCATGCTCGGCTGAGCGCGGGTCGTATTCCGCGCGCTCGAAGGCGCCGATGGAGGCGCACAGGTACTCGCGCAGGCGCTGCGCAGCCAGCGGTGAGATATCCAGGCGGCGCCGGCCGAGTGCCTGCTCCAGGCGTTCCTGCTCCTCGGCCCCGAGAACCCGGGCGATCAGGCGGCGATCCACTGTCAGCCCGAGCATGCCGATTTCGCCGGGGGCACAGATTTCCATTTCCTCGCCACCTTCCAGTACCAGCAGAGTGTCGCCGGCCAGGGCTCCGCCATTGAACAGCGAATCAGCGGAAACCTTCAGCGGAATGCCGAACACCACTTGGTCTTGCGGTGGCGTCATGTTCTCGTGCAGGTGCAGGTTGGAGTGCTCGTAGATGAGTGACGCCTCGACGAGCTGGATGTGCAGCAATTCGGCATGCAGCCGGCCACGTCCCAGTTGGGTGTAGTCCTGGTTCCAGCCGGCCAGTGCGCCGGCGAGCTCGTCGGAGTCGGATGCCTGGTGTCGGGCGATGCCTGTCATGTCGGGTTACCTGTCGAGCGCGGTTGGCGGACGCTCCGGGCCATCATGGCGGAGTCCCGCGCAACCGGCATTACCCTGCGCGCCAGGCGCTTGTGCATCCCTGCCAGGCGCTGCCGCGATGGATCATCGCTGGTCGAGGTAGGCCTGCGCCAGATGGCAGACCCGCCCGATCAGCATGGGCGCCAGCTCCTCGGCTGTGCGACTTTCCCGACGGGTGTGAATCCAGCCCAGGTAGGTCATCCCGCGTAGCGCCAGGAACAGCGGCAAGGTCGCGCGGTCAGCCGCGGTCAGCGGTTTGACCGAGTGGTAGCCACCCAGCAGCGCCGCTTCGATCTCCGTGTAGCGCGGGTCATCCAGGCAGAAGTACAACGCCGTGGCGAGCTCGAACATGTGCCAACCGAAGCCGGCGTCATCGAAGTCGATCAGGTGCAGTCTGGCCTGCTCCAGCAGCAGGTTTTCCGGCACCAGGTCGGCGTGGATCATGCCGAAGTTGTCCAGGTTGCGCCCATAACGTCGCAGGTCCGCGCGTGCCGCCTGACGTGTGGCCTGCAACAGCGCGCGCTGGGCTGGTTGGAGCAGGTCCAGCTCCCAGTAGGGGCCCCAGAATGGGCGCTGGCCGATCAGGCCTTCTTCATCCCAGGCGTGGCGGCTGAAAGCGTTGGGCTGCTCCCAGCGTGCCGAACTCTGGTGGATGCGCGCGGCGACGGCACCGGTGTCGAAGAACAGGCCGGCAACGTCGGTCTGCACCGCGAGTCCGTGTTCGGCCGAGCCGATGCTGGTGCCGTTCAGCCAGCCGAGCATGTCGATGTAGCGAGATTCGCCCAGCTCGTCACTGTGAACCCGTGCCAGATGCTCACCGTGGCGGGTGCGGATGATCTGCGGTACATGGATGCCGTCGGCGGCCAGTGCCTCCATCCATTGCAGCTCGGAGCGCAAGGCTTCCTCGGAGTGGTAGCCGTCGCGATGGACGCGCAGGGCGCTGCGTTGGCCGTCGCGGCGGGTGGCGCAGAACACAGCGTTTTCACGGTACTTGATCAGGTCCAGACGGACGAAATCGCCGTCCCATTGCTCAAGGGCGGTGAACGCCAGGCGCTTCAGGCTGGCGACCTGCTGGTCGTGGTCGAAGGTGTGGAATTGGCTCATGGCACGGTTCTCAGAGTTCGCGCAGGACGCTGTCGAGGGTGTCGATGAACAGGTCCGCGTCGGCGCGGCTGAACACCAGCGGCGGGCGGATCTTCAGCAGGTTGTCGTCGGGGCCAATCTTGCTGATCAGCACGCCGCGCTCGCGCATCTGGTTGACTACGCGGCGCGCCTCGGCACCTGCCGGCGTCTTCTGCTGGCGGTCGCGCACCAGCTCGACGGCGAAGAACAGGCCCTTGCCGCGCACGTCACCGATGATCGAATGCTGGCCCGCCAGGCGCTCCAGTCCGTTCGCCAGGTGCGCGCCAACCGCGCGGGCGTTGTGCAGCAACTGTTCGTCCTCGATGACGTCGAGCACCGCGCTGCCCACGGCGGCGGCCACCGGCGAGCCGCCGAAGGTGTTGAAGTAAAGGTTGCGCCCACCGAAGGACTCGACCCGTTCGCGGCGGGTCACCAGGCCTGCCAGGGGGAAACCGTTGCCCATGGGTTTGCCCAGGGTGACGATGTCCGGTACCGCGCCATGGGCCTGGTGGCCCCACATGTGCTCGCCAGTGCGACCGAATCCGGCCTGGACCTCATCGACGATCAGCAGGCCGCCGGCCTCGTGGACCAGCGCCGCGATGCGCTCGACGTAGCCTGTCGGAATGCGGGGCAGGCCCTCGTTGGCGAACAGGGTGTCGATCAGCATCGCCGCCAGTTGCACGCCCTGGGCCTTGAGCGAGGCAATCGCTTCGGCCACACGAGCCACGTACTGATCGGCCAGGTCTGCCGCACTGGTGCCGACCGGCGCCCGGTACAGGCAGGGAATCGGCACCGCGCGGGCGAACGGCGAGAAGGGCTCGGAACTCGGCAGCGCGGTGGTCACTTCGGCCAGGCTGGTGGTATTGCCGTGGTAGTTGTAGCTGCTGACGATCACGCCCTTGCCGCCGGTGCCCGAACGCGCCATGCGCAGCGCGAGTTCGTTGGCCTCGCTGCCGGTACAGGTGAACATCACGCAGTCCAGAGACGCATCGAAGGTGCGGGTCAGGCGTTCGGCGTAGGCGACGATCCGCTCGTTCAGGTAGCGGGTGTGGATGTTCAGGGTGGCCGCCTGGCTGGCCATCGCCTCCACCACGCGCGGGTGGCAGTGACCCACGCAGGGCACGTTGTTGTAGACGTCCAGGTAGCGTTTGCCGCTCTCATCGAAGAGCCATACGCCCTGGCCCTTCACCAGATTCAGGGGCTGGTCATAGAACAGCGGCGACTGGTCGCCCATGGCCCGGTAGCGGCGTTGCAGAAGATCGTGCTCAGACATTGTCGGGATTCTCCGTGGCGAGGGGCTTGGCAACGCGCGAGACGCGCATCAGGTAGTTGATGACCAGCACGACGGCCAGCACGGCGAGGGCGATGAGCACTTCGACTTCGAGCTGGAAGCAGGCGGCAATCACCGTCAGTGTCAGCAACATGCCGAGGCCGGCGATCACGGGGCCGCCGCGCAGTCGGTACGGGCGCGCCAGATGGGCATGGGTGCGGCGCATGCGGATGTAGGCGGCGAACAGGAAAAGGTGGCAGGTGCAGAGCAGCAGCACCACGCACAGCAGCAGTTTCTCCGGGCTGACCAGGGTCAGCGGCAGGCCGATTGCGGCCAGGGCCAGCAGTGCGATGTAGGGTGAGCCGCGACGGTTGGTCCGCGCCAGTGCGGCTGGGAAGTAGCCGTCGCGGGACAGGGCGAAGAGCTGGCGGGAGGCTGAATAGACCACCGAGAAGAAGGTGGCCAGCAAGCCGCAGATGGCGCCAATGCCTACCAGTTGCGCCAGCCAGCTCGAGGCGTCGTAGCGACCGCTGTGGGTCATGGCGGCATACAGCGGGTCGGCGGCTGTGCCGACCACCTGGACCCCGGCGGCGCCCGGTGCACAGACCAGCACGGTGACTGCCGTCAACAGCAGGGTGGCGACGGCTGCGGCGATCCCGCGGGACATGGCGCGGCCGGGGTCGGCAGCTTCTTCGGCGGCGGAGCTGACCTGCTCGATGCAGATGAACATCCAGATGGCGAAGGGCACGCAGGCGAAAATGCCATGGAGACTGAGGGACTCGCCGAAGCTTCCCGCGGTGCCGAGCAGGTTGCTGCTATCGAGCTGGGGCAGCATGGCGCCGCCGAATACCAGCAGGGTCACGGCGGCAATGGCACCTGCCAGCAAGGTGACACCAAGGGCTTCACCGACGCCGCGGATGTGGATGCCGATGATCAGGGCGAACAGAGCCACCTTTACCGGCCAGCCACCGAAGCCGAATACCGACTCCATGTAGGAGGCGACGAAGGTTGCTGCGGCGCCGGTGCCGATAGTCAGCGCCAGTGCGCAGGCGGACCCCACCAGGTAACCGACGAACGGGCCGAATGCGCTCTGGGCGTAGGCGAACACGCCACCGGCATGGGGCATGGCGGTGGACAGTTCGCTGATGCACATCGCCAGTCCGCAGCTCAGTGCCGCCATCAGCAGGGTGGCCAGGAGCATGTTGGCCCAGCCGTTTTCGGCGAGGCCGAAATTCCAGCCGGAGAATTGACCGGCGATCACCAGCGATATGCCGAGCCCCGCGATCTGGGGCCACCCGAGTACAGCTTTCTTGAGCATGGCGGTGCTTCCTTCTTGTTGTTGTGCCGTGGAGCAGGCGCGGGATGGCCGTGCCTGCCGGTGCGACGTTAAGGCGAGGGGAGAGGCGGCGATATCAGGAATGCGCAAAGTGGATCGGGGGCGGACCTGCGGCCCGCTTGGCGAATGAATTCGCCCCTACAGGCTTATGCCGGCGGTGAGCCGAGCGTCACCCCTCGCCATTGAGGGAGAGGGGCTGGGGGAGAGGGCGGGTACCCGTGACTTGGGGTCCCCGGTATTTCGCGAATGAATTCGCTCCCACAGGCAAATGCCGGTGGTGAGCGGAGCGTCACCGCTCGCCCTTGAGGGAGAGGGGCTGGGGGAGAGGGGGTTACCCGCGACTTGGAGTCCCCGGCATTTCGCGAATGAATTCGCTCCCACAGGTTCATGCCGGCGGTGAGTCGAGCGTCACCCCTCGCCCTTGAGGGAGAGGGGGGGCCGTCCCTCTGGTTCCCGCTGGCAGTGAGCCGGGGGCAGGGGCGAAGGGATCACGACGGCGCGGTGGCGTCTTGCTGTTTACCCACGAAATGCTCACGCGTGCCAAACACCCAGTCGAACCAGGGCTTGGTTACGCACCAGTTGGCCTGGGGGTTGGGACCCATGTGGTGGTCGTAGTGCCAGGGCAGGTGCTGGCGGGCCCAGTCGGGGTGGTCGTGGGCTTTCTTGTGGGTGAAGTAGTAGTTGCCGGCGCAATACCAGAGCGTCAGGCACAACCAGGGTGCCCAGAGAATCAACGGTGCCACCAGCAGGCTGGCGACCACCAGGGCCCAGGCTTCCTTGCCCTGGGCGTGCCAGCCCAGCGGATGGCGGCGATAGCAGGGGTCGTAGAAGTTGTTCTGGCGGGCGTTGCGGTGGTGTTCGTGGAAATGGAAGCTCCAGAAGGTGCCGCGCTTGCGGCCCAGGCCGTGGAGCACGACGCGGTGGAACCACCATTCAGTGAAATTGCCGAGCAGCAGGCCGGCGGGGATGCTGATCAACGCTTCGAGGTACCAGGGCATTTTCTTCTCCTTGTTGTCGTCCCATGCAGCCCGGAGTCCGACACCCGCCCCGGGCCATCGAAACAAGGTTCGCGCCGGCGAATGACGGAGGCAGCCCGACTTTCGATTAGTGTCGACGCAGCGCCAGCACTACCAGCGCCGCCACGCAGAATGCCGCCCCGGCGAGGAAGGTGCTGGCGGGACCCTGGCTTTGCCAGAGCCAGCCTGCCAGCGTGCTGGCCACCAGCAGGGCGCCGCCGCTGGCCAGGTTGAACAGGCCGTACGCGGTGCCCTTTAGCTCCGCTGGAGTGGTCTCGGCCACCAGCGCCGCGAGGATGCCCTGGCTGAACCCCATGTGGAGACCCCAGAAGGCGACGCCGGCCAGCAGCAGGGTCGGGTTGTCAGCTCCGGCCAACAGCAGATCGGCGACTATCAGCAACGCCAGGGAGAAGACCAGCAGCCCGGTGGGGCCGATTCGATCGGACAGCTTGCCGGCGGGGTAGGCCGAGAGCATGTAGAAGGCTGCCATCACCACCATGACGAGCGGCACCCAGATGGTGGAGAGGCCCGCATCCCGCGCACGCAACACGAGGAATGCCTCGCTGAATCGCGCCAGGCTGAACAACGCCCCCAGGCCGACCACCCACCAGTACGCCGGAGAAAAGCTTCGCCATGCGCGAAACCGAATGGGCGAGCGCAGACGCCGGGACGGATGGGTGATGTCGGGTTCTTCTACACCGAACAGGATCAAGGCCACTGAAATCAGCGCTGGCAACACGGCGAACCAGAGCACCAGTGCGATATCACCGGCCAGCAGGATCATCAGCAGGATCGCCAGCAGCGGACCGAGAAAGGCGCCGACCGTGTCCATGGACTGGCGCAGGCCGAAGCAGGCACCACGGATATCTACAGGCGAGACGTCGGCCATCAGCGCATCCCTTGGTGCGCCACGAATGCCCTTGCCGATCCGGTCCAGCAGGCGCGCGAACAGCACCTGGTCGGCGCTGGCCGCAAGGGGAAACAGCGGTTTGGTAAGCGCCGCCAGGCCGTAGCCGAACAGCACCAGTCCCTTGCGCTTGCCGAGGAAGTCGCTGAGTGCCCCGGAGAAGACCTTGACGATCAGCGCGGTGGCTTCGGCCAGGCCCTCGATCAATCCGACCGCGAGCATGCTCGCGCCCAGGCTGCCCACCAGGAACAGCGGCAATAGGCTGTGCACCAGTTCGGAGGAAAGGTCCATGAACAGGCTGACGAAGCCCAGTACCCAGACGGTGCGTGGAATGCGGTGAGCGGTGGCGGAAGCGGGCATGTCCCTGTCCTGTCGGCACTTGCTTCAGGTTAGGCAAGAACCTGTAGGGGCGAATTTATTCGCCACCCGGGCCTCAGGTCCGGCCATCGAATGCGCAACGATCAATCCTTGTCGTCCAGTTCCGCCAATCGATATCCCACGCCATGGATGGTGTGCAGCAGGGGGCGCTCGTAGGGTTTGTCGAGCACCTGGCGCAGTTGGTGGATATGGCTGCGCAGGCTATCGCTGTCCGGGCAGTCGTCGCCCCAGAGGGCTTCCTCCAGCACTTCGCGGCGCACCACGGCCGGGCTCCTGCGCATCAGGGTAGTGAGCAGCTTGTGGCCGATGGGGTTGAGTTTCAGGCGCTGGTCGGCACGGGTGGCCTGGAGGGTGTCCAGGTCATAGATGAGGTCGGACACCTGCAGTCTGCTCTTGCGTCCGCCGTGGCTACGCCGTACCACCGCCTCGATGCGGGCCACCAGTTCGGACAGCGCGAAGGGTTTGACCAGGTAGTCGTCGGCGCCCGACCTGAGGCCGGCCAGTCGATCTTCCAAGGTGTCGCGGGCAGTGAGCATGATGATCGGCGTGTCCCGCCGGGCTTCCTGGCGCAGGCGGTTGCAGAGCTGCAAACCGTCGATGCCCGGCAGCATGATGTCCAGCACGATCAGGTCGTAGTGCTGGGTAGTCGCCAGGTGCAGGCCCGACAGGCCGTCCTGGGCGCAATCGACGCCGTAACCCTTGAGCTGGAGGTAGTCCAGCACGTTGGCGAGGATGTCGCGGTTGTCTTCGATGATCAGTACTCGCACTTAGTGCCCTCGATCCTGCGCCGTGGCGCCGTTGATGTTTTTTTCACAAGCCCTTTACCAGTTGCTCACGCATGCCGGCGCAGACTTCGGTCGTCCCACTTGACCAAGGACCTTCCGATGCCCCATTCCCGTCCCTTCAATTTCGTGCTCTGGAGCGGCCTGCCGCTGGCCACCATGGCACTTCTGCTGTTGATCGACGTGCCCCACGTCGATTTCGCCCTGGCGCACCTGTTCTACGACCCGCAAAACGGTTTCATCGGTCGGCACAGCGCGTTCCTCGAGGATGTACTGCACGACCGCGCCAAGCAGGCCGTGATCCTCCTCGGCGTCCTCGCTATCGCCGGCTTTCTCGTCAGCCTGCTTCCTACCCGCCTGCGCCAGTGGCGTCGTCAGCTGGGCTATCTGGTGCTGGCCCTCGGCCTGTCCACGGCCATCGTCACGCCGCTCAAGGCGGTTACCGCCGTGCAGTGCCCCTGGAGCCTGGCGGAATTCGGCGGTGTCGAACCCTATTCGCCATTGATCGGTCACCATCCCTACGTCGACAAGCCTGGCCGCTGCTGGCCGGGTGGCCATGCCTCGGCGGGTTTTTGCCTGCTCGCCCTGTTCTTCGTCTTGCGCGACCGCCGTCCACGCTTGGCGCGGGCCGCGCTGGTGGGGGCGCTGGTCCTCGGTAGCCTGTTCTCGCTCGGACGGATGATGCAGGGCGCGCACTTTCTCTCGCATAACGTCTGGACGCTGCTGTTCGACTGGATGATCAGCCTGGTCTGCTACCGCCTCGTGCTCTATCGCCCGGAGCCGTTGGAAATGGCCGCCCGGGCGGAGGAAGCGCTGGACGTCAGTTCTTCCTGAAACGGTAGAGTTGCCGGTGCCGGTCAAACCGGCACCGCTCGCGGGTATGGGACTAACCTAACGACACAATGGTGAAAGCTGTGTGTTGATGTTTCGGGATTTCGAGGTGGTTCCTTTTCGCTGTCGGGCGGTTGCGAGGAGGCAGTGGCCATCAGCGATGCTCAGGGTTTCGTTGCAGTTCCAGCACCCGTTTGCGTCCTTGCTCGGCGACCAGGTAACGGCCTGAAGCGACCTCGACTATGGTTTGCGGCGAACGCAGGTGGGACAGCACGACGTTCAGGTCTCCCTTGGCATCGAGCAACAGGACGCGGGCCATGTGCGTGGCGTCTTCGGTGACCCACAATCCATCGTGGTTACAGAGCAGGAAACCGGGTTCGCGCAGGCCATCGATCGCCACCGGGTCCTGCCCGTCATCCTGCAGCAGGCGGACCTGGCCACTGGTTTTCTCGCTGTAGAACAGGCGGCCATCGGGACAGAAGGCGACCGCTTCGGCTTCGTCCAGGCCGCTGCGCAGCGTGGTGACGCTATCGGTTTCCGGGTCGTAACGCAGCAAGCGGCCGTTACCGTGGAGATCTTCGATTGCGTAGAGGTAGTGGCCGTCTGTGGACAGGCCTTCGACGCTGTCGGCGCTGAACAGTTGCCGGGTGCCCAGGTCGTTCATCCAGAGCACCGGGTGTTCGCCCTGTTCCTGGCTGAAGGCGATGCCCCCGCGATAGCGGGCCATGCCGTCGGGCTTGGACAGGCCGGTCTCAACTTCGCTGTTCCTGCCGCCCGATCCGACACGCAGGATACGGCCCTTGCCGTCTTGCAGTTCCTGGCTGAGGAAAAGGCCTCCCCGGTCATCGGGTATTAGCGCGCTGACTTGCTCGATACCGTCGAGGTGCACCTGATAGCTCCATCCCTGCGCGGCAACGGCGGGGTACAGGTGGTGCCAGGCAGGTATCCCTGCACCCAACAACAGGAGCAGGGCGAAGGCCCCTAGCAACCAGCGCATGGTGCGCTGGTCGAGAAGCAGGATCAGCCATTGGCCGCCGGCGCGTGAGCGCTTGCGGAAGGGAGAGCGGCGACGCGGCAGAGAGGTGGTATTGGCGGACATGGGGAGTTCCTTCGCTCAGGACGCGGAACGCAGACCCGCCACTTGGCGAAGCCCAGTGCACCGAATCCATGTGGACAGCTGATAAGTCTGGATGGCGGGCTGTATTGGCGAGGTCAAAAGCCCGTGAAAAAAACGTCAACGGCTGCAACCAAGGTGTACGGAGAAGCAACTGCCCGAGTCCGGACTGGATTCCACCCGGACTTCCCAACCCTGCTGCTGGCAAATGCGCCTGACCAGCGAGAGCCCCAGGCCCAGACCTTCGCCGCGGGCCTGCTGGCCGCGTACGAAACTCTGGAAGATGCGTTCCTGCTCTTCCTCCGGAATGCCCTGGCCACTGTCTTCGACCCGGAAACCGTCTGCCGCGAGGATCAGCCGCACCGCACCCTGTTCAGTGTAGTGAAAGGCATTGCGCAGCAGGTTGGACATGACCGTACGCAGTTGCGGGGCTTCATAGCGGTCCGCGCTGGAGCCTTCGTCGATCAGGGCGAACGCCAGGCCCTTGGCCTGGAACTGGGGCATCCACTGGCGGTACTGCTCGGCCGCGAGTCCGGACAGGGCAACTTTCTCGGCGATGCCGCTTTCCTCCTGGCCGGCTCGCGCCAGGCGCAGGAAGGTCTGCACCAGATCGTGCATGTCAGCGCTGGCGCGAGCGATGCGGGCGACCTGGGCGCGCTCGCTGGCGGTAAGTCCGGGGGCGTCCAGCAGCAGCTCGCAGGAGGTGGCGATGACCATCAGCGGGGTGCGCAGTTCATGGCTGACATCGCTGGTGAACAGCCGCTCGCGCTCCAGTGAATGGCGGAGCTGGCCGAGGGTCTCGTCGAAGGCGGCGGCGAGCCGACCGATCTCGTCGTCCGGGTAGTCGGGCGACAGCCTGGGTGCCATGGGCAGCAGCTGGTCACGATGGCGAACCTGTTGCGCCAGGCGTCGAACGGGGGCCATCACCCGGCGTGCGAGCAGGCGTCCAAGTCCCCAGGCGCCGAACACGCTGGCAAGAAGCCGGCCAGGACTACGTCGAAAAGGACCTGCTCCCGGGCCTCGAACTCGTGCTGTTCTTCCACCAGCACGTCCTCATGGCTGCCGTGGCTGCGCTTGAATACGTAGTAGGCGGCGTCGCCATCGAGCACCTCGGAGAAGCCTTCCGGCAGACCGGTGAAACGCGGTGGCAAGGCATCACGTCCGCTGTGGGAACTGAAGAAGCGGGTATTGGCATCGATACGCGCAACCGTGTCCAGCTTGAGCTCTTCGTCTATCGCATAGTCCAGTTCCCGGCCCATCTCCTCTGACACCAGGTGCTCTTCGATGAAGTGCACGATGGCGACGATTCCCAGGGAAAAGGTGCCGCCAACGATCAGCGTCATCAACACGAAGGCGAAGATGATCCGTCGCTCAAGTGGCTGCTTCCCGCCCATGGCGTCGACCTATTTCCTTGCAACGGTGAGGCCGCTGGTACGGCAGGAGGCGAACAGATCCAGGCCTTCCCGGTATTCACCGGTCTGGACCTGCAACAGACCCAGCATCGAGTGGAAGAGGTTGTCCTGGCTCAGCGGCTTGTCGCGCTCCCTGGACAGGCAGCCGGTGTCCAGGGCGAACTCCCTGCGGTAGCTGTCGGAGAACCAGGTGAGCATGGCCACGTGCTTCTGCTGGTCGGGGGCCAGCACATAGGGCGTGCCATGCAGGAAAAGGTTGTACTCGCCGAGCGATTCGCCGTGGTCGGCGAGGTAGATCATGGCCGTGTCGACCTTGTCCTGGTTCTTGCGCAGGAGATCGATCAGGTTCGACAGCACGTAGTCGGTATAGACCAGGGTGTTGTCGTAGGCGTTGACGATGCTTTCCTGGCTGCAGTCGTTCAAGGCATTGCTGTTGCACACCGGGGTGAACTTCTCGAAACGCTTGGGATAACGCTTGGCGTAGTCCGGGCCGTGGCTACCCATCTGATGCAGGACCAGCACCGAGTCGTCCTTGAGCTGGTCGATGTAGGCTTGCAGGTCCTTGAGCAGGATTTCATCGTGACACTCGCCGCCACTGCACAGGACGGGGTCCTTCAGGTGGCTGAGGTTTTCCTGGGTAACGCGGTCGCAGGTGCCCTTGCAGCCGGACTGGTTGTCGCGCCAGGTCACTGCGAGGCCCGCATGCTTGAGCACATCAAGCAGGCCTTCCTGGCTGCGGGCGCGGGCGGCGTCGTAGTCGCCGCGTCCCATGTTGGAGAACATGCAGGGCACGGAGACGGCAGTCTCGGTGCCGCAGGAACGCACGTTGCTGAAGGCGGTGACGCCTTGCTGGCCCCGGAGTAGCGGAGAGGTGTCGCGTGCATAGCCGAGGATGCCGAAGTTTTCCGCCCGCGCGCTTTCACCCACGACCAGGACTGTCAGCGACTTGCGCTGGTGGGTCTGCCAGGCCGGCGCCTTTTTCGCATCGGTGCCGATCTGGCGCAATGGCTCCTTGGCCACCACCAGTTGTTCGCGCACATAGCCAAAGGAGGCGTTCAGGTAGTTGCTGGGCACCACCAGCAGACGCAATTCGTGGTGGTTACGGAACAGCGACGCCAGGCCTTGGTAGTTGGCCAGTGCGACCACTCCCAACACAGTCAGCGAGCCGACTGCCAGGGCTAGCTTGCCCAGCAGTTCGCGGCGCAGGGGCTGGTGGCGGACCGGCAATTTCCACAGCAGCCAGCTCGGCAACACACCGAGGATGAGGACGAACAGCAGCAGCTTGAAGGAAAGCAGGTCGCGAACTTCGTTGACGTCGGTTTCCGCGACGTTGCGCAGCATGTTGGCGTCGATCAGCACGCCGTACTGGCTCATGAAATAGGCGACCCCGGAGCTGGCCAGGAACAGGAAGATCAGCACCGGTTTTAAGACCCGGCGGAAGGAGAGCAGGGCGAGTACGAAGTTGAAGATGGCCAGCACCATGACGCCGAAGGCCATGCGCATGCCGAGTCCGTCGGCATCGGCCGGGACTATGGCGAAGACATGCCGCCAGAGCGGGAAGTTGTAGACCGAAAGCAGCAGGAGGCTGGCCAGGAAGGCCAGGGCTTCGGGGCGGATGGAAATGCGTTTGAACATGGGCCGCTCGCTTGGGACGTATCCCTCGTGGATACGGCGCGCAGATTAGGAACGGCGGAATCAAAACTTCGTGAAAAAAATCTGGGGAAAATGTCGAGGTTGTGAAGGCGATGTCGGGGGTGTTGTGGGGGCGAATTCATTCGCTATGGGCAGCGCAGCTGCCCTCATTCAGGCTTGAGGCGAACCTTTGGTCCGCTTGGCGATTGAAATCGCCCCCACAGATCGAGTTGGGGCCGTGGCCTTACTGCGCGGCAACTTCCGGCAGCACCGGAATGTGCTCCAGTTGCAGGCGCTCACTGCTCCAGGCGCGGACCTGGTTGGTCAGCTCCAGGTCGTTGTTCAGCTTGCGCCCGTAGGAAGGAATGATCTCCTTCAGGCGGGCTTGCCATTCCGGGGTCTGGACCTTGTCCTTGAAGGTCTTCTCCAGCACGGTGAGCATGATCGGCGCAGCAGTGGACGCACCCGGCGAGGCGCCCAGCAGCGCGGCGATGCTGCCGTCGGCGGAGCTGACGACTTCGGTACCGAACTGCAGGATTCCGCCTTTTTCGGCGTCCTTCTTGATCACTTGCACGCGTTGGCCAGCGGTCAACAGCTCCCAGTCCTCGTCCCTGGCTTGGGGGAAGTACTCGCGCAGTTCATGCATGCGGTCGGCCTGGCTGAGCATCAGTTGACCCATCAGGTAGGTGCTCAGCGGAATGTTGTCCAGGCCGGCGTTGGTCATCGGGCCGATGTTGTCGGTGGTCAAGGCGCTGAACATGTCCAGCAGCGAGCCGTTCTTCAGGAACTTGGTGGAGAAGGTGGCGAAGGGTCCGAACAGCAGCACTTTCTGGCCGTCGATCACACGGGTATCCAGGTGCGGCACCGACATGGGCGGCGAGCCGACCGACGCCTTGCCGTAGAGCTTGGCCTGATGCTGGGCCACCACTTCGGGATTGCGGGTGACCAGGAACTGGCCGCCCACCGGGAAGCCGGCATAGCCCTCGGCTTCTGGAATGCCGGATTTCTGCAGCAGCTTGAGGGCGCCACCGCCAGCACCGATGAAGACGAATTTCGCCTTGACGCTGCGTACGGCCTCGTCGTTTCCGAGGTCGGCGACGACCACAGTCCAGGTGCCGTCGTCGTTGCGCTTGATGTCGCGGACTTCGTGCTTGAGGTTGAGCGAAACCTTGTCGCTCCTGGTCAGCGAGTCGATCAACTGGCGGGTGATTTCACCGAAGTTGACGTCAGTGCCGATGGCCATGCGCGTGGCGGCCACTTTCTGTTCGGCAGGACGTCCTTCCATCGCCAACGGGACCCACTTGCTGATCTGCTCATGGTCTTCGGAGTACTCCATGCCACGGAACAGCGAGCTGTGCTGCAGGGCGGCGTGGCGCTTCCTGAGGAACTCGATGTTGTCGTCGCCCCAGACGAAGCTCATGTGCGGCACGCCGTTGATGAAGGACTTGGGATTTCCCAGCACGTTGCGCTCGACCTGGTAGGCCCAGAACTGTTTGGAGATCTCGAAGGATTCGTTGATCGCCACGGCCTTGCTGATGTCGATGCCGCCGTCTGCGGTTTCCGGTGTGTAGTTCAGCTCGCAGAAGGCGGAGTGGCCGGTGCCGGCGTTGTTCCAGGGGTTGGAGCTTTCCGCGGCGACCTGGTCGAGGCGTTCGTAGATGTCGATGGTCCAGCCCGGCTCCAGTTCGTGGAGATAGGTGCCGAGGCTGGCACTCATGATGCCGGCGCCGATCAGCAGTACGTCGACCGACTTCTCCGCCTCCGGTTGCTTGGCACAGCCGAGCACCGTGAGGCACAGGAGTCCTAGGAGGAGTTTTTTCATGGGACCGTCCCTTTGCTATTTCTCGAAAAGGGCGGTGGGTAGGCAAATGCCGTGCCGTATAGGCGAAAACCCCATGAATCGATTCACTTTGCGCGATTCAAGGCTTACACGGGGGTGGGCAGGTGGCGGATATCCGCCCGATGAGTGGGAATCCCGCCCTGCTTGCGGCGGATACCCGCCAGGCACAGGGTGAGTTGCTGGTTCAGCCGCGATCGATCCGGAAGCGGCAGACCTGCCCCTGGCGCACCATGCATTCGAGGTGATCAACCGTGCCGCCGCCGAGGGTACCGATCAGCGCGAGGTCCAGCTCGCAGACCTCCGGATGCAGCGCCGCAAGGTGATGGAACACGCAGTTGTGGGCGACGATCTCGGCTTCGCCACCGGAGCGGAAGAAGACCTCGGCCTCGTAGCCGGCTTCGTGCATGTGCTGGGCGATCCGGGGCTCATCCACGACCTTCGTTTCGATCTCGCCGGCCAGACGGCGTCCGAGGCCACGCATGAGTTGGATCAGGGCGTCGTGGCCGATGAGGCTGGCCACTTCGCCAATCAGCAGGTCGGCCAGTAACTGGTACTGGCGGGGAAATAGCTCCCGGCCACGCGGGCTGAGCCGGTAGAGCTGCTCGGGGCGGCGGCCGGTAGGTCGCGTTTCGCCCCGCAGTATCAGCCCGTCGCGCTCCAGCGCGGCCAGGTGCTGGCGGATCGCCGTGCGGGTCACCGCCAGGTGGTTGGCCAGCTCGTCGATGCTCATGCCGCCCGGTTGATAGAGCAGGGCGCCGAGCAGGTCCTGTTGGGTACGTCCCATTCCTTGAAGCATCGATTACCTCGACAGACCGGAGTCAGAACTTGTCAGGGAATTGCTTGACCAGCGCAGCGGCCAAGGTATCGGCCAGTACCTGCATGTGCTGGCGCATGGCTGTCCAGGTCCTGGCCTCACCTGCGAAGTCCCCTTTGCTCAGCTCGTCGATTTGCGCCACATGGTGTCCGCCATGGGCGCTGAGCATGTTGAGCAGCGCGTCCTCGGGCAGGTTCGGGTTGGCGCTGGAGAGGAACCTGGCAATGCCTTTGGCATTGCGGGTGAGGTCGGTGACCGCGGCTTTCTTGCCCGCATCATCCTTGGCCACGGCCGCATCGCTGTAGTGCTTCACGGCACTCCAGTGGCCGGCCAGCAGTTCCAGCAACTGATCCGCGGCTGGCTGGCCGTAGAGCGGGGCGATGCTGTTGGCGATTGCCTTGGCGTTGTCCACCACCTGCGTGGCGGCTGCGTCGGCCTGCTTGCGCTGGCCGTCCTGATTGGCGACGACGTAGTTCCTGACCCAGAAGATGTGTTCCACCCACAGATCGCGTAGCGCCAGTCGGGTTGTCAGTGCGGCATTGTCAGCGCCGGAGGCAGCCGTTTGTTGCGTGGCCAGGCTCCAGGTGGGTTGGACGAGTGCTGCAAGCAGCAGTAAAGCCAGTGTCCTGAGTTTCATGACGGGCCCCTCGTGTTACGGATTGTCCTGCAAAATCAATTAAAGCATAAAAAAATGCCATTATTGATTTTGAGATATCCGCTGATCGGAACCCTCAGTGCTTCTTCTGTAGCCAGTTGAGGAAACCGGTCTTTTTCACGGCCTGGGGTTTCTGCATTAACAGGTTGCGGCTGGCCTGTTCGCGGAAGGTGCGCAGATGGATGAGGGCGGCGCGGACTTCCACACGCGTATCCAGGAATTTGCTCATGGCATCACGCTCGATGCGGTAAAGCACGCAAGCAGTGAGGGCGGTGAACTGTGCCTGGGACGGTGCGTTGCAGCCGATGCCTTCCTCGCCGATGATTTCCCCCGGCCCCATGCGGCCAGCTTCTATCAGCTTCCCGGTGCTGTCCGGCACTGCGGCGGAGACCACGCCCGTACCGACGATCAGCAGCCCTTCGGCCACTTCGCCTACCGCCATTACCACCTGGCCGGCAGAAAACGCGAGCGGCGCCATGGCTTCGCTGAGTTCGTCCTTCTCTCCATGGCTGAGCGCGCGGAAGATCTTCACCTCTTCCAGCAGCAAGCGTGGCCGCGAGGAGGGCTGCGGTGCATCTTCTCCGGTGAAGGTAATGCCGGCCGCTTCCAGATGCCTGTGCGCCAGGTCGTACATCAGGTTACGCACCTCGGTCTTGTTCTCTCCGGTGCGGATGAAGCCACTGATTTCGTACTCCATGGACTCCAGGTCCGAGCCCTTGATCGCGACCTTGGGCTTGGGGTTGGTCAGCAGCGCACTGATGCTCTGGACCGCCCTTTCCAGGGCCTCCAGTACACGGCGTGGACGCACCTGGGTAGACACCTGAACGGTGATCGACACGCTGGTCAGCTCATAGGGTCGGCTGAAGTTGTGCACCTTGGTCTTGGCCGCCACCGAGTTTGGAACCACGACGGTGCTGCCTTTGTTGGTCAGCAGGTGGGTGGCGCGCCAGTCGATTTCCACCACCTTGCCTTCGGTGCCGTCGATGGAAATCCAGTCATCCAGTTGGTAGGGCTTGGTGGTGTTGAGGACGATGCCGGAGAACACATCGCTCAACGTGCTCTGCAAGGCCAGGCCGATCACGATCGCCATGACCCCGGAGGTGGCCAGCAGGCCCTTCACCGGCAGCTGCATCACATAGGCCGCGGCGGCTACCACCGCCACCAGGAATATCACCGCGCCCAGCACGTCCTGGAGCAGTCGGCCGGCATGGCCGATGCGCGGCATCAGAAGGCCCAGTACCACGGTGGCGGTGCGGGCACCAAACAGCCACCAGCCGATTTCCATCGCGGTGGCCACCAGGTTGAGCGTTGGATCCGACCACGTCGGCGGCTGCAGGGGGCTCATGCCGGCATCGATGATCACGGCGCTGAACAGCACGAACAGCAGCAACCGGCAGACCACCCGCCAGGTCTGCTGTTCGGCGGGAATGATGCGCCAGGTCGAAAGGTCGATCAGGATCAGCAGGGCGCCGAAGGCCAGGGGGTGGCTTTGAATGAAAGCGAGCATGAATTCCGTTCCGCGAGAGGGCCTGCATCACGTTAGCAGACCGCCGCGTCGACCGGTGAGCCCCTCCATCACTGGTCGTCAAAATGCATGCGGTGGCACTCAGGGCCCGCCTTCAGCGAAGGGGTTACGGCCCTCGGAAACGGAGACCAGCGGGTCGTTCGTGGGATAGCTCCACTCCTTCGGCAGCCCCTCCGAATCGGATTGCCACGCCTGCTGTGAGCTGCTTCCTCCTGCTGGCGCTCAGGGTCAATCGTCGGATGCCGTCTCACGACCGCTGACGGTGCGCTTGGTCGCTCGCCGTGGTCAAAGCCCAATGGAACAGTCCCGGAGGACGCATGACCAGGATCGCCTTGAGCCTCGCATTGTTCGCCACTTGCAGTCTCGACGTGACGGCTGCGGCCTGCCCGCCGGAGCAATACGAAGTCTGCGTGACGGATTGCGTCTGCCTGCCCGACGTACGCGGAGTGCTCGGGCCGCTACCGGGCGAGGTGAGTCGGGTGGCGTCCGGCGCCTTGCAGCAATGGCTGGTGCAGGCCAGGGCCGATGCCCTGGCCAGCGGGGTCGAGCCGATGCCCCCAGCCATCCGCGAAAAGCTGACGCCTTACTTCGACGCCGCGCTGCTGGAGGGCGCGCGCTATCGCATCGGCGACAGCAGTGAATTGGGCGCGGCCAGTGCGATGCTGCATGACCCGGATATCAAGGCAGTGACCCTGGTAGACGTCATCCTCTTTCGCGATCGCGAAGGAGCGCTGGACGATGTGGCGCTCTGGGCCCACGAACTGGTGCATGCGCAGCAGTACCGGGAGTGGGGCGTGGAAGGTTTTGCCAGCCGCTATGCCGAGGACGCCGACAGCGTGGAGCAACCGGCCTACGAGATGCAGTTCCGGGTGGCGAAGGCATTGCGGGGGAAGTGAGTTGACCGAGGCCGGATGCAGGGACAGGCATTCTTGGTTACTTCTTTTTGGTTCGGCATCCCGACGTTTGAAAGAAGTGACTTGCCTGGGAGGGCAAAACCAGAAACATCCGCAGAACTCGGCAAGCAGCCTGGCCCAGGACGTTCTAGCAGCCCCCGGCAGACAGCATTCAATCCCGCTGCGGAATCCCCAGCCCGCGTACGACTGCCGGGCGTGCCAGGAAGGCTTCCAGCACCCGCTTCACGTTGGCGAAGCGCTCGAACCCGACGAGCTCACCCGCCTCGTAGAAACCCACCAGGTTGCGAATCCAGGGGAAGGTGGCGATGTCGGCGATGCTGAACTGCTCGCCCATGATCCAGTCCCGACCTTCCAGGCGCTGGTCGAGCACCGCCAGCAGGCGTGCCGACTCCTGCACATAGCGGTCAAGGGGGCGTTTGTCCTCGTAGTCCTTGCCGGCGAATTTGTTGAAGAAGCCGATCTGGCCGAACATCGGGCCAATCCCTCCCATCTGGAACATCAGCCACTGGATGCATTCGTAACGGCCGGCCGCGTCCTGCGGGATCAACCGGCCGGTCTTGTCGGCCAGGTAGATGAGGATCGCGCCGGACTCGAACAGGGGCAGTGGACGGCCGTCTGGTCCATTGGGGTCGATGATGGCGGGGATCTTGTTGTTCGGGTTGAGGGAGAGGAACTCCGGCGACATCTGGTCATTGCGTTCAAAGCTGACCAGGTGCGGTTCGTAAGGCAGACCCGTTTCCTCCAGCATGATGGAGACTTTGACGCCATTGGGCGTCGGCAGGGAATAGAGCTGCAGGACGTCCGGCCGGGTCGCGGGCCATTTGCGGTTGATGGGGAAAGCCGAAAGATCACTCATGAGGTGGACTCCCTGTTCGAAATAAACGGATGGGAAACCTTACTCGCCTGCTGCCGGGTAGCGAAAGGCCGAAAGCAGGCAGGAGCGGGCTCCGCTCGCGAACTTCACGGCGTCCAACCTTGAGCTTCAGTCGCGATCCGGCGCTCCCAGCGGGAACAGTGGCCGATACGGGCGCGCCTCATCTACTGCACGGGCGATCGAAGGATGCGCAAGCAAGCGTTGCCTATAGTTGCGCAGGTTGCTGAAGGTCGCATCGATCGGGTGTACCCAGTCGGCGTAGAACAGCGAGGGCGCAGCCGCGCAGTCCGCCAGGCTGAAGGCGTCGCCGGCAGCCCAGGTTCGCCTCGCGAGCTTCCCCTCGAGCCAGGCGTAGCTGCGCTCCAGCAGAGCCTTGGCGTCCGCCACCCCACAGGCATCGCGCTGGCCCTCCGAGCGCAGGCTATCGAGCACCGGCTTCTGCATGGGTGTCATCACGTACAGGTCGAAGAAGCGATCCAGCATCCGCACCTCCAACGCCATTTCCGGCTGCTCGGGGATCAGCTTCACCGGCCCGGCATGATGCTGCTGGAGGTATTCGATGATGATGCTCGATTCCATCACCGGCCGCTCGCCGTCCAGCAGCAGCGGAAACCGCTGCAACGGCCAGAGGCGCTGGAACTGCTCGGCGGTGGCCGGATCGTCCGGCGACAGCAGGCGCATCTGGAACGCTGTGTC
Source organism: Pseudomonas sp. BN606 (assembly GCF_029873115.1). Lineage (NCBI taxonomy): Bacteria > Pseudomonadati > Pseudomonadota > Gammaproteobacteria > Pseudomonadales > Pseudomonadaceae > Pseudomonas > Pseudomonas sp. BN606. The sequence goes on along the minus strand of NZ_SSOF01000046.1, from coordinate 8,138 downwards.
GTTCTCGTAGAGCGCGATCAGGACCTTCTGGCAGTACGACGAGAAGGGATGCGCGAACAGTTGCAGGGACATGGGTGACTCCTGGAAAGAGGATGGCTTCGCTGACTGGTCGTTTGGCGCAGGGAGAGATCGACACATCGGGCTGTTGGTCGGTTCCTGCGCAGGCTCAGCAACAAGCTAGCGGATCTCTCCCTGGAGTGCCGCCTCGAAGAACGACGAAATCAGCAGGCTGTTGCGCCGTTCCGCCAGGCAGTAGAGGTAGGTTTCGGTGTGCACCGGATCACCCTCGATGCGGATCGGCTTGATCCGCGGGTCCGGAATGAATTCCGCCTCGGACACCGCACCCAGGCCGATCCCGCGCACTACCGCCTCGCGCAGGGCCTCGCGGCTACCGATTTCCATGGCGATGCGTGGCGTCACGCCGGCCTGCGCCAGCGCCAGCTCCAGGGCTGCGCGGGTGGTGGAGCCAGCCTCCCGCTGCAGCAGAGGCTGACCCTCGAGTTCCCCCAGCGCAATGCTGTCGCGGCGGGCGAGGGGATGGTCGTGCCGGGCGAACAGGATGATGGCGTGGCGGGCGTAGCGCACGGTGCACAGGCCCGGGTCCTGATGCAGGCCGGCGAGCACGGCTATGTCGGTGACGTACTGCTCCAGGTCGGCCAGCACCTCGGCCGAGTTGCCGACGCGGATCGACACCTCGATACGCGGATGGCGCTGGCGGTAGTGGTCGACCATCTCGATCACGTGGAAAGGGCCCACCGCGCCCAGCTTGAGCTGGCCACTGTCCAGGCGCCCGGAGTCCCGCAGCAGGTTGTGGGCTTCCAGCTCCAGGGCGGCCAGGCGCTGGGCGATGGGCAACAGCTGCTGGCCGACATCGGAGAGCTCGATGCGCCGTCCCCGGCGGTGGAACAGCTCGACATTATGTTGACGCTCCAGGCTCTGCACCTGGGTGGTCAGGGTGGGCTGGCTGAGCCCCAGCGCGCGGGCCCCGGCGCTGAAACTTCCATGCCTGGCCACAGCGAGGAAAGCGCGCAACTTGGCGGACGACATCCATAGGTTCCTTCAATAGTTTCCTGTCGAAACCCATATTGAATTGATCGTATGACTGTCACGTGACCTTCCTAGCCTGTGCCCATTCCAACCACAACCGCTGGGAATGCCATGAAAAACCTCGCCAAGTTCCTCCGGGTCGCCGGTATCGTCCTGCTCCCGCTGGTCGCCGCCACCTCTGTCCAGGCCGCCGAAAAACTGACTATCGGCCTGATCCCCTCGGAAGATTCCCAGGCCATGATCGAGTCCAGCAAACAGGTGCTCGACCGCCTGGAAAGCCAGCTCGGCATGCCGGTGGAACCCTTCGTCGCCACCGACTACAACGGCATCATCGAGGCCCTGCGCGCTGGCAAGCTGGATGTGGCCTACCTCGGCCCGTTCTCCTACGTGCTCGCCACCACCGTGGCGGATGTCGAGGCGTTCTCCGTGGCGGTGACCAAGAAGACCGGGCAGAGCGCCTACAAGAGCCTGATCCTGGCGCGCAAGGACAGCGGCATCCGCAACCTCGCCGACCTCAAGGGTCACACCTTCGCCTTCGTCGACCCCAGTTCGGCGTCGGGCCATCTGTTTCCCAAGGCGGGCCTGGAACAGGCCGGCTTCGAACCCGACAAGCTGTTCTCGCGGGTGATCTTCTCCGGCTCCCACGACGCCAGCATCCTCGCGGTGGAGAATCAGAAGGTGGACGCCGCCGCCGTGGCCGACCGCATCCTCGCCGGGGCGGTGGCCAAGGGGCTGGTCAAGCAGGACGACTTCCAGGTGGTCTGGACGTCCCGTCCGATCCCCGAGTCCCCCATGGTCTGGCGCAAGGACATGGACCCGGCGCTGAAGCAGAACGTGGCTGCTGCGCTGGCTTCGATCAAGGATCTGCCGTGGGGCGACCAGGGTCAGCTTGACGGCTTCCAGCCCACCAACGACGCGGCCTACGACGTGGTCCGCGAAACCGCCAAGGTCCTCGATCTCGACCTGCGGAGCATGAAATGATCAGGGTTCGCCAACTGACCAAGCAGTACGGCAGCAATGCCGTGCTGCGTGGCATCGACCTCGATATCGAGGCCGGCGAGTTCGTCGTGGTGCTGGGCCAGTCGGGTGCCGGCAAATCGACCTTGCTGCGCTGCATCAACCGCCTGGTCCAGGCGGACTCCGGCAGCCTGGAGGTGGCGGGGATCGATGCAATCGGTTGTCGCGACACCCGCGCCCTGCGCCGCCAGGTGGCGATGATCTTCCAGCACCACAACGTGGTGCCGCGGCTGTCGGTACTGAAGAACGTGCTGACCGGCCGTCTTGGATCGGTGTCTACCCTGGCGTCCGTGCTGCAACTGTTCCGTCGCGAGGACCTGGCCCTGGCGATGGACTGCCTGCAGCGGGTCGAGCTGGCGCACAAGGCCCAGGAGCGCACGGACGCGCTGTCCGGCGGGCAGAAACAGCGGGTGGGCATCGCCCGTGCGCTGGCCCAGCGGCCCAGGGTGATCCTAGCCGACGAGCCGGTGGCCAGCCTCGATCCGAAGACCGCGCGCCTGGTGCTGCAATACCTGCGCGATGCCAGCCGCGAGCTGGGTATCACGGTGGTCTGCAACCTGCACCAGGTGGACTACGCCCGCGAGTTCGGCGACCGCATCGTTGGCCTGGCCCATGGCCGCCTGGTGTTCGATGGCGACGGCGCGAGCCTGACCGAAGCCGACCTGCAACGCATCTATCCCGGCCATGCGCCGGAACCCGAGGAACTGCACGGCTCCGGGCGGGCGCAACTGCGCTATGCCGCCGGGCTGGAGGGTTGACCATGCAACGAAGCAACTACACCTGGACCCTGGACCTGCCGCAGGGCAGCCGTGGCTGGCTCGGTACCGGCGCGGTGGTGCTGGCGGTGGTCCTTGTTCTGCACTGGAGCGCCACGGGCGCGCAGCTCAGCCTCGGCGAGCTGGCTGCCGGCCTGCCGCAGATCGGTGACTTCCTCGGTCGCACCATGCCGCCGGATTTCAGCATCCTCCCCAGGCTGCTGGCGCCGGCCCTGGAAACCGTGCAGATCGCCATCTGGGGCACGCTGCTCGGTGTGCTGCTCGCCATCCCGCTGTCCTTCCTGGCCGCGCGCAATCTCACGCGCAACCGCTTGCTCTACGGCGCCACCCGGCAGTTCCTCAACCTGACGCGCAGCATCAACGAGCTGATCCTAGCCCTGGTGTTCGTCTCGGCAGTGGGCCTGGGACCTTTTCCCGGCGTGCTGGCGCTGGCGCTGCACGGGCTGGGCATGCTCGGCAAGTTCTTCGCCGAGAGCATCGAAGAGATCGACCAGGGCCTCATCGAGGCGCTCCAGGCCACCGGCGCGCGGCCGCTGCAGGTGATCGTCTTCGGTGTGCTGCCGCAGGTGATCACGGCGTGGATCGCCGTGGTGCTCTACCGCTTCGAGGTCAACCTGCGCTCGGCCACCGTGCTCGGCATGGTCGGCGCCGGCGGTCTTGGCTTCGAGCTGGTCAGCAGCCTCAAGCTGTTCAAGTACCAGGAAACCGCTACCTGCATCATCGTGATCACCTTGATGGTGATCATCGCCGACACGGCTTCCAGCCGCCTGCGCAACGCCATCCAGCGCGGCGCCTCTCACTGATCCGACATTGACCACCAGCCGCCCGGCATGACGCCGGCGCGGCCGGAGAAGGCCTGTGCGTCTGTATCGGCCTGGCCGATGCACGCCTGCAATTAATCGATTTGAGCCGTTGTCGGGCAGGGCTGACCATGCACCCACCTTCCGACAACAACAAGAAAGGAGCCACCATGACTGCCCGTTTCCATAATCCGGTCGATACACGCTTCGGCTGCGGCAGCCTCCGTGATCTCGCGTCCCTCACCGAGAACCAGAAGGTCGCCCTGGTGATCTTTCCCGAAGCCCGTGCCCTGGGTCTGCTGGGTCGCCTCCAGCTGCTGCTGGGCGAGCGCCTGGTGCACGTGGTGGAGGATGTCCAGCCCAACCCCGACGTTGCCCAGCTCCGCCACACCTACGAGCGCTTCTGGCGTGAGGCGGCTGACTGCCAGACGGTCATCGCCGTTGGTGGCGGCAGCGCCATCGACACCGCCAAGGCGCTGATCGTTGGCACTGAATCCGGCAGCTTCGACGAGTTGCTGGGGCTACTGTCCACCGGCCAGGACTTCGTGCCAGCCCGCGCCAAGTCGCTGATCGCCGCGCCCACGACTGCCGGCACCGGGAGTGAAGTGACGCCCTGGGCGACCATCTGGGATGCGGGCAACCAGAAGAAGTATTCACTGCACCTGGACTGCACCTGGCCGAAGGTCGCCATCGTCGACCCGGAGCTGATGCTGACGGTCCCTGCCGGTGTCACCGTCTCCACCGGCCTGGACGCGCTGTCCCACGCCCTGGAATCGATCTGGAACGTGAACGCCAATCCGCTTTCGGACACCTTTGCCGTGTCCGCCATCGAGGACATCCTTGACTGCCTGCCGCAGTTGCGTCGCGACCTCGGCAACAGGGAGCTGCGTTCGCGCATGGCGCTGGCGGCGCTCAAGGCCGGCATGGCGTTCTCCAACACCAAGACCGCGCTGGCCCATTCCATTTCCTACGAGATGACCCTGCGCTACGGGTTGCCCCATGGCATTGCCTGCTCCTTCACCCTGCCGCTGGTGCTGGGCCTGGCCTGGGGCCGCGACGAAGCCCGTGACCGCACCCTGCAACGGGTGTTCGGCCCTGACCTGCGCAAGGCCCAGGCGCGCCTGCGGGAGTTCCTCCACAGCCTCGAGGTGAAGACCGAGTTCGGCGACTACGGCGTGACAGCCAGGGAAGCCGAGGAGATCATCGAATTCGCCATGCAGGGCGCACGAGGCAAGAACTTCATCGGTTCGCGAGCCGCCTAGGGGCCTGCCTTCCCGATCTGAGCGCGGCTTCGGCCGCACCTTTCCTGTTGCACCGAACAAGAGTGCCGCCCCCGGCTTGACCGGAGGACCGTACAAAAGGAAAACACCATGAATCGTGCAGATACCCTGTCTGGCTTGACGATGTCCCATTCACCTTCGTTCCGTGTTGCCCAGTGGCGCATGCTGCTGGCAGCGATGTTCTGCTACCTGTTCTTCTACACCGGGCGGCAGACCTTCGGCTTCGCCATTCCCGGCATGCAGGCCGAGTTCGGCCTGAGCAAGGAAACCCTTGGCTGGGTGTCCACCGCCATGCTCTGGACCTACGCCATCGGCCAGGCGATCAACGGCAACCTCGCCGACAAGTTCGGTGGTCGCCGCATCATGAGCCTGGGGGCGGTGCTGTCCTGTGGCGCCAACTGGATCACCAGCTTCGCCAGCGGTTTCATGAGCCTGATCCTGCCCTGGGGCATCAACGGCTATTTCCAGGCCCTTGGCTGGGCGCCGGGCAGCCGCTTGCTGTCGAACTGGTGGGGCGTGTCGGAGCGCGGCAAGGTCTATGGCTTCTACGTATTCGCCGCTGGTTGCGCCTCGATCCTGTCCTATGTCACGTCCATCGTCGTGATCGAAGTGCTGCACCTGGAGTGGCGCTGGATCTTCCGTCTACCGGTGCTGCTGATGCTGGCCGGCGGCATCCTGTTCTTCCTGATCGCCCGTGAGCGTCCGCAGGACCTGGGTTTCGAGCCGCTGGCCGACACCGGTGTGGCCAACGCCGACGACAAGGACCAGGAAGTCGCGCAGGGCGAGGTGGAAACTTCTGCGCAGCGCTACAAGGCGGTGCTGAAGAACGCCAAGCTGATCATCGCCGCCGTTTCCCTGGGCTTCCAGAACGCCGCCCGCTACGGCCTGATCGTCTGGGTGCCGGTGCATTTTCTCGGTGCCGACTGGAAGAGCGGCGGCGACGGCTGGATAGATCCGAAGTGGATCACCGTGGCGCTGCCGGTGGGCATGGCGGTGGGCGCGCTGAGCAATGGCTGGGTCTCGGACAAGCTGTTCGGCTCCAAGCGCTACCAGGCGATCATGCTGTACATGGTGCTGGGCGCCGCCACCAGCCTGTGGATGTGGAGCCTGCCGGCCCATAGCACCATCGGCCTGGTGGCGCTGTTCCTCTGCGGCTTCTTCGTCTACGGCCCGGCATCGAGCTTTTGGGCGCTGTGCCCGGACCTGGTGGGGGCCAAGCGGGCGGGTACCGCGACCGGCGTGATGAACTTCTCGTCCTACCTGTTCGCGGGCCTGGCCGAGCCGCTCATCGGGCGTCTGTTGGACATCAGCGGGAATACTTCGCTTATCTTCGTCGTGGTCACCGCTGCCTGCCTCAGCAGTGCCCTGGTCGCACTGTTCGTGCGGCGCTGACCTTCACTTCCACCCATTGGCCGACGCCCGGAACTCTTCATGTACCAGTACCACAAGTGGCTCCGCTCCTTTCACGCCGTGGCCCGGACGGGCAGCTTCACACTTGCGGCGGAGTACCTGTGCGTCGGCCAGCCCACGGTGAGCGAGCAGGTCAGCTCGCTGGAGAAGCAGTTCTCCGTGGAACTTTTCCATCGCCGTGGCCGCTTCATCGAGCTGAGTGCGGCGGGCCGCGAGCTCTACTCGATCACCCAGGGCCTGTTCGGCCAGGAGAGCGAAGCGGTGCAATTGCTGCAGAGCTTCAAGCAACGCAAGGCGGGCATGCTGCGCCTTGGCGCGGTGTCGCCGCCGATCGCCATGAGCCTGACCTACCAACTGATGCAGTGTTACCCGGAGATCGAGCTGGAGACGTCCTTCAACACCGAGGGCGAGACCCTGGAGCGGCTGTACAACTTCGACATCGACGTCGCCATTCTCGCCCTGTCGGAGTTCGACCAGCGCCTCAACACCCAGCTCTACCGCAGCTACCCGATCATCGCCGTGGTTCGTGACGATCACCCCTGGGCGAGCCAGGAACAGGTCCGTGTCGAGGAAATCAGCGGGCAGCGGCTGGTACTGCGCGAGCGCGCCTCGCGGACCCGCCAATTGGTGGAGGAGGAGTGCCACCGGCGCGGTGTGGAGCTCGATTGCGCGATGCAGCTCAACAGCCGCGAAGCCATAGTCCACGCCATTGCCCAGGGCATCGGGATTGGCTTCGTGTCGGCGGTGGAGTATGCGCAGACGCCCGGAACGCGGCCGATCACCTTCGTCGACCACCCGTTCCACATCGACTACTACCTGTGCTGCCTGGGTATCCGCCGTAACCGGCCGATGATCAACGAGCTGTTCGACTCCAACGCGCAGCCCGACGCACCACCTCCCTGATTCCATCTGATCCCGATCAGCAACCTGCATGACTCCCGCCACTGGCGCGGAGCAGCCCCTCTCATCCCTGAAACTGGAGATCCACCATGGGCTACAAGCAACCCACCCATCTGCAAGCCGTCATCCTCGACTGGGCCGGTACCGTCGTCGACTTCGGGTCCTTTGCGCCGACCCAGATCTTCGTCGAGGCCTTCGGTGAATTCGGCGTCGCCGTCTCCCTGGAAGAAGCGCGCGGCCCGATGGGCATGGGCAAGTGGGACCACATCCGCACCCTTTGCGACATCCCGGCCATCGCCGAACGCTACCGCGCCGCCTTCGGCCGCCTGCCCACCGACGATGACGTCACCGCCATCTACGAGCGCTTCATGCCGCTGCAGATCGAGAAGATCGGCCTGCACTCCGCGCTGATCCCCGGCGCCCTCGACGCCATCGCCACCCTGCGCGGCAAGGGCCTGAAGATCGGCACCTGCTCCGGCTACCCGGCGGTGGTGATGGCCAAGGTGGTGGAGCTGGCCCGCGAGAACGGCTACACGCCGGACCACGTGGTGGCCACCGACGAAGTGCCCAACGGCCGCCCGCACCCGGCGCAGTCCCTGGCCAACGTCATCGCCCTCGGCATCAACGACGTCGCCGCCTGCGTGAAGGTGGACGACACCTGGCCGGGCATCCTCGAAGGCCGCAGCGCCGGCATGTGGACCGTGGCGCTGACCTGCTCGGGCAACGCCCTGGGCCTGACGTACGAGCAGTTCAAGGCGCTGCCGAAGGACAAGCTGGACCAGGAGCGCGCGCGCATCGGCCAGATGTTCGAAGGCTCCCGCCCACACTACCTGATCGACACCATCGCCGACCTGCCGGCGGTGATCGACGACATCAACAAGCGCCTGGCCCGTGGCGAGATGCCCCAG
>NZ_SSOF01000045.1:0-30190 GCF_029873115.1 Pseudomonas sp. BN606 | reverse complement strand
ATCATCGAAGACCTGGAAGTCACCACCGAAGAGTTCTGGAAAGCGGTGGACTACTTCAACCGCATGGGCGCCCGCGGCGAAGCCGGCCTGCTGGTAGCCGGCCTTGGCCTGGAGCACTACCTGGACCTGCTGCTGGATGCCCAGGACGAGCAGGCCGGCCTGTCCGGCGGCACCCCGCGCACCATCGAAGGTCCGCTGTACGTAGCTGGCGCGCCGCTGTCCGAAGGCGAAACGCGCATGGACGACGGCACCGATGCCGGCACCGTGATGTTCCTCCAGGGCCAGGTCAAAGACGCCGAGGGCAAACCGATCGCCGGTGCCGTGGTCGACCTGTGGCACGCCAACACCAAGGGCACCTATTCCTACTTCGACACCACCCAGTCGGACTACAACCTGCGTCGCCGCATCGTCACCGATGCCGATGGCCGCTACCGCGCCCGCAGCATCGTGCCGTCCGGCTACGGCTGCCCGCCGGATGGCACCACCCAGGAAGTGCTGAACCACCTGGGCCGCCACGGCAATCGTCCGGCACACATCCACTTCTTCATCTCCGCACCGGGCTACCGCCACCTGACCACCCAGATCAACCTGTCGGGCGACGAGTACCTGTGGGACGACTTCGCCTATGCCACCCGCGACGGCCTGGTGGGCGAGATCCGATTCACCGAGGACGCCGCCGCTGCTGCCGCCCGTGGCGCTGTGGATCGCTTCGCCGAAATCGACTTCGACTTCCAGTTGCAGAAGGCCCCGAGCCCAGAGCAGGAAGCCATCCGCGACCGCGTTCGCGCCGAAGCCTGAGTCACCGAATCGGCGGGGGAGGCTGGTTCCCCCGCTGTTTGAGCCGGCCGATTGGCCGGCTTTTTTATGGGCGGCTAGTCAACCTGGATCGGCCGTCGGGGCGTGGCCGAACGCCGCTTCCCTCACCCCAACCCTCTCCCAGAGGGAGAGGGGGCTGTCCAAGCAGGATGGCTGGTGAGTGCCCGGCGCGAGTCACCTCTCTCCTTTCGGGAGAGGGGCCAGGGGGAGGGTGGTTGACCCCGCGCTAGGCCTTTCGCGAATGAATTCTCTCCCACAAATGAGCACCCCTGACTCCCCGGATAGCCATCCCCGACTATCCGGATTTCGCCATTCCACGGGATGCCGCCTAATCGACGGACAACCATCGGAGGTGCCCATGACCCGCCCCAGTGATCCGGCCGAACTGGCCGCTTACTACGACGTGCAATACAACGCTCGCGCCAGCGTCGAAGACTTCGATCAGTACCCGCGCCAGTACCGCGCACTGAGCGACTCAGCCCACGCGAGCCTGAAGTGCTTCAAGGATGTGTCCTACGGGCCGGGTACCGGTGAGCGGTTGGATATCTTCCCTGCCGAGCAGCCGAACGCGCCGGTGCTGTTGTTCATCCATGGCGGCTATTGGCGTGCCCTTTCCAAGGCCGATTCGGCATTCATGGCGCCAGCCCTGACCGCTGCCGGCGCTTGCGTGGTGGTGCTGGACTACGACCTGGCTCCGGCCGTGACCCTCGATCACATCGTCGACCAGACCCGCCGCTCGCTGGCCTGGCTGCACCGGCATATCGCCGATTTCGGCGGCGATCCGCAGCTCCTGTATGCGAGCGGCAGCTCGGCGGGCGGGCACCTCACCGGGATGCTGCTGGCTGGAGGCTGGCACGGACGCTATGGCGTGCCGGACAGTGTGCTGCGTGGTGCGCTCCCCATCAGTGGGCTGTTTGATCTGCGACCGTTGCTGGAAACGCATATCAATGGCTGGATGGGAATGGACGAAGCGGCGGCGCGGCGCAACAGCCCGACTTTCCATTTGCCGACGCGGGGAGCCGAGCTGGTGATCAGCTATGGCGCGCAGGAAACGGCGGAATTTGCGCGCCAGTCCCACGAGTTCCTCGACGCCTGGATCGCGAGGGGGCTGCCAGGTCGCTTCGTGGCCGCACCGGGCAAGAACCACTTCGATGTCGTGCTGGAGCTAGGCCAGCCGGGGACGCAGCTGTATCGGGCAGTGTGCGAACTCATGGGCCTGAATGGGTGAGCCTGTAGAAGGTGCGAATTCATTGGCTATGTCTGCATTACGTCTTGCAAGGAGCTGCAGTGCCCGTAGGAGCTGGCTTGCCAGCGAATGGCCGCGTTTCGCTGGCAAGCCAGCTCCTACAAGGCTCTTGGCCTGATGGTCAATCTCTCGCAACAGCTAACGCAGACATAGCGAATGAATTCGCCCCTACAAGGAAAGCAGCGGTGATCAACCCACCAACCCCCTCAGCTGCCTGGTGATCCGCTGCTTCTCGTCCAGCCGCTGCATGATGCGCTGGACGATTTCGTAGCGGGTGGTGGCAACGCGCTTCATCTCCGCCAGGGCCTGCAGGGCGATGGCGGATTTCTCCAGGCCGGCGCGGGTCGAACCGTCCACTTGTGCAAGGCCCGTACGTGCGTTTTCCGAGGCCTGTTGCAAGCCTCCGACAATCTCCCTGATCTGTTCGCTCGCCTCGTTGGCACGGCGGGCGAGGTGGCGCACCTCGTCTGCCACCACGGCGAATCCACGGCCCTGTTCGCCAGCGCGTGCCGCTTCAATGGCGGCGTTGAGAGCCAGCAGGTTGGTCTGTTTGGCGATCTCCTGGATGCTGCCGACGATGGAGCCGATGCGCTGTGACTGATCGCTGAGGTCGTTGAACACTTCAGTGATATGTCCCATGTACTGGCCCAGTTCGCCGATGGAGTTTTTCGAGTCCTCGATGCTGTTGGTGGAGAGCTGCAAGTTCTCGCCCGCCTGGCGAGCCAGGCTGTTGGCCTGTTGCATGTCTTCCGCGCTTTCGGCGATGGCCAGGCCAAGGTCGGCCAGGCGGGCCAGCAGGTGTTCGAGGGGTAGGGTTAGGACCGGCGCTACCGGGATTTCCAGCGCGGGCGGTGGAGCGGGTAGCGGTTCCGGCGCCGGTTGGTTCAGCGGGACCTCGACTACCCGGGCTGGCAGGTGGTGGTAGAGCAGCCCACCACAAAGGGTGCAGGCGCTCGCCAGGAGCAGGGGCCAGGAACTGGCCAGCAACCAGGCAGCGAGCATGAAGAGTCCGCCGAGACAGAGCAGCAGGGCGGCCAGGGATTTTCGGGGCATGGCGGTTTCCTTGTCGGGGCAGGGACTGTGGGCAAGAAACCTGTTGGGGCGAATTTATTCGCCCCAACAGGGCTTAGAACAGTGCCAGGGTGTAGTTGAGGATCAGACGGTTCTCGTCGATGTCGGTGCGATAGTTGGAACGTGCGGTGACATTGCGGATGCGCACGCCCAACCCCTTGAGCGAGCCGCTCTGGATCACGTAGCCGATATCCAGGTCGCGTTCCCAGTCCTCGCCTTCGAAGCCCTTACCGGTATCCACGTTGTCGCCCTTGATGTAGCGCACCGTGGTGGTCAGGCCGGGGATGCCGAGGGCGGCGAAGTCGTAGTCATGGCGCACCTGCCAGGAGCGCTCATCCGCCGAGGCGAACTCGTAGGTCGGCACTTCGTTGCCCAGCGGCGTGATGTTGGCGAACACCTTGGGGAAGCCCTGGTCGCCGTACATACCCTGATAGCCGACGAAGAAGGTATGGCCGCCTCGCTTGGCCGAGAGCAGAGAGTAGAAGGCCTGGTTGTCGACCTCGCCGATCAGCTTCTTGCCGTCCTCGGAAGAATCGTAGAAGCCCATGTTGGCGCCCAGCACCCAGTCACCCACCGGCTCGGCGTGCTTGAGGCTGATCAGGCGCTGGTCGTAGATGTCTTCGAGCTGCGCGTACCAGGTACCCACCGTGGTGCGGTTGGCGTTGAAGGCGTAGTCGGCACCGGCGTAGTTGAAGGCATCGCTGGAAGCCTGCCGTTGCGGCTGGTAGCCGATCTGAGCCTGGATCTTGTCGTCGCCGGCCTCGTTGCGCAGGCTTGTACCGGTCAGATGGCCGCCTTGCAAGGTCAGCCCGGCGATCTCGGTGGAGGTGATGCTGGCACCCTGGTAGCTGGGCGGCAGCAGGCGGATGTCGCTGAACATCAGCACGGGCAGGTTGGGTTGCAGTTCGCCGACTTTCAGCTCGGTCTTCGACACGCGCATTTTGCCGGCCACGCCCAGGCGGCTGTAGTCGTCGGCGGCCTCGCCATCTTCCTGCACCGGCAGCAGGCCGGTGTTCACCCGGTCGGGACTGCTGTCGAGCTTGATGCCGAGGGTGCCGATGGCATCGATGCCGAAACCGACCGGGCCGGGCGTGTAGCCGGACTTGAAGTTGAGGATGAAGCCCTGGGCCCATTCCTCGGCCTTGGACTGCTGGTTCGGCCCGACGATGTCGGAGAAATCGCGACTGAAGTAATAGTTGCGCAGTTGCAGCGTGGCGGTGGAATCCGCGATGAAGCCGGACTCTGCAGCCAGGGCGGAAAGCGGGAGGGTGCTCAAGAGGATCGGGAACGCACGGGACTTGTAGATCATCGCAAGGCTCTTCTTCTTCTGGTTTTCAGGGCGCACCCGTCCGCCGCCGGCTTTTGCTGAGCCGGTGGGGAGCGGATTGCGTCGGGATTACCGGTCCGTCTTGACTACGGGCCGGGAGGCTGGGCGTTGGTCAGACGCCCAGGTATCGATGCGACAACTCCGGTGTCGCGGCGAGCTGGTCCGGCGTGCCCTGCCAGACCTGTCGGCCCTTCTCGATGATGTGGTGGCGATCGACCACCCGCGCCATCTCCTTGAGGTTCTTGTCGATGACCAGGATGGTCTCGCCCTCTGCCTTGAGGGTCACCAGGCAGTTCCAGATGGTCTCGCGGATCACCGGGGCCAAGCCTTCGGTGGCTTCGTCGAGGATCAGCAACTGCGGGTTGGTCATCAGCGCGCGGCCGACGACCAGCATCTGCTGCTCGCCTCCGGAGAGGGTCTTCGACAACTGCTCCTGGCGCTCTTCCAGGCGCGGGAACAGGGCGTAGATGCGTGCCAGGTCCCACTTGCCGCCCTTGGTGGCGGTAGCCAGCAGGTTCTCCTTCACGCTCAGGCTGCCGAAGGTGCGGCGGCCCTCCGGCACCAGGCCGAGGCCCGCCTGGGCGATGCGGTAGGGCGTGGCGCCGCGCATCTCCTGGCCGTGTATGCGGATGCTCCCGGCACTGGGCTTGAGCAGGCCCATGATGGATTTCACGGTGGTGGTCTTGCCCATGCCGTTGCGGCCGATCAGTGAGACCACCTGACCCTGTTCGATCGTCAGGTGCATGTCGAACAACACCTGGCTCAGACCGTAGCCGGCCTGCAATCCACTGACTTCAAGCATGTTCTTCCCCCAGGTAGGCGGCGCGGACCTGCGCGTTGCTGCGGACTTCTTCGACGGAGCCGGTGAGGATCGTCTGGCCATAGACCAGCACGGTGATGCGGTCGGCCAGGGCGAACACGGCATCCATGTCGTGCTCCACCAGCAGGATGGCGTAGCGCCCCTTGAGCGACTGGAGCAGATCGGTCATCCGCGCGGATTCTTCCGCACCCATGCCCGCCATGGGTTCGTCCAGCAGCAGGACAGATGCCTCCTGGGCCAGCGCCAGGGCTAGCTCCAGCTGGCGGCGTTCACCGTGGGACAGCTCGCTAACCAGGTCCTGCGCGCGGCGGCCGAGGCCGACCTGTTCCAGGTAGTCCTGGGCCGGGTCCAGCAAGCTGCGGTCGCGGGACAGCGGGCGCCACATGCCGAAACTCTTGCCTTCGCGAGCGGCGATGGCCACGGCGACGTTCTCCAGCAGGCTGAAGTCCGCGTAGAGCTGGCTGACCTGGAAGGAGCGGGCCAGGCCCAGGCGCGGCCGCTCATGGGCCGGCACTTCGGTGATGTCCCGGCCGGCGAAGAGGATCTGCCCCTTGTCCGGCCGGATTTCCCCGGCGATCTGCGAGATAAGCGTCGACTTGCCCGCGCCGTTGGGGCCGATGATCGCGTGCAACTCGCCAGCGGCCAGCTCCAGGTTGGCGCCGTTAGTGGCTTTCACTGCACCGAACGCCTTCTCCAGGCCACGGATGGACAGTTGCGCGCTCATGGATGCACCTCACGGGTGGTGGCGACAGGGGAGGACTTGGAGTAAGCCTTGCGCGGCCGCTGGCGGGCCATCAGCAGGCCGTAGATGCCCTGGCGGCCGAACAGCACTACCAGCAGCAGGAGGGGGCCGAAGATCAGCAGCCAGTGCTCGGTCCACAGGCTCAGCAGCTGTTCCAGACCGAGGTAGGCGGCCGCTCCCAGCACGGGGCCTAGGAGGGTGCCGACACCGCCGAGGATGACCATGGCCATCAGTTCGCCGGACTTCTGCCAGGCGCCCATGTCAGGGCTGACGAACAGGGCGTAGTTGGCCCAGAGCACACCGGCCAGCCCCGCGCCGAGGCCGGCGATGACGAAGGTGGTGAGGCGATAGCGCAGGGGTTTGAGGCCAAGACTGACGGTGCGTCGCTCGCTCTGTTTGAGGCCGCGCAGGACGAAGCCGAAGCGTGAACCCACCAAGCGTCGGCAGAGCAGCAGCCAGGCCACCAGCAGGGCCACGCAGAGGTAATAGAACGCGTTGGCGTCGTTCAAGTCGAGGCCGGGCAGGCTGTTGCGTTCGTTCATCAGGATGCCGTCGTCGCCACCATAGAGCGACAGCGAGCCGAGGATGAAATAGAGCATCTGGCTGAAGGCGAGGGTGATCATGATGAACTGCACGCCGCTGGTACGCAGCGACAGGTAACCCATCACCAGACCGAGCAGGGCGCAGCAGAGCAGGGCCAACGGCCAGACCACCAGTGCGCTGTTGCTGCCTTCCCAGCCCCACAGCGGTATCGCCTGCGAGCTATGGAAGGCGATGATGCCGACCACGTAGCCGCCCAGACCGAAGAACGCAGCGTGGCCGAAACTGACCATGGCGCCGTAGCCGATCAGCAGATCGAGGCTGGCGGCGGCCATGCCGTAGATGGCCAGGCGCGTGAACAGACTGACCAGGAAGGGTTCGTCGAACAGCGCCGCCACCAGGGGCATCAGCGCGAAGGTGGCCAGGCAGGCCAGGTCGATGAAGAGGCGTCGGGACATGGAATTCTCCTCAGGCGCGGGACGGC
This sequence comes from Pseudomonas sp. BN606, assembly GCF_029873115.1. Taxonomy (NCBI): domain Bacteria; kingdom Pseudomonadati; phylum Pseudomonadota; class Gammaproteobacteria; order Pseudomonadales; family Pseudomonadaceae; genus Pseudomonas; species Pseudomonas sp. BN606. Next base: position 23,144 of record NZ_SSOF01000045.1, on the reverse strand, counting down.
AGCAGGCCGCGTGGACGCACCAGCAGCACCAGGGCCATGACGATGTAGGCGCTGGCGGAAATCAACCCGGCGCTCAGCGCGCCGCTGACCTCGGCCGGCAGCAGCTGGTCCAGCAGTTGCGGGATGTAGGCGCGGCCCAGGCTGTCGACCATGCCGATCAGCAGGGCGCCCACCAGGGCACCGCGCACCGAGCCAACGCCGCCGACGACGATGACCACGAAAGTAGTGATCAGCACCTTCTCGCCCATGCCGATCTCTACCGAGAGCAGCGGCGCGGCCATGAATCCGGCGAGGCCGCAGAGCATGCAGCCGAAGACGAATACCAGGGTGTAAAGACGGCTGATGTTCACCCCCAGCGCACCGACCATCTCGTGGTCGTCGGCGCCGGCGCGGATCAGCATGCCCAGGCGGGTGTGGTTGATCAGCAGCCACATGCCCAATGCCACCAGCAGGCCAGCGCCGATGAACAGCAGGCGGCTGACCGGGTACATCAGGCCGGGGAGCACTTCGACGAAGGCGTTGTACCAGTCCGGCGTCGGCATGGCCGGTGGGCTGCGGCCGAACAGCAGGGTGATCAGTTCGTTGGTGAAAAACACCACGGCCAGTGTCGCTAACACCTGGTCCAGGTGGTCGCGGTTGTAGAGGCGGCGGATGATCCCGGTCTCGATCATCAGTCCGTAGAGCGCTGCACCGGTCAGGGCGGCAAGGCCGCCGAGCCAGAACGAGCCGCTGGCGATGGCGGTATAGGCGGCACAGAAGGCGCCGACCATATAGAAGGCGCCATGGGCCAGGTTGATGACGCCCATGATGCCGAAGATCAGCGTCAGGCCGGAGGCGAGCAGAAACAGCAGCGCGCTGTACTGCAGGCCATTGAGAAGTTGTTCGAGCAACAGCATGGCGAAGTCCTGCGGTGGTGGCCCGCCGGTGTGGCCGGCGGGCTGGCGGATCAGATTGGAATCAGAGCGCGCACTGGGTCGCGTAACTGTCCACCTGGGCCTTGGCGATGGTCTTCACCGGCACTTCGGCGAGCTTGCCGTCGGCGCCGGCCTGGACCTTGAGCAGGTGCCAGTCGATCACCGCATGCTGGTTGCTACCGAAGCGGAAGTCGCCACGTACCGAGTCGAAGCGGGCATCGCGCAGGGCCGCGCGGAAGGCGTCGGCGTCCTTGAGGTCGCCGTTGGTGGCCTTGAGTGCCGAGCCGATCAGGCGCGCGGTGTCGTAGCCCTGGGCGGCATACATGGTCGGCGCGCGGTTGTACTTCTCGGTGAAGGCCCTGATGAAGGCCTGGTTGGCCGGGTTGTCGGACTGCGGGTTCCAGCCGCTGACCACGTTGACGCCCTCGGCCACGTTGCCGGTGGCGGCGAGCATGCGTTCATCCATGGAGAACACCGGCACCACCATCGGAATGCTCTTCGACAGGCCCGAGCTGCCGTACTGCTTGGCGAAGTTGATGCCGGCACCACCGGGGTGGAACTGGAACACGGCGTCCGGGTTCAGCGAGCGGATGCGCGCCAGTTCCACGGAGAAGTCCAGTTGGTTGAGCTTGGTGTAGATCTCGGTGACTTCGCCCTTGAAGGTGCGCTTGAACCCGGCCAGCGCATCGCGACCGGCCTGGTAGTTGGGCGCCAGGATGACCATCTTCGTGTAGCCCAGGTCGTTGGCGGCAACGCCGGCCATCTCATGGGGCACATCGTTCTGGTAGGAGGCAGCGAAGTAGTTCGGCTTGCACTGCGCGCCGGCAAGGTTGGACGGTGCGGCGTTGGTGCTGATGTAGAAACGGTCGCCCTGGGTGGCACCGTTAACCACGGCGGCCAGCACGTTGGAGAACATCACGCCGGTGTAGAGGGAGATGCCATCCAGGCTCATGCGGTCGATGATCTGCTTGCCCTTGGCGGGTTGCAGGCCGTCGTCCTCGACCACCAGTTCCACCGGCACGCCGCCGAGCTTGCCGCCTTCCTGGTCCATGGCCAGGCGGAAGGCGTCGCGGGCGTCCTCGCCGAGGTAACCGGCCGGGGTCGAAAGTGTGGTGATGAAGCCGATGCGCACAGGTTCCTGTGCCAGGGCGGGAAGGGAAGAGGCCAGTGCGGCCCCGAGCATCGCAAGGTTCAGAGTCGTTTTCATGGTTACCGCCTTGGTTACGCAGTGCCGTCGTGACCCGGCCTGCTAGTTGTTGTGTGGGCAGTTGGTGAAGCGGGTGGAGCGTATTTGTTGTTTTGTGTGCCGCCGTAGGCGCGAGCTTGCCAGCAGCGCACCGCGCATTCGCCAGCAAGCTGGCTCCTACAAAGGGGCCTGCGTTTGGGACGAGCCTCAGGTATTGCTCTCGGTGAACTTCTCGAAATACAGGTGGCCGTTGTCGATGCCGTTTTCCGTGAGCCAGGTCTTCACCGACTCGACCATCGGCGGGGGGCCGCAGAGGTACATGTCGAACGGGGATTCGCGCAGGGCCGCTGCATCGAAGTGCTTCGCTACGTAACCGCGCTTACCGTTCCAGTCCTGGCCTTCGTCGCTGATCACCGGGGTGAAACTGAAGTCCGGGATGCGCGCGGCATAGTTCTGGATGCGCTCCAGCTCGCAGAGGTCCGCTACCTGGCGCACGCCATAGAACAGGTGTACCGGCTGTCCGCAGCCGCCGTTCGCGGCGATATCGTCGAGCATGCCGAGGAAGGCGGAGAGGCCGGTGCCGCCGGCCACCATCAGCAGCGGTTTTTCGATGTGGCGCATGTAGAAGGCACCCAGCGGGGCTTCGAAGCGGATCTCGTCACCCACCTTGCAGCGTTCGCGGATGTAGTTGCTCATCACCCCGTCCGGCAGCAGGCGGATGAGGAACTGCAGCTTGTTCTCCGCGTTCGGTCGGTTGGCGAAGGAGTAGGAGCGTTTCGAGTCCGTGCCCGGTACCTGCAGGCGGGCGTACTGTCCCGGCAGGAAGTCCAGGTGCTGGCCGTCGATGCCGGCATCCAGGTGGAGGATGGCGGTGGTCGGCGACACCTGCTCCACAAAGGTGACCACGCCACGCTCTTGCACCGGCCGCGCCGCGCTGCAGAGCGATGAGGCGAAATCGAAGTAGAACGAGGCATCGGACTGCACACGGGTCTGGCAGGTGAGCATCCTGCGCTGCTCCAGGTCCTTGGCCGACAAGGCTTCTTCGTCCACGTAGTCCATTGCGTAGCGGCCAGATTCGCAGCGGCCCATGCAGGTGCCGCAGACACCCTCGCGGCAGTCCAGCGGAATGTTGATGCCGTTACGCAGGGCGGCGTCGAGCAGGATCTCGTTGCCCTGCACGGGGAAGAACAGGGTTTTGCCATCGGCAAAACTGAAGGCGACCTTGTGATTCATGGCGCATGCATCCGGGCAATCAGAGGTGGTAGAAGTCGAGCACCGAGTTGATGGTGTCGTTGAGCAGGACCATGTGCTTGCGGGTGATCTTCCAACTCTCGCCGCTGGGCTTGAGGTGGTAGGTCGCATGGCCAAAGAAGTGCTCGGCCTGGCCCAGGCGGTAGTACAGGGTCTGCCAGCCGGCCGTCACTTCGAGCTGACCGTCTTCGCGCTCGGTGATGCGCACATTGCTGATCTGGTGCAGGGTGCGCGGCATCGGGATGGTCGAGGCGGCCTTGCCGGTGCGGATGCGGAACACGCGGTCTTCCAGGCCCGAGCGGTTGCTGTAGTAGATCAGCGACATGCCGCGTTTCGGGTCGGTGGTGTACTGGTGCTCGGACTCCCACTGCGGCAGGTGGTACTCGCACTGCTCGTCGAACAGGTCCAGGTAGGCGTCCCAGTCCTGGGCGTCGCACAGGGCGGACTTGCGATAGAGGAATTGTTCGATCTGGTATTGCAGCTGCGAGTTCATGCCTGCACCTCCTGCAGTTTCAGGGCTTTCTGGTCCAGACCCTGGAGCAGGAACCGCTGCCAGTTGCTGTGCTGGTTCACGTACAGGCCTTCATGGGTGAATTCGGTGCCGGTCATCACCGGGGCGATGCCCAGGGTCTGGCTGTTCGGCGTGGCGCCGGTGACCCACTTGCCGTAGCCGCGGGAGATGTCGCTCCAGCGCTCCAGGCGCCCCTGGAAGCCGCGTTGCTGTTCGCGGAATTCCACCAGGTCGTCGGGGGTGCCGAGGCCGGAGACGTTGAAGAAGTCCTCGAACTGGCGGATGCGGCTCTCACGGTCGGCGTCGGATTCGCCCTTCACGCCAATGCACTGGCTGATGATCTCGGTCTTGTTCCAGGCCACTGGGCGCACGATGCGCAGCTGGGAGCTGATCTGGTCCATGAAGAACAGGCTGGGGTAGATGTTCAGGTTGCGCAGGCGGTGCATCATCCACTCCGCCTTGGCCTGGCCGTGCTCCTGCACCAGGCGCGGCATTACGGTGGCGTAGCCGGGACGCACGGTTGGGTTGGGCATGTCGCTGAACAGCACGCTGTGTCCGTTGTTGAAGGAGAACCAGCCATCGTCGGTCTCGGCATCGCCGGCGCCGAGCTTGCTGTAGTCCAGCGTGCTGCTGGCGCCACCCTTGGCGGCGTTGACCTGCTGGCGATGTTGCACGGTGGCCACGTAGTTGTAGTGCACGGTGCTGACGTGATAGCCGTCCAGGCCGTTCTCGTTCTGCAGCTTCCAGTTGCCGTCGAAGGTGTAGGTGGACTTGCCCGGCAGCACTTCCAGCTCGCTGGTGGGCGACTGGGCGACCATCATGTCGAAGAACACCTTGGCGTCGCCGAGGAAGTCTTCCAGGCTGTCGGTGCCCGTGACGTCGAGGCTGATGAAGACGAAGCCCTTGTAGCTTTCGATGCGCGCCTTCTTCAGTCCTCGGGTGGCCTTGTCGAAGCCTTCCGGGTATTCGCCAGGTGCCTTCACCTTCACCAGGCGGCCGTCGCTCTTGTAGCACCAGGCGTGGAAGGGGCAGGTGAAGGTGGACTGGTTGCCCTTGCCGACGCGCGTGAGGGTGGCGCCGCGATGCTGGCAGGCGTTGATCAGGGCGTTCAGCGCGCCATTGCCGTCACGGGTGATGATCATCGGCTGGCGGCCGGCGCGCATCGTCATGAAGTCGTGGACGTTGGGGATCTCGCTCTCGTGGCAGGCGTAGATCCAGTTCTTCTCGAAGATCAGCTCCATCTCCAGGTCGAACAGGTCCGGCTCGGTGAACATGTCCCGGGCAATGCGGTACACGCCTTCGGCCGGACGGAAGTCCAGGCAGCCGCTGACGTACTCTCTCCACTGCGCAACGTTTTTATTCGAAGTATTCATGGGTGGCACCTTCCACATCGGGCGAAACAGTGGAGGTCATTAGAAGGAGCCGGGACTTCCCCGGTCTATCCGTTTGGTTGGCAAAGACGCGCCGAAAATTTTGTGTCCCGGTTGCAGGCCAGAGAGCAGACGGGGCGGGGTTTCCAGCGGATTTCGGGCGGCCGGAAAAAGCGGATAGCCTTTGTCCAGGGAGCGGATAGCGACGAGGCTCTGAAGGGGAATTGAATCCACTCTGTCGGCAGGTTGGCGGGGCGCGGTAACGGCCGCCTGGCCTGGATTGGCCCGAGGTAACGCAAAGTCGTGGAAATTGCGGATGGCTAGCCGATTCGTTCGCTGCGCGCTATCCGAAAAGTTGGCAAAGACTATCCGCCGGTGCTGCGCGGGTAACCCTTCGCCTGCGCGCCCTTCCCACGTCAGGTAACACTGGGGTGCTTTACCTGTCTGGCGGTGCTTCATCGAGTGGCGCCGGTGACGGTGGCCAACGCGCGCATCGAAGTGTTGCTGCGCGTGCTTCAGCGCGTGGCAGCAAGGCTCTGGGATGAGGCGTCCAGACGCGCGGTCTGGTTCTTTGAAGTGACCCGTCCGGGGGATCGAGGAACGGTTCTATCCGGAAAGTTGGCCAATGCTATCCTCGTTTTCTGCTCTTCGAAGGATCGTGCTGGCGTGGCATGGAGCTTGCCTGCTTTAACTCGACGCGCCGCTAGAGCGCGCATCTCCAATTGCCGTGTTGGGTGCCGCGTGATGAGTACGAAGAACCATCTTCATTTTCGAGACATATCCGCCGATCGCTACGATCTGGCCGGAGCCCGTTCCTGGATGTCGAACATTTGCGGCCCCCACCACTTGAAGGTGGCGAAGCCTGAACGCATCCAGTTCCACCACAGCGGCAATGTGCTGCCCTCGATGTCCACGACCCTGGGCTATGTGGAGTACGGCACCGACGTCACCATCGGCGTCGGCGAGGACATGAACCTCAATTGCTACAGCCTCAGCCTGCCGCTCTGCGGTGAACAGGAGCTGGCCAAGTCCGGGCGTCTGCTGCGTTCGGATCGCGACTGGGGGGTGATTGTCTCGCCCCACGAGCATCAGGAACTGACCATCGCCGGCGACTGCCACAAGTTGCAGGTAGCCATTCCCCGCGCGGCGATGCTGCAGACCCTGGAAGACCTGCTGCAACGCAGCGTGGATACTCCTCTGTGCTTCCAGGCCGAGATGGACGCCGTGGATGGCGCGGCCGCGTCCTGGTGGCGCATGGCCCGGCACCTGATCGACGAGCTGGAGCGCAGCCGCGATCTCTACGGGCAGCTGTTCTTCACCCGTGACCTGGAAAGCGCGTTGATCAAGGGGCTGATCCTGGCGCAGCCGAACAACTATTCGGAAGAGCTGCGCGAACGCCTGGAGATAAAGCTGCCTCACTACCTGCTGCGTGCCCGTTCCTTCATCCAGGTCCACGCCCGCGAGGATATCTGCCTGGAGGACATCGAGCGGGCTGCCGGCGTTTCGCGCTTCAAGCTGTTCGAGGGCTTCAAGAAGTACTTCGGCCAGTCGCCCATGGCGTTCCTGAAAAAGCACCGGCTCACTGCAGTGCGCCAGGACATCCTCGAGGACCGTTCCCAGCGCAACATCTCGGCGATTGCCCTGGCCTGGGGCTTCAATCACCTCGGACGCTTCTCCAGCGAGTACCGCAAGCTGTTCGGCGAGACGCCCAGCGCCACGGTGCAGCGCCTGGAAGCCCGGCGCGGCCACAGCCTCTGAGGCGGGGCCGTTCGTCGCCAACTCTTCGAGCGATTGTCGAGCGCACTTTCCGTCGGACGACCAATAGGGCAAGTCCCTTATCAACGTCTGGTTCAGGAGTGCGCACCATGAAGATCGACAAGCATCCCGTAGTTTCCCGAGAAGAATGGCTTCAGGCGCGCGAAGAGCTGCTGCGCAAGGAAAAAGCCTTCACCCGAGAGCGCGACAAACTCAGTGCCGAGCGGCGGGCGCTGCCTTGGGTACGAGTCGAGGAGATCTATGCCTTCGAGGGGCCTGATGGCTGGGAAACCCTGGCCGACCTGTTCGATGGGCGCAGCACGCTGGTCATCTACCACTTCATGTTTGGACCCGGCTGGGAGGAGGGTTGCCCGGGCTGCTCCTTCCTCGCCGACCATATCGACGGGCCAAACCAGCACCTGAAGCACCACGACGTGACCCTGCTGTGCGTTTCACGTGCGCCTTTGCAGGAGTTCCAGGCCTTCCGCAAACGCATGGGCTGGAAGTTCAAGTGGGTGTCGTCCCATGGCGGCAGTTTCAACCGGGACTTCGGCGTGGCCGCCAGGCCCGAGGACATCGCTGCTGGCATTGCACGATACAACTACGGCACCAGCAAGGACCCGGGTGAGGACATGCCGGGGCTCAGCGTGTTCTATCGCAACGAGGTGGGGGAAATCTTCCACACCTATTCCACCTATGCCCGTGGCCTCGACCTGCTGGTGGGCGCCTACAACTTCCTCGACCTGCTGCCCAAGGGCCGCGACGAGGAGGAGATCATGGACTGGATGACCTACCACGACCGCTACGAGGACGAGCCCGTCAAGGTGCATAGCTGCTGTGCGGAGTAGCCTCTCGCAATTGTGGGGGTGAACTCATTTGCCAAGCAGACCGGAGGTCTGCCCTGGGGAGTGTCAGGGGGCAACTGCGTTGCCCTTGGCGAATGAATTCGCCCCTACAGGAGGTTTACCGCCTCATGCCAGGGCCGCAGCGGTGGTTGTCGGTTTTTCCTTCCGCAATACCAGTGCGCACAGCGCCGGCAGGAACAGCAGGGTGAGCACTGTGCCCACCAGTACGCCACCGATCAGCACATAGGCCAGGGATGACCAGAACACCGAGAAGGTCAGCGGGATGAAGGCCAGCGCGGCAGCCAGGGCGGTGAGCAGCACTGGGCGGGCGCGGCGGACGGTGGCTTCGATGATGGCCTCGCGCAGCGGTCGGCCGTGGGCCTGCTCCTGTTCTATCTGGTCGGTGAAGATCAGCGTGTTGCGCATCAGGATTCCGCCGATGCCGATCAGCGCCAGGATGGCATTGAAGCCGAACGGCTGGTTGAACAGCAGCAGTGCCGGCATGGCGCCGATCAAGCCCAAGGGCGCGGTGGCGAAGACCATGAACATCCGGCCGAAGGACCGCACCTGGAACATGATCACCACCAGGGTCAGCAAGATCATTACCGGGAACAGCACGGCCAGCGCCTTGTTGGCCTTGGCGCTTTCTTCCACCGGGCCGCCGATGGTCACCTTGTAGCCTGCCGGCAGCTTGGCGATCAGTGGTTGCAGGTCGGCGAACACGGCCTTTTCCACATCCGGCGGCTGGGTGCCCTTGATGATGTCGGCGCGCACTTCGAAGGTGAGCTCGCGGTCGCGGCGCTTGAGGATGGGGTCTTCCATCACCGGCTGGAAGCGGCCCACCTGTTCCAGCGGCACCGAGACGCCGGCAGCGTTGGTAATGGTCAGGCCCTCGATACCGCCGAGGTTTTCCCGCTGGGTGTTTTGCGCACGGACCGTTACGGCCACGGTGCGGGTGCCTTCGCGGACTTCGGTCACCGGGTTGCCGGTAAGCAGGGCGTTGAGCTGGCTCTTCACATCAACGGGTGTGAAGCCGAGCAGGCGCAGGCGGTCCTGGTCCAGTACCAGGCGATAGGAGCTGCTGCGCTCGCCCCAGTCGACGAAGGTGTCGCGGGTCTTGGGATTGGCGGCCACCACGGCGCGAACCTCTTCGCTGATCTGCCGCAGTTGGTCGAGGTTCGGACCGGAAACGCGGAACACGACCGGGAACGGCACTGGCGGGCCGAACACCAGCTGGGTGACACGTACCCGTGCGGAGGGGAATTCGCCAGCGGCGATGCGCGTCTGCATGCGTTCCCTGAGGGCGTCGCGGGCCTTGGAATCGGCGGTCTGCACGATGATCTTGGCAAACGCCGGGTCCGGCAGCTCGGGGTTAAGGGACAGGAAGAAACGTGGCGCACCACCACCCACGTAGGCGTCGACCAGTTTGGTCTGTGGCTCCTCCAGCAGGGCTTTCTCCACCTGGGCGACTACGGCTTCGGTCGCCTTGAAGGCACTGCCCGGTGGCATGTAGACCTCCACCAGTAGCTCGGAGCGGTCGGAATTGGGGAAGAATTGCTTCTTCACGATGCCCATTCCGAGGCCGCTGGCGACGAAGGCCAGCACCACCAGCACGGTGACCAGCTTGCGGTGGTTCACGCACCAGGTGATCAGGGCGCGCAGGCGCTGGTAGAGACGGGTGGCATAGAGCGCTTCATGGCCACCGGGTATGGGTTTGATCTTCGGCAGCAGCTTCACCCCCAGGTAGGGCGTGAAGAACACTGCCACCAGCCAGGAAGCGAGCAGGGCGAAGCCGACGATCCAGAAGATGTTTCCGGCGTACTCGCCCGCGCCGGACTTGGCGAAGCCCACCGGCAGGAAGCCGATGACGGTTACCAGGGTTCCGGTGAGCATGGGGGCGGCGGTGGAGGTCCATGCGAAGGTGGCGGCCTGCACGCGGTCGAGGCCTTCCTCCAGCTTCACCACCATCATCTCGATGGCGATGATGGCGTCGTCCACCAGCAGGCCCAGGGAGAGGATCAGCGCGCCGAGGGTGATCCGGTCGAACTCGCGCCCGGTCATCAGCATGATCACGAAGACGATGGACAGGGTCAGCGGTACGGCAGCAGCCACCACGAGACCGACGCGGAAGCCCAGGGCCAGCAGGCTGATCAGCATCACTACGCCCAGGGCGACGAAGAACTTGAGCATGAACTCGTTCACCGCGATGCGGATTTTCTCGGCCTGGTCGGAAACCTTGTCGAACGTGACGCCCAGCGGCAGCCCGGCGTGGATGCGGTCTTCCTCGGCCTGCAGGGACTTGTCCAGTTCAAGGCCGTTGAAGTGCGGGTCCATGATCACACCGAGCATCAGTGCCGGTTCGCCCTGGTGACGAATGCGATAGCTCGGCGGGTCCTCGTAGCCGCGCTTGACCGTGGCGACATCGGCGATGCGCAGCAGCTTGCCGTTGGCGTTGATCGGTACGTTCTCGATCAGTTTCAGGCTGTCGAAGGCGCCATCCAGGCGGATGTAGGCGCGCGGCCCGCTGGTTTCGACGAAACCTGCCGGGGCCACGCCGTTCTGCTTGCCCAGGGCTTCAAAGATCTGTTCGGGTTTCAGGCCGAGGGTGGCCAGACGTTGGTAGGAAAACTCGACGAAGATGCGCTGGGCCTGTTCACCGAGGATGTTGACCTTCTTGACGCCAGGCAGGTTGAGCAGACCCTGGCGCAGGTCCTCGGCCATCTGCACCAGCTGACGGTGGGGCAGTTGTTCGGCCTCCAGTGCATAGAGGGCGAAGTAGACGTCCGAGTACTCGTCGTTGAAGAAGGGGCCGACCACGCCTTGTGGAAGGCGCTTGGCTTCATCGGAGAGCTTCTTGCGGGTCTGGTAGAACAGCTGTTGGATGTCCCCCGGCCGGGTGGAGTCCTGGTACTGCAGCTTCATCGAGACGAAGCCGGGCTGGGCGATGGTTTCTACCCTGTCGTAGAAGTCCAGCTCCTGCAGGCGCTTTTCCAGGCGGTCTGCCACCTGCTCCTGCATTTCCCGCGCAGTGGCGCCCGGCCAGGCGGCGGTAATGGTCATGGTCTTGACCGTGAAGGAGGGATCTTCGGCGCGGCCCAGCTTGCTGAAAGCGATGGCGCCGGCGACCAGCGTGGCGATGATCAGGAACAGCGTCACCGCCCGGTTGCGTACCGCGAATGCGGAAAGATTGAAGCGGCTCATCTCAGTTCTCCAGGGCCAGCGACGGCGCCGGCAGTTCGCGCACGCTGTCACCGGCGTTCAGCAGGTGGGCGCCGAGGGCGACGATGCGTTCACCCGGCTGCACGCCACCTTCCAGCACCGCTTCTTCCTGCTCCAGGCGCACCACGCGAACCGAACGCAGCTCGACCTTGCCGTCCGCCTTGATGACCCAGACGCCGGTGCCCTGGCCTTTGTCGTGCAGGGCGCCAAGCGGCACGCGTACCAGTTGCTGTTGGGCGGCGCCTTCCAGTTGCAGGGTGATGGTGGAACCGATGGCCAGGGCCGTGGAGTCGCCACCCAGGGTGTAGCGGGCGCGGAAGGTGCGAGTGGTGGTATCCGCCGCCGCGGAGAGTTCGCGCAGGGTGGCTGGCACCGCATCGCCTGACGCTCCATATGGGTAGGCGCGGGCAGCGTGGTTGGCGAAGGAACGCTGGGTTTCCGGGATGTCGATCACCGCTTCGCGCGCACCGTCATGGGCGAGGCTGGCGACGATCTGGCCTTCGGCGACGACCTGTCCGCGGTCCACCCGTACATCGGTGATCACGCCGTCGCCATCGGCCTGCAAGGTCGAATAAGTGCGACGGTTCTCCACCTGGGCCGCTTCGGAAGTGGCGGCGGCCTGTTCGGCCTGGGCGACCCGCAGGCGCGTGGCGGCCTGGTCGTACAGTTGGCGGGAGACCGCGCCGGTGCCGGCCAGGCGGCGATAGCGGGCTTCGTCGTCGCGGGCCTGGCGCAGTTCGGCTTCAGCCGCGGTGACGCGGTTGCGTGCGGTGCGCAGGGCCAGTTCGAAATCGGTGTTGTCCAGCACCAGCAGTACATCGCCACGCTTCACGCGGGTGCCCGGGTCCACCTTGCGGGCAATCACCTTGCCGCCGACGCGAAAGCCCAGGTCGCTGGCCGTGCGGGCGGCTACCACGCCGGTGTAGAGGGCATTCTGCTGGGCCGCCGCTTGTACGTCCGCCGCCAATACCGCCCGTGGCTGGGGCGCGCTGACCGTGGTGTCGGCCTGGCTGTTGCAACCGGAGAGCGCCAGCAGGGCGGCGGGGATCAGGGCGAGTAGGGCAAGGTGCGGGCGATTCATGGAGCGATCCTCGGAGTGGGCGGCATCGGGGCGGAGCACCGCAGGTCGAAAATATGATAGGCATAATCTAATTTCGTGTATATATGTCACTCGTCATCTAATTCGTCAGCCCAAGGGCGAAGCGACCAACGGAGGTGCATGCGATGTGCAATGAACAACAAGTGGCAGATAACGGCCTGGCCTGCGTTGCGCCGCCCGCCGTCAGCAACGACGACTGGCATGCCCTGGAGTGGCAACTGATGGCCCTGGCGCTGGAAGCCGAAGTAGTGGGAGAACTGTCATGAATCCGTCGCGCCTGCTGCTGGCCATCCTCATGGTGCTGACCGCCATGGGGGAAATCTCCACTCAACTGATCATTCCCGCCCTCGGTGCCCTCGAACAGGGGCTGGGTGCGGCTCATGGCACCAGTCTCGCGGCGCTGTCCGCTTTCGTCGCAGCGTTCGGGCTCGGGCAATTGCTGCTCGGACCGCTGTCCGACCGGGTTGGCCGCCGACCGGTGCTGATCGGCGGTCTCAGCCTTTATCTGGCCGCAACTGCGTGGATGTTCCTGGCCGATAGCATGTCCGACTTCATTCTCGGCCGTGTGGTCCAGGGCCTTGGTGCCTGCGCGGCACTGGTGCTGGCGCGTGCCATCGTGCGTGATGTCTGGAAGACCCAGGCGGCCCCGGCCCTGGCCCTGACCGTGATCGGCATGCTCAGCGCCATCGCCCTGGCGCCCATGGTGGGCGGCCTGCTCACCCAGTGGGGCGGCTGGCATGCGCCCATCCTTGCTTCCCTGGCCATCGGCAGCCTGGCGCTGCTGGCGGTGCTGGCCTTCTACCGGGAATCCAACCCCAGTCTCGATCCCAAGGCCGGTCATCCGGCGACCCTGGCGCGCGATTACTTCGACCTGCTCAAGCAGCGTTCCAGCCGCGCCTTGGCCTTTACCCTGGCAGGTACCTATGGGGCGATGTTCGCGGTGGTGGCCGGTTCATCGGCTGTCTATATCGGCCTGCTGGGACTGAGCGCGGCGGAGTACGGTCTGGCCTTCGGCGCCACCATTTCCGGACTGATCGCCGGCGCGTTGTTCACCCAACGCAAGATCATGCAACTGGGTCCGCAACGTATCGTTGGTATTGGTGTGAGCCTGGTGGCCACGGGTGCACTGACCACCCTGCTGGTGCACGCCACGCTTGGCCTGTCGGTACTCGGCCTCTCATTGCCGCAGGTGTTGGTGACCCTGGGCGGCGGCATGCTGATTCCGGCTTCGGTGGCCGGTGTGGTCATGCCCAACGCCCACCGCGCTGGCCTTGCCGCCGGCCTGATGGGCTTCGCCCAGATGCTCGGCGCGACCTTGAGCGGCGTTCTGCTGGGGGCGCTGCAAGATGGCAGCTCCTGGCCGATGGTCGGCGTGCAAGCCGTATTCGCCGTGGCGGCCATCAGCGGGTTCACGCTGATGACCCGCAAGGCACGCAGCGCGGCGGTTTCTGCGGCGGGGTGAGGGAAAGGAGAAGCACGCACGGGGCCGCCTGCCCCAGGCCCGAGACGCAGGGCAGGGACTGACCATCGCCCAAGCTATGCCCGCCAGCCTCGTCGCAGGTCGGTAGAGAGGACTGAGAGATCGTGCGATGGATGAGAGCATCCATCGCCGTTGGCCCGAATCATGAGGACCCATTCCCCGCCGCTAAGGAGCCGCCTGGTGACCTTCGAGTAGGCCGCCAGGTAACTGGGCGAATCGCTTACTTGAACAGCGCCGCGTTGGCCGCCAGGACTTCGTCGGCGCACTGGGCGTCCAGGTGGCCACCCGGGGCGCCGGCTACGCCGATGGCGCCGATGACGGCATCGCCGGCCTTGACCGGAACGCCACCACCCAGCAGCAGGAAGCCGGGAATGTCGGCCAGGTTGGCGGCGGCCGGGTTCTTCTGGGCGTTCTCCATGATGTTCAGGGTCGGGTTCTTGGCGGAGGCGGCAGTGAAGGCCTTGGCGCGGCTGGCTTCTACGGTGTGTGGGCCGGCGTTGTCGGCGCGGGCGAAGGCTTTCAGTAGGCCGGCGCGGTCCACTACCGAAGCGCTGACGTTGTAGCCCTTGGCCTGGCAGGCGGCGACGGTTGCGACTGCCAGCTTCTGGGCGTCTTCGCTGGAGATGTTGCTTTCCTTCAGCACGGCGGCCTGGGCGGTGCCCGCGAGGGTCAGGGAGCAGAGCAGGGCAGCGAGGGAAGTACGGGGCATGGCTGTGTCCTTTCGTGGTGGACTTGAGGTGCAGCCAGTGTGTCTGGAGGGGGGGCGGCGCGGTATTCGCCCGACTACGGGACGGCCTCCGTAGTGCTACGGAGGTGGCGAGTCGAGCAGGCTGGCGTATTGGCGGATGAGCTGCGCCAGCGAGTCGGTTTCGAGCTTGGCGAAGACGTTGGCCCGATAGGTTTCCACGGTGCGCGGCGACAACTCGAACTCGCGTGCGATCTCTTTGTTGCTCATGCCCTGGACGATGCGTTCCAGCACATCGCGCTCGCGCCCCGAGAGGCGCCCCAGCCGCTCGACGGCGGCCTGGGTCACCGCCTGACGCTCGCGGCTGGCGATGTGGGTGCGCACGGCGGTCTGAACTGCGTCGAGGAAGACATCGTCGTCCGCCGGCTTCTGCAGGAACTCCATGGCGCCGCCCTTGAAGGCCCGGCGGCAGAGGTCGACGTTGGCGTGGCCGGTGAGCATCACCACCGGCAGGTCGGAGACTTCCGCCAGGCGGGCCAGCACGTCCAGCCCGCCGATGCCCGGCATGCGAATGTCCAGCACCACGCAACCGATGGCCTGCGGCGCCAGCGAGTCGAGAAAAACCTGGGGATCGCTGAATCCCTCACTGCGTAGTCCAACGCTGCGCAGCAACAGCGCCAGGGCGTCGCGCACGGCGTCGTCATCGTCCACCAGGTAAACGAGCGGAGAGTGTGCGGGGAGGCTCATGCATCGGCTCCGGCGAGGGGCAGGCGCAGGGTGAAGCAGGCGCCTCGGGGTTCGAGGTTGCGAACGCTGATGCGGCCGTCCATTGCGCCGGCCAGGGTTTCGCAGAGTGTCAGGCCCAGCCCCATACCGTGCGGTCGCGTGGTGTAGAAGGGCTCGAACAGGCGCGGCAGCGCATCGGCGGGAATGCCCGGACCGTCGTCGCTGACGCTGAATACATAGCCGCTGTCCTCGACACCGCCAGAAAGGCCGATGTTGCGGGTACTCGTCGCGTCGGCGGCGTTCTGCACCAGGTTGTGCAGGATCTGCTCGAGGGCCACCCGGTCGCCCAGCGGCCGCTCGCCCGGAGAGGCGTTGCGCCAGGTCAGGCGGATGCCACGGCGCGCCAGTTCCTGTTCGCGCAGGAACAGCAGCGAAGCCGCCAGCGCATCGGGATCGACCGCCGTGCGGGGCGAGGGTGAGCTGGGCTGCACCAGCTCGCGCATGCGCTGGATGATGTCGGCCGCGCGGCGTGCCTGGCCGGCGCTGGCGAGCAGGGCCTGGCGCACTGCCGGGCGTTCCTCTTCGTCATCCAGCAGGCGTTCGGCGGCACGCACCTGGGCGAGGATGGCGGTCAGCGGCTGGTTCAGCTCGTGGGCGATGCCAGCCGCCATCTCGCCCAGGGTGCTCAGCCGTGTCATTGCGGCCAGACGGGCTTCTTCCTGCTGCCGCCTGGCGTCGGCGCGCGTACGCTGCCAGACGCTCGTACCGGCGGCCAGCAGGCAACTGGCGACCGCCCAGACCAGCCATTCCATCCAGGGCCAATCGCTGGGCGTCAGCCGTTTCCAACTGTGCAGGGGAAAGGGTTGGCTGACCGCGCCCAAGGGTTTGTGCAGGTCGATCAACCAGCCCAGCGAGCTGGCGCTGGATTGGCGTGCCAGCAGGGTCAGCGGCCCGGCGCCCACATCCAGCGTCAGCGTGGCCAGCGAGGGGGGGAAATCGGCGGTCGGTATGAGTTGCCGCGCATCCAGCAACAGGCTCCAGCTCGACGGTGCCACCAGCCAGTAGCGTGCCTCGTCCAGCGGCTGCGTGACGGGACGCTTTAGTTGGCGTGCCTGCTCGATCGTCGCAGCGAAGTTCGGCGGGGCGGCGAGGCTGCCCGTCCAGGTTCCGTCGCGCAGGAAACCCAGGCCCAGCAGTTGTGGCATGGAGGGTTGCAGGCTGGGGAGCAGGCGTTCGGGATCAGGCGGATGCGACAACGCGGCCAGGGTGGCCAGCACAGCCTCGTGCTGCACCGTCTTCTGGCTGAGCATGCGCTGGGCGATGCTGGTGTCCTGGAGAAAGCGCTCACGTCGGTCGGCATGGTCCTGCCAGCCGATCCAGGCGGCGACGGGGCAGAACAGCACCAGCCAGAGCAGGAATGTGCGGGTATTGGTCAGGGGTTTCACGGTGTGCATCATGCCTGGCCTGTGCCGATGGCGGCCATCCGTAGGGCTACGGAGGAGCGGTGCGATTCGCCGCGCGGGGCAGGGGCTGGAGCCAAGTGGGGCGAGTCCATCGGTGGCATCTGTCGGGCCTGGTTGCGGATGTCGAGTGGGCGTGGCTGCGTTGCAGCCCTCTGGTCACTCCCGCAAGGCTCCTGCCGCCCTACAATGCTTCGGGTTCCATTCAAGACCACTGTCTTTTGTCCTGCATGAGGGGGTTCAAATGTCCGATGCACGCTATGTTCCGCCGGAAGTATGGCGGCACCTCGAACCGTCCGGGGGCGAGTTCGCCAACATCAACCGCCCGGTCGCGGGGCCGACCCATGAGCGCGAGTTGCCGGTGGGCAAGCATCCGTTACAGCTCTATTCGCTGGCGACGCCCAACGGGGTGAAGGTGACCATTCTGCTGGAAGAGCTGCTGGCCCTGGGGCATGCCAGCGCCGAGTACGACGCCTGGCTCATCCGCATTACAGAGGGCGATCAGTTCTCCAGTGGATTCGTCGAGATAAACCCGAACTCGAAGATTCCCGTGCTGGTGGATTACAGCCAGGAAAAGCCCATCCGCATCTTCGAGTCGGGCTCGATCCTGCTGTATCTCGCGGAGAAGTTCGGCCGCTTCCTGCCGTCCGATCTGGCAACGCGCACCGAAACGTTGAACTGGCTGTTCTGGCAAATGGGGTCGGCGCCCTACCTGGGGGGAGGTTTCGGGCACTTCTACGCCTACGCGCCGGAGAAGTTCGAGTACGCGATCAACCGATTCACCATGGAGACGAAGCGCCAACTGGATGTTCTGGATCGCCGTCTCGCCGATCACCGCTATCTCGCCGGCGACACCTACACCATCGCCGACATGGCCGTCTGGCCCTGGTACGGCCAACTGGTGCGGGGGCATCTGTACTCCGCGGCGGAATTCCTCTCCGCCCATGAGTACGTCCATGTGCTGCGCTGGGCCGAGGAGATCGCCCAGCGGCCTGCGGTGAAGCGTGGTCGGCGAGTCAACCGCACCTGGGGTGATCCGGCGGAACAGTGCCCGGAGCGGCATCAGGCATCCGATCTGGACGGAGACTGATGCCCGCTTGGCGTTGGGGATAGCCAGTCTGGAAGATTTGTGCAGCTGGCGGGTTCAGAGCTTCTTGCCGCTACTGGCCACCGCTGGCCTCAACGCCCGCGCTACTTCACCCTGGATTTTGTAGGCCGGGGCTTCCACCGAGTTGTAGTCCCGTGTGTAGCGCTTGGCGAAGTCCGCCACGCCCCATTCCAGGTACTGCTTTACGTGGTGCAGTTCATGAGCCCAGAGGGCGACGTTGTTCTGCGCGTCGTCCTCGTTGCGGAAGACGATCACGTCCACCAGGGTCACCGCTTCCACGTCCGGGTTCTGCATCAGGGTGTTGGCGGCGTTCATCTCGGCATCGACGCCCACCTTGTAGCGGGCCGTGTCCAGCACCTGCAGGTCGTAGTAAGGCTCCAGCTGCGCACGGATGTGCAGTGGAATGGGGTACAGAAGGGTCGCTGGCATGTTGTTGCGCGACTCCACGATCCACTGTTGCAGGCTGGTGGCGGCCATCTGGTTGACCCCTTCCAGCAGCGGGGCAATGTCCCCCTGGCTTCCCGGTGCGCAGAAACAGGTCACCACGCACACCTGCGATTGCCCGGCGGGACAGGCAAGGGCGGCGGTGGAAACGAAGGGCAGGGCAAGAATGGTCTGACGCAGGAATGTGCGAAGGGATACAGCGAACAAGGAGCCTCCCGGAGGCGCTGACGGAGCGCGCCATTATGGACAGCGGTGGCGGGGATTGGTTGCGCAATCCCCATCCGGCTGTCGGCCGATGTTCAAACGGTCTTCGTTTCCTGGGGCAGGCACGTGGCGGATGTGGAATTGTCGATTGCGTCCTGGAATGTCATGTCGCATGCTCTTCGCAGTCCTGCACAGGTATCCCTAAGTCCATGAAAAATATAGCAATGGTATTGTTTCAGGACTTCCTGCTCCTGGACATCGCCGGTCCGCTTGAAGTCTTCTCCATCGCCAACCGCTATCTGCCTGCCGACAAGCATTACCGGATCATCACCATTGGCACCGAGACCAGCGCTATTCGGGCCTCCAACGGCACCTTGATGCAGGCGGAGCTTAGCCTGGAGGAAGCCGTCGATGCCTACGACCTGCTGCTGGTCCCCGGCGGGCCAGGCGCCTACCTCAAACCCTTCCCTGAGCTGGTGGACTGGCTGCCGCGGGCCTGTGAAAAGGCCGGGCGCTTCGGTTCCATCTGCACGGGCGCGTTCATTCTCGGTTTTGCGGGGTTGCTGGATGGACATCGGGTGACAACGCACTGGCATTACACCGATCGTCTGGCCAAGGCCTTCCCCAGGGCACAGGTTCAGACCGACCACATTTTCCTGGAGGATGGTCGCCTGGTGTCCTCTGGGGGCGTCACTGCCGGTATCGACCTGGCGCTGTCGATGGTCGCCAAGGACCACGGCCGCAAGGTCGCCCTGGATGTGGCCAAGGTGCTGCTGGTGGTCATGACGCGTCAGGGCGGGCAGGCGCAGTTCAGCCCGCTGGTGGCGACGATCAGCACCCACGAGACACCGATCAGCCGGGTGCAGAGCCATGTGCTGGAGCGCCTGGACGAATCCTTCAGCGTCGCGCGAATGGCCGAGATCGCGGCCATGAGTCCGCGTCACTTCGCCCGTACCTTCGTCCGTGAGGTGCAGATGACGCCCATGGATTTCCTGCAGAACGCCCGTATCGATCACGCCAGGAACCTGCTGGAAACCAGCGACCTGCCACTGAAGACCATTGCCTTTCGCAGTGGCTTCGGCAGCGTGCGCGTGATGCGTCAGCGCTTCACCGAGCGGCTCGGGCTGACCCCCCTGCAATACCGCCAGCAGTTCAGCTGAGCCGCAGTGTCCGCATCGGGCACTGCGATGTCCGTATTCGGCACCGCCGCAGAGTTGTCGTACATCTTCCAACTGACAAGATAAAGGCCATTCGTCGGGAGCCTGGCACATGGCTGTCGGTGTGCTGACGCACGCCTGCAAAGAACCACTGGCCTCATTGCCAATCAGCAGCTTGCTGGTGATGGCCCTCACTCACCCTGCCAGACCCACCGTCTCACCACGATGGACTGAAGCAATGCCACGATCCGAGTTCCACGCCACGGGCGCCCCCGGTGCAATCTCCGGGGACGATGTGGCGTTCTCCACCGCAGGTGGGCTGAGCGCCAGCCGCGAACGCCTGGTCAAGCAGCTGATTCTCGCCAACCTCGCCAGCAGCCTTGAAGTCACCGCCCTGGCCGATGCCTGTTCTCTGTCCCGAAGCCATTTTTCCAGGGCATTCAAATGCAGCACCGGACTGTCGCCCCGGGAATGGATTCAGCGCCAACGTATCGCCCGCGCCAAGGAGCTGATTCGCCGCTCCGAGCTGAGCCTGATCCAGATCGGCCTGGAATGCGGCTTCTGCGATCAGGCGCATTTCTGCCGCAGTTTCTCGCGCAGCGTCGGGGTCACGCCCCTGACCTGGCGCCTCGGAGCGCGGCTCGACCCCAACGACTCCGCCACCAGGAATACCCCATGAACCGAAGCCAACTGCGTCGCGTCGACCTCAACCTCCTGGTCGTTTTCGAGGCCCTGATGTTCGAGAAGAATGTGACGCGGGTAGCCGAGAAGCTTTTCCTCGGCCAGTCGGCGGTGAGTGCGTCGCTTGCACGTTTGCGCGACCTGTTCGACGACCCGCTGCTGATCCGCCAGGGCCGTGGCATGGAAGCCACGCCGAGGGCACAGGCCATCCTCGAGGAGTTGCGTCCGGCGCTGGACGCCATTTCCGGCGCGGTGAGCCGTGCCAAGGATTTCGACCCTGCCAGCAGTCGCGAGATATTCCGCATCGGCCTTTCCGACGATGCCGAATTCGGCCTGTTCCCGGAGCTGCTGCGGCGTCTGCGCGAGGAGGCTCCCGGCATAAAGGTGGTGGTGCGGCGGGTGAACTACCTGCTGCTGCCGTCGCTGCTGGCATCCGGAGAGATTTCCGTGGGCGTCAGCTACACCCAGGAACTGCCGGCCAATGCCAAGCGCCGAAAACTGCGCGACATCCCCTGCAAGGTGCTGCGTGGTGACGACCGGCCGGAGCCGCTGACCCTGGACGACTACTGCGAGCGGCCGCACGCCATGGTGTCCTTCTCCGGGGACCTGTGCGGCAACATCGACCTCGACCTGCAACGGGTGGAACGCAGCCGTAACGTCGTGCTGGCGGTGCCGCAGTTCAGCGGCCTGCGTTCGTTGCTGCCGCGCACCGAGCTGATCGCCACTGTGCCCGACTATGCCGCCTGTGCATTGGTCGCGGGCACCAGCCTGCGCGCCGAGGATCCACCGTTTTCCATTGCTCCGGCCGAGCTCTCCATGGTCTGGAGCGGGGCGCATGACAACGACCCGGCGGAGCGCTGGTTGCGCACGCACATCGTCGAACACATGTCGCGTCCGCTGCACTAGCGGGTTGGGAGCGCAGCCTTCTAGGACGGGCGTTCCAGCTGAAGAACAGCACATTCGTGCAATCGTTGCATGAGAGGACACGGCATCCTCGGGGTCCGATTTTCGCCGCCAGCCCCGGCGAGCGCGACGACCGAGGAACCGTTCATGAGCCAAGACCCATCCAGCAATAGCCGCCGCCAGTTCCTCGCCGCCAGCTCCGTGCTGGGTGCCGCTGGCGCACTCTGGTCCGCACTACCCTTCACCGGCGCCGCAGGCGTCGCCCATGCCGCTACTTCAGGGGGTTCCATGTCCGCCGACCTGATCCTGTTCAATGGCCGCCTGCACACGGTCGACCGCGAAAAGCCCACCGCCAGCGCCGTGGCCATCAAGGACGGGCGCTTTCTCGCCGTCGGCAGCGATGCCGAGGCCATGGCCCATCGCGGCGACGCCACCCAGGTCATCGACCTCAAGCAGCGCACGGTGATCCCCGGCCTCAACGACTCGCACCTGCACCTGATCCGCGGCGGCCTCAACTACAACCTGGAACTGCGCTGGGAAGGCGTGCCCTCGGTGGCCGACGCGCTGCGCATGCTCAAGGACCAGGCCGACCGAACCCCCTCTCCGCAGTGGGTACGCGTGGTCGGTGGCTGGAACGAGTTCCAGTTCGCCGAAAAACGCATGCCGACCCTGGAGGAAATCAACCGCGCAGCGCCGGACACCCCGGTGTTCCTCCTCCACCTCTACGACCGCGCGCTGCTCAACCGCGCCGCGCTGAAGGCGGTCGGCTACACCAAGGACACGCCCAACCCGCCGGGTGGCGAAATCCAGCGCGACGGCAGCGGCAACCCCACCGGCATGCTGATCGCCCGGCCCAACGCCACCATCCTCTACGCCACCCTGGCCAAGGGGCCGAAGTTGCCGCTGGAGTACCAGGTCAACTCCACCCGCCAGTTCATGCGCGAGCTCAACCGCCTCGGCCTGACCAGCGCCATCGACGCCGGCGGCGGCTACCAGAACTACCCGGACGACTACCAGGTGATCGAGGAACTGGCCAGGCAGGGCCAGCTCAGCGTGCGCATCGCCTACAACCTGTTCACCCAGAAACCCAAGGAAGAGCTCACCGACTTCCAGAACTGGAGCAAGGTGGTCAAGCCCGGCCAGGGCAATGACTTCCTGCGCCACAACGGCGCCGGCGAGATGCTGGTGTTCTCCGCGGCCGACTTCGAGGACTTCCTCGAACCGCGCCCGGACCTGCCGCAGACCATGGAGCAGGAGCTGGAGCCGGTGGTGCGCCACCTGGTGGAGCAGCGCTGGCCGTTCCGCCTGCACGCCACCTACGACGAATCCATCTCGCGCATGCTGGATGTGTTTGAGAAGGTCAACCGCGACATTCCGTTCAACGGCCTGCCGTGGTTCTTCGACCACGCCGAAACCATCTCGCCGAAGAACATCGAGCGAGTGCGTGCCTTGGGCGGCGGCATCGCCATCCAGGACCGCATGGCCTTCCAGGGCGAGTACTTCGTCGACCGCTACGGCGCCAAGGCGGCCGAGCAGACTCCGCCGATCCAGCGCATGTTGGCCGAAGGCGTGCCGGTGGGCGCCGGCACCGACGCCACCCGCGTCTCCAGCTACAACCCCTGGACCTCGCTGTACTGGCTGGTCAGCGGCCGCACCGTCGGCGGCCTGGAGCTTTATCCCCAGGGCCTGTCGCGCGACACCGCGCTGCAACTCTTCACCCACGGCAGCGCCTGGTTCTCCAGCGAGCAGGGCAAGAAGGGGCAGATCAAGGTGGGCCAACTGGCCGACCTCGCCGCCTTGTCGGCGGACTTCTTCAGCGTCGAGGACGAGGCCATCAAGTGGATCGAGTCGGTGCTGACCGTGGTCGACGGCAAGGTGGTCTACGCCGCCGGCGAGTTCGACAAGCTCGGTCCGCCGCAGCTGCCGGTGCTGCCGGAGTGGTCGCCGGTGGCCAAGGTCCCCGGCCACTGGAAGCCCGCCGCGCCGCTCGCCGCCCAGGTGCACCAGTGCGTCGGCGCCTGCACGGTGCACGCCCACAGCCACGAGCGGGCACGGCAGTCGAGCGTGCCGGTGAGCGACTTCCAGGGCTTCTGGGGGGCACTGGGCTGCTCCTGCTTTGCCTTCTGATGGTTCCTTGAGGGGGCGA
>NZ_SSOF01000044.1:0-74991 GCF_029873115.1 Pseudomonas sp. BN606 | reverse complement strand
TAGCCCGGTGCGGAGATGAAGAAGTGGATGTGTGCCGGACGATTGCCGTGGCGGCCCAGGTGGTTCAGCACTTCCTGGGTGGTGCCATCCGGCGGGCAGCCGTAGCCGGACGGCACGATGCTGCGGGCGCGGTAGCGGCCATCGGCATCGGTGACGATGCGGCGACGCAGGTTGTAGTCCGACTGGGTGGTGTCGAAGTAGGAATAGGTGCCCTTGGTGTTGGCGTGCCACAGGTCGACCACGGCACCGGCGATCGGTTTGCCCTCGGCGTCTTTGACCTGGCCCTGGAGGAACATCACGGTGCCGGCATCGGTGCCGTCGTCCATGCGCGTTTCGCCTTCGGACAGCGGCGCGCCAGCTACGTACAGCGGACCTTCGATGGTGCGCGGGGTGCCGCCGGACAGGCCGGCCTGCTCGTCCTGGGCATCCAGCAGCAGGTCCAGGTAGTGCTCCAGGCCAAGGCCGGCTACCAGCAGGCCGGCTTCGCCGCGGGCGCCCATGCGGTTGAAGTAGTCCACCGCTTTCCAGAACTCTTCGGTGGTGACTTCCAGGTCTTCGATGATTTTGATGGTGTCGACCAGGATGCGGTTCACCAGCTTCTTCATGCGCTGGCTGCCTTGGTCGTTGTTGAAGCCGCTCACTTCCTGGAAGAACTTCTGGACGCTTTCGGTACTGGACAGTTTGATAGTCATGGCTATTTCCTCATCTTGTTGTTATCGGGCGCGAATCGATCAGCGATCGTCTTCGTGAATCGATGACGGGTGGCGGCAGAGGCCGTCCACCTCGATCTCCATGTAGGGGAACAGCGGCAGCTGCATCAGGGTGTCGTGCAGCTCCTCGACGCTGGCGAGGTCGAACACGCTGTAGTTGGCGTAGTGACCGGCGATGCGCCACAGGTGGCGCCACTTGCCCTCACGCTGCAGGCGCTGGGCCAGTTCTTTCTCGTCGGCCTTGAGCTTGGCCGCCTTGGTGGGGTCCATGTCGACCGGCAGTTTTACGGTCATCTTCACGTGGAACAGCATGGAAAGATCTCCTGTTTACTTGCGGCGGAAGAACGCCAGGCGCTCTTCGTCCAGGGCCAGGCCAAGGCCCGGGGTACGCGGCACGTGCAGCTGGAAGTCGCGGTAGACCGGCGCTTCGGTGACGATTTCCTCGGTCAGCAGCAGTGGGCCGAACAGCTCGGTGTGCCAGGTCAGTTGCTTGAGGGTGACGAAGGCATGGGCCGACGCCAGGGTGCCGATGGAGCCTTCCAGCATGGTGCCGCCATACAGGGCGATACCGGCCGCCTCGGCGATCTGGGCGGTGCGCAGCACGGCACGTGGGCCACCGTTCTTGGCAATTTTCAGGGCAAAGATGCTGGCGGCGCCGTCGGCAGCCAGGCTGAAGGCGTCCTCGACGCTTTCGATGGACTCGTCGGCCATGATCGGCGCCGGGCTGCGCTGGTTCAGGCGTACCTGGCCGGAACGGTTGATGCGCGAAATGGGCTGTTCGATCAGGTCGATGCCGTTATCACCAAGGATATGGCAGGCACGCAGGGCAACGGATTCGTCCCAGGCCTGGTTGACGTCGACACGCACGCTGGCGTTGTCGCCCAGGGCCTGCTTGATGGCGATCACGTGCTTGAGGTCGCGGTTCACTTCACCCGCGCCGATCTTCAGTTTGAAGATGCGGTGACGGCGGATTTCCAGCATGTGCTCGGCTTCGGCGATGTCCTTGGCGGTATCCCCGCTGGCCAGGGTCCAGGCCACTTCCAGGCCGTCACGCACGCGGCCGCCGAGCAGTTCGCTCACCGGCAGGCCGAGGCGCTTGCCCTGGGCGTCGAGCAGTGCGCTTTCCAGGCCGGACTTGGCGAAGGTGTTGCCCTTGGCGGCCTTGTCCAGGCGCAGCATGGCGGCATTGATGTTGCTGGCGTCCTGGCCGATCAGCAGCGGCGCGAGGTGGCTGTCGATGTTCTGCTTGATGCTCTCCGGGCTTTCGTTGCCGTAGGCCAGCCCACCGATGGTGGTGGACTCGCCGATGCCTTCGATGCCATCGGAGCAGCGCAGGCGGATCACCACCAGGGTCTGGTTCTGCATGGTGTGCATGGCCAGCTTGTGCGGGCGGATGGTCGGCAGGTCGACGATGATCGTCTCGACGCTTTCGATCAGGACTTGGCTCACTTCAATACCCATCAGGTTCGTTTCATCTGGTCCCGATAGTGGCCGCGACAAATCGCGGGGTCCAATATAGAGTTTGTCTAGCACGATACCTCCAGGGTATCGACAAACCCGAAAAGTCACCGCCCCGGAGTCACCATGGAGCTTCGCCACCTGCGCTACTTCCAGGCGCTTGCCGAAACCCTCAATTTCACCCGTGCCGCCGAGCGCCTGCACATCGCTCAACCCCCACTGAGCCGGCAGATACAGCAACTCGAAGAGGAGCTCGGGGTGGCATTGCTGGACCGTGGCAGACCCCTGCGCCTGACCGAGGCAGGACGCTTTTTCCATGAGCACTCCAGCACCCTCCTCGAGCAGCTGACGAAGGTTTGTGACAATACCCGCCGCATTGGGTCAGGCGAAAAAGCCTGGCTCGGCATCGGCTTCGCGCCCTCCACCCTCTACGGTGTGCTGCCCGATCTGATCCGTCGTTTGCGCAGCGACGCCGGGCTGGAACTGGGCCTGTCGGAGATGACCACCCTGCAACAGGTGGACTCGCTCAAGGCCGGGCGCATCGACGTCGGCTTCGGCCGCATCCACATCAATGATCCGGCCATCCAGCAAGAGGTGCTGACCCTCGACCCGCTAGTGGCCGCCCTCCCCGCCGGACATCCGCTTCTACCCGGCCCGGTGAGCCTTACCGACCTGGCCCAGGAGCCTTTCGTGCTCTATCCGGGCAACCCACGGCCAAGCTATGCCGACCATGTGCTGGCACTGTTCGCGGCCTACGGCCTGCAGATCGAAGTGGCGCAATGGACCAACGAACTGCAGACCGCCATCGGCCTGGTGGCTGCCGGTATCGGCATCACCCTGGTGCCGGCCTCGGTACAGGTGCTGCACCGCATCGACATCGGCTACGCCAACCTGCAGGAAGCCCAGGCCACCTCCCCCATCATCATCAGCCGCCGTGTGGGCGATGCCTCCCCGGCGCTGACCCATTGCCTGGCTCTGATCGAAGAGCTGTCCGAAGGGCATATCGGTGCCTGAGCGTGCTCGGGGCCCCTGCGCTGCCCTTGGCGAATAAATTCACGCCCACAAGAGAGCGGCCGAAGCGCCCCTACAACAAGAAAAAAAGCCCGCAAAGGAGTGGAACGGGCTGAGGTAAAGCTAAAAAGGGTTTTCGCCTACTGCAGCGGCGAGAACTTCGCCGGCAGGTAGGCGGTGGAATGCATTTCACGCAGTTGCGGCCCGGAGTTCTCCGGTGGCCAGACGCCGTCTTCCACCGCCCGCGTGCGCACGTCGAGGCGCTGTTCCAGGGTCGCGTAGGGCCAGATGTGCAGGTAACGCGGCGTGCGTCCGTCGGTGGCGTAGAAGGCCGCGTAGACCTGTGAATAACTTGCGCCGGTGCGCGGCCCGACGGCCTTTTTCCAGCCTTCCAGGGTGGGGGTCAAGCCGGAGGGAATCAGGTTGTATTCGCGCAGTTCGTAGAAGGGGCCGTGGGCGCCCGGCGCGAGGGGTTCGAGGAAGGGAAACAAGCTGTAGTTCTCCACCTTCATGTCGAGCATGAACTCCTCGATGCCGAATGCATCCCGCGCCAGCAGGTAGCGCTCGCGCTCGGCCTGACGGGCCTGTTCGTCGCTGAAGCCGCGCAGCACGGCGACCTGGTTCAGGGGGCCGATTTCCGAGGACCAGCAGCCGACCAATGTGCAGCCCGGCAGCGCTTCGGCAAGGGTGGATTCCAGGCGCGCCAGGGTCGCGGCGGGAGTACGCACGCGCAGGGTGAAGGTGATGAGTTCGTAGAGTCGCATCGGAGTCTCGCTGCCAGGTAAGAATGCGGGGCCGACCGTTTTCGACCGGCCCCGCAGGGTCAGAACTTGAAGGTATAAGTGGTGATCAGGCGGTTTTCCTGATAGTCCGGACCCGAGGCACTGCCGTTGCCGTAGCGTGTCTTGACGTCGATGTTGCGCCACTCGAAACCGACGCCCTTGAGCGGGCCGCTCTGCACCACGTAGCTGAGGTAGATGTTGCGTTCGCTCTCGACGTTCTGGTCCAGGGCGTTGTTGCCACGGTCGATGCCGGTGCCTCGCAGGTAGCGGGTCATCAGCTTCAGGCCGGGCACGCCGTAGGCGGCAAAGTCGAGGTCGTAGCGCAGCTGCCAGGAGCTTTCGTTGGGTTTTACGAAACCGACGGTGGACCAGTTCACCAGATACGGCTGCGGCGCGTAGCCGTTGAGCGTTGGGAAGACACTCTCGCCGAGCATGCGCTGGTAGCCGACGCCGATGGCGTGGGGGCCCTTGCGCAGGGTGGTCATCGCGCCGTAGGAGCGGTTGTCGATATCGCCGTACAACGCCTTGCCGTCTTCGCTGTTGTCGAAGTAGCGCAGGTCTGTCTTCAGGCCATAGCCGCCACCCAGGTCAGCGGTATGGGTCGCGCCCAGGTAATGCTGCTGGTAGATGTCTTCCAGCTGGCCGTAGAAGTAGCTGGCGGTAAGGCTCGGGGTGAAGGCGTAGGTGGCACCGCCGAAATTCAGGCCATCGCTGCGGCGTTTGATGTCCGGCCCATTGAACAGGTACATCTTCTCGCGGTTGGACGATTCGCGACTGCTGATCTCGGTGAAACGGCCACCGGTGAGCGTCAGCCGGTCCACTTCACGGGACTCCAGCAGGAAGCCGTGGAAAGTGGTGATCAGTTGGCGGGAATCATCGTAGAAGGCCACCGGCAGCATCGGCCGATGCTCGCCGACCTTCAACTCGGTCTTGGAGTAACGCACCTTTCCGGTCAGCGCGGCGCGGCCGTAGTCGCGCACCTGCTCACCTTTGCTGTCGTCGTAGGGAATGATGGTGTCCGGGCCGCGACCGCCGCCGCCATCGAGGCGATAGGCATATTGCCCGGATACATCCAGACCGAACTGCAAAGTGCCTTCGGTATATCCGGAGATGGCACGGAAGTCGAAACCCTGGGTCCAACTTCCAATACGCGACTTTGGTGCATCATCCTGTTTGAAATCACGATCGATATAGAAGTTGCGCAGGCCAAGGCTGATTTGCCGATCCTTCACGAAGTCCGCCTGGGCGGACATCGGCATGAGCATCCCCATCAGGCCCGCGGCAGCCACGCCGCTGGCCAGCCAGCTTTTCTGAAACATGGAAGTGATCCTTTCTTACATGTGCATGCAAGGCACATCTAGTGGGAGCAGATTAATTAGCAAGAAGTGCAACTTCGGCAGTTAATCCACAGTTTTGTTTTTATAACCACTTACTTCAAAAAAGTTGTAGCAAGGCCCGCCACCCGAACATGTACGGGCGCCCTCGATATATATAGTTATGGGTACAGCTTCAAACTGGATGAAGTACAACTTCATCCGGTATTCCGGCGATCAGCCGAAATCCATTGGCAGGCCTGCGACCCGCATCGCGAATGAATCCGCTCCTACACGCTAACCGGGTCTCGTTTGCCGTAGGAACCAGCTTGCTGGCGAACAACCTGCGGCAGACTTTCGCGGCCCCCGCTCCTACAGGTCGATCAGCAGGCCGAGCGCGAGGCATCCCCCAGGCGGTGGTAGGCGCGGTTGAAATACACCAGGCCTTCCTGGTTCTTGCCGTGACGGATGCCCAGCACCTCGCAGTAGAAGATGGTGTGCGAGCCCACCTCATGCGCCTGGGCGATGCGGCAGTCGAAGCTCACCAGGGCGTCGTCCAGCAGCGGCGAACCGCTCTCCAGGGTGCTCCAGCTGGCGCGGGCGAAACGTTGCTCGGAGTCCAGTTCGCGGTTGGCGAAGACACCGGAGATTTCCTTCAGCTCGGCGGTCAGCACGTTCACGCTGAGCACGCCGTTCTGTTTGAAATGGCCATTGGCGAACGAGGAGCGGTTCATGCACACCAGCAGCGTCGGCGGCTGGTCGGTGACGCTGCACACAGCCGAAGCGGTAAAGCCCCAGCGGCCTGCGGTGCCATCGGTGGTGATGACTGAAACGGCGCCGCCCAGCAGCGCCATGGCATTACGGAATCCATTGGTATCGACCATGGTCTTGCCCCTCAGCTGTCAGATGTCCAGCACCAGTTTTTTCGACTTGGCCCGCGAGCAGCAGACCAGGATCTGGTCGTTGGCGGCTTTTTCTTCATCGGTCAGGTAGACGTCACGGTGGTCCGGTTCGCCTTCCAGTACGTTGCACAGGCAGGTACCGCAGACGCCCTGCTCGCAGGAAATCTCGATCTTGATACCGACGCCGGCGAGAGCGTCGACGATGCTCTGGCCCTCAGCCACCTGCACCGCCTTGCCGCTGCGCGAAGCAACGACTTCGAAGCTGTCGCCACTGGCGTCCACTTCCACCTGGAAGTACTCGCGGTGGATGTGATCGTCGGCGTAACCGGCCTTGCGTGCCTCACTGATCACCCAGTCCATGAACCCGGCCGGGCCGCAAACATAGACGTGAACATCGGCCGCTGGTTGCCCCAGCACGGCGGGCAGGTCGAGCTTCTGCTCGGCGGCCTCATCATCGAAATGGGTACGGACGCAAGCGGCGAAGTCGGCGCTTTCCAGCTCGTCGAGGAAGGCGGTACGGCTGCGCGAGCGACCGCAGTAGTGCAGCTCGAAGGCACTGTCCTTCGCAGTCAGCTCGTGGGCCATGGCGATCATCGGGGTAATGCCGATGCCACCGCCGATGAGGATCGAACGGCTCGCGCCGCCGGCCAGCGGGAAGAGGTTGCGCGGTGCGCCGATGGCGACCTCGCTGCCTTCCTGCAGCAGTTCATGGACCGCAACCGAACCGCCACGGGAAGCCGGATCGCGCAGCACGCCAAGGCGGTAGACGGAGGCGTTGGCCGGGTCACCGCAAAGGGAGTACTGGCGCACCAGGCCGGGCTTGAGGTGGATATCCACATGGGCGCCGGCTTCGAACGCCGGCAGGGGTTTGCCCGACGGGTCGGCGAGGTCGAGGATCACCACGCCCTCGCCCTGCTCCACCCGCTTGCGGACCACCAGATTCAACACTTGCTCACTCATACCGGCCTTCCCGCACCTTCAAGGTGCTGCTTGTTCTCGTTGTTACCCACCGCACTGCACGCACGGCCTTGCTTTGTCGCTTCGCGCACTTAGCGCATGAACAGTCCACCGTTCACATCCCAGGTCGCCCCGGTAGTGAAATAGGCTTCAGGACGCGCCAGCTGCACCACCAGATCGCCGAGGAAATCCGCATCGCCCAGGCGCTTGACCGGGATGTTGGCAAGCAGCCCTTCCATGCGCTCGGCCGGCACCGCTGCGCGCACGGCGGGCGATTCGATCGGCCCGGGCGCGATAGCGTTGACGGTCACACCACTGGCCGCCAGCTCCTTGGCGAAGATCTTGGTCAGGGTGACGATGGCGCCCTTGGACGCGGCGTAGTGCGCGCCCGTGGCGGTGCCGCCGTTCTGCCCGGCCAGAGAAGCCATGTTGACGATCCGCCCGTAGCCGGCCGCGGCCATGTGCGCGCCGAATACCTGGCAGCCGACGAAGACGCTGCGGGTATTGAGGCTCAGGACCCGGTCGAACTCCTCGGGGCTGATCTGCATGACCGGCGTGGTCATGGTCATGGCTGCGTTGTTCACCACCACATGCAGCGCACCGAAGCGATCCAGCGACGCCGCCAGCGCCGCCTCGAAGTCGGCCTTGCTGGCCACATCGAGTTTCAGCGCCAGGCTGCGTTCGCCGCTCGGGTCGAGCCGGTCGGCAGCGGCCTGGGCGCGTTCCAGCGACAGGTCGGAGATCACCACGGCGTAACCGGCGGCGAACAGGCGGCTGGCGATGGCGAGGCCGAGGCCCTGGGCGGCGCCGGTGACGAGTGCAATCTGACTCATGGCGCGCTCCCCAGGGTCGACTCATGGGCTCGCGAGCTAGAGCGAGACAAGGAAGAAATGGCTGAGAGAGCGGAGTTTACGTGCTGTAAATGAGCATCTCGAAGCCATTGATGACGCGGTATCGCCGACGCGCAGCAGCTCATGGGTCGGCCCTCAGAGGATGTAACCGATACCGGCGAGGGTATCGGTGGAGTTGATCAGCTGGATCAGCTTGCGCTGGATCTTGAAACCCTCGCCTTCGCGCTTGAGCTGGAAGGTGATGTCGGCGGTGTAGTGCTTGAGCACGTCCTTGCGGAATTCCCGCAGGTTCTGTGCGCAGCGCACGGTGATCACGCCGTCTTCTTCGCCCAGCACGCGGAAGCGCGACAGGGCACGCACGGTGCGGGCCCGCGGGCTGGTGGAGATGGACTCGCCGCCGATCAGACGCTGCACCCGCAGTTGGCGCATGTGGTGGTCGTCGTAGGCGTAGTTCAGGGTGTTCTCGAAATCGGTCTCGGTCGGATCGATCGGAATGATGTAGGTGCCCTTGTCGGACCACAGGTTCAACCAGGCGTCGAATTCGCCGTGGTCGAGCATGTCCGCTTCCTGCCAGATGAAAGCGCTGACGTGGTTGAGCAATTCAAGGTTCATGGCTGGTCTCTTCAAACTGTGCGTTGCGTGGCCACGCCGCCCTTCTCACCGCTGGGGAGGGGCGCGCGCAGCGTCGGATGGGGTTAGGCCGACATCATCTTTTTCCACTGCTGATAGGCCGCGCGCATGCCGGTCTCGGCGCTGACGTCGCTGATCAGCCCGTCCTCGCTCGGCTTCTCGCCGGGCAGGCCGCGGTTGAGCATGATCCAGAGGTCGGTGCCCGCCTGGGCGCCCTTCTGCACACGCTCCCAGGCCTCGGAATCATCCGGGGTGCCGAAGCCCATGGGGCCCTGGAAGTGTTCGTGCAGGCGCAGTCGGTAGCGGTTGGCCACGGCCGGGCCGCCGTCCATGGTGATCACCGCGTGGTGGATTTCGGTCTCGTTCACGGAGATCGGCTGCAGCACACGGAAGAAGGCCATGGAGCAGGCCACGTTGGGGAACAGGTTGAGGTTGAAGCCGGAGCCGCCGACGGCGCGGACGATACGGCGCACCTGCTGTTCCTCGATGCCTTCGGCGCGCAGATCAATGGCCAGGGCCTCGAAACGCTCGGGGATCGGCAGGTCCAGGTTGGCTTCCAGGTCCACCAGGTCGGGGATCATCACCATCACGCTGTGGCCGTTGCCGAGGTCTTCGACGTAGCCCGGACCCTTCACGAAATCGAAGAGTTCCAGGGTTTGCTCGTCCACCGAGGACAGGAACGACTTGTGCACCAGCGGGAAGTGGTAGGCATCCGTGGTGTTTTCCAGCTGGATCTTCCAGTTGCCGGGGAAGCGGAAGCGGTGCTCACCGGAAACCTTAACGCCGTAGCCGGCACCCTGCTTCATGAACAGATCGATCCACTTTTTGGCCGGGCCGAGGAAGTCCACCAGCGGCTCGATGTCGTCCTTGAAGGTGGCGAAGATCATGCCGTTGTATTCCTCGACACGCAGGCTCACCAGCGGCAGCTCGCCCTTGTCCAGGCAATCGGCGTAGCTCTCCGGGTGCGGCACGCCGCGCAGGCTGCCGTCCAGGGCGTAGCTCCAGCCGTGGTAGGGGCAGACGAAGCTGTTGGTCTTGCCCTTCTTGTGCTCGCAGACGGTGGCGCCACGGTGACGGCAGCGGTTGAGCAGCACGTGCACGTCCTTCTTGCGGTCACGCACCACGATCACCGGCTGCTTGCCGACGTAGGTGCTCTTGTAGCTGCCGGCCTCGGGAATCTCACTGGCATGGGCGACCCAGATCCAGGTGCTGTAGAAGACCTTCTCCAGCTCTTCGTCGAAGATGCGGGCGTCGGTATAGAGGGAGGTGTGCACGCGGTCGTGCAGCACCAGGTCGGCCGGCGAGCTGGCCAGGTTCACGGTTTCGATCAGGTTGGTCACGATCACTCCTCGTCGGCGCAAGGCGTCGACTCACACAAAGTTCTTGTTGGCGGCTTCCGTAGGAGCGAGCTTGCTCGCGAACCTCGGTCGCTCCCCTTTCGCGAGCAAGGACTCGGCGTCCCCCCTCGCTCCTACACAAAGGCAGGCAGGTGTTTTCATTTGCCCGGCACCGGCAGGTGCGCGGAATCGTTCCAGGCATCCACCGGGCGGCTGAACAGGTTCTCGGTCTGGAAATGCGCCATGCGCCAGGTGCCCTCTTCCTCGCGGAACTTCACCGTCAGGCGCGCTGCATTGAGGTGCGAGGCGCCGCTGGCAAAGGTGGAGGTCTGCAACATCACCCAGCTGCCAAGCGCTTGCGCGCCTTCTACGCGAATCAGCTCGGAGCAGAGGAAGTGCACGTTCAGGGCGAAGTGCGCCGGCTCGACCATGTAGGTGGCGAACATGGCGCGGATCGCCTCACGGCCCTGGTAGCCACCGAAGCTCTTGGCGTACTTGGCACCCTTGCCTTCCCAGATGGCGTCGGCGGTGAACAGGCCGGCCAACTCATCCAGGGGCGTGCGGGCATCCAGTGCGTCGCACAGCTCCATGTAGCGGTTCATGCAGGCGCGCACGGAATGTTCGCTTTCCAGTTGGCGCAGGCGTTGCTCAAGGGCTTCGGTCATGGCGGTCACGCGCGCTGGATGATCAGTTCGCGGCCGGTACGGGCCTCGACCTTGGCGTAGCGCCAGAGTTTGTAGGTGCCGTCGCCCACCGGGGTGGTGCGGAACAGGTTGCAGGCGGCGTGCACGGTTTCGATGTCCGGTACGTCGGCCAGCAGGTAGGTGGTCCAGGGGTAGCCGGTGGACGGGCCGACCATGCTCTGGTCGTCGTCCATGTTGCCGAACACCTTCACACCGGGCAGGTCGTGGATGCCGTTCCACATTTCGCTGAAAGCAGCCCAGACCTGCAGTTGTTCTTCGCGCGGCGCATCGAAGAAGTTCTGGTTGATACCCATGCAGAACAGGACGCGCAGGGCTTTTTTATCGCTCATCAGAATCACCGATCAGTCAGTTGGAATTCACAGGTAGCCGGGCAGCGGCTTGTTGCCGAAGAAGATCGCGCCGGCGTTCTGGTAGGTCATGTCGCCCATGAAGGCGTGCTGGGTGATCACCAGGGTGTCGTTGACGAAGCGCGACAGCGGGTTGTCCCGGTACACGCCGGTCATGCCGGAGAGCATCTGCGCGGTACGCGCCACTTCGGCCGCCACGCGGGTGGCATGGGTCGAGGACAGGCGCAGCAGGTTGGTCTGTTCCACGCTCACCGGGTCGCCGGCCAGCAAGTTGGCCCAGGCGTTTTCCATGGCCTCGTAGAACCAGGCACGGGCGGCGCGCAATTCGGCTTCGGCCTTGGCCATCTGCATCTGCGCCAACGGGCGGTCGGAAAGGGCCGGGGCACCGGTGACGGAGAAACGACCAGTGGCCATGCCGGACAGGTAGTCCAGCGCGGCACGAGCGACGCCCAGCCCCACGACAGACAGCACCTGGGTGGCGAAGGACAGGGACGGATAACGGAACATCGGTTCGTCGAGGTTGGACGGGCCACCACGGACGAAGGTCCATTCCTCGGGGACTACCACGCCATCGATCACCACGTCATGGCTGCCGGTGCCGATCAGGCCGACCACGTCCCAGGTCTCCTCGATCTTCACCTTTTCGCTCGGCATCACGGCCAGACGAGGCAGACCGACGGTGTCACCGTTCTTCGGGCTGATGCCGACACCAATCAGGTTGGCGCCCATGCAACCACTGGAGAACTTCCAGCGGCCGTTGACCTCCAGTCCGCCTTCGACGAAGACGGCCGGTTGCGGCGGGAAGATGCCACCGGCGAACACCACGTCCGGACCGTTGGCATAGACCTTTTCCAGGGTCGCCAGGGGCAGCGCCGCCAGGTACACCGGGTTCATGCCGAAGCTGGCGACCCAGCCGGCAGAGCCATCGGCGGCGGAAATGTCTTCCACCATCTGGCAGAACTCCATCGGCGAGCGCTGATCGCCTCCGAAGCGAGTGGGCACCAGAGCACGGTAGACGCCGAGCTCCTTGAAGCGCTCGATCACGTCCTGGGAAATGAATTTCTGCCGGTCGAATTCCTCGCGCCGGGCACGCTCGCGGATGTCTGCGAGCAGTGCCTGGAATCCTTCACTCGCGGTAATCGGGGTGGGGCGCTGGTAATCCAGCTCGCTTAGCGAAGACATGGGGCTCTCCAGGTGGGCTTCTTGGTTATTGTTCGAGGCGCTGCACGATCTCGCGGGCGACTGCCAGCAGCAGTTCATCCGCGCCCTTGGCGGCAACGAGTTGCAGACCCACCGGCAGCTTCGAGGCGCCCTCGAAGGGCATGCTCAATGCCGGGTGGCCAGTGAGGTTGAACGGCCGCACGAAGGCGGTCATGCCAATGGCCGCGCGGGTATCAGCAGCGTCAGCGACCAGCGCCGGGTAGTCCGGCATGGTCGGCAGCGCGAGGATCGGGCAACGCGCCAGGGCGGCATCCACTTCAGCGGTGAATGCGGCGCGGACGTCTTCGGCGTCGGCCAAGGCGGCATCGGTGGTGCCACTGGCAGCCAGCAGGCGCGAAGCGACATCGGCGCCAACCAGCCCGGTTTCCACCAGGTGGCCGCAGGCATTCCAGGTTTCCCGGTTGATGATGGCCAGGCCCGCGTCATAGGCGGCCTGCATCCCGGGCAGCGGCGCACTGAGCAGTTCGAAATCGGAGGCTTCCAGCACGGCATCCAGCGCCGCCTGCACTTCCGGATTGGCGTGTACCGGTACGACGCCGATCCGGACGCCGTTCACCGTCGGCAGTGCATCAAAGGAAGGATCGATGGCAGCCATGGCCTCGATCAGTATCTGGATGGTGTCGGCAAAGGGGCCGACGCAATCCAGAGAAGTCTGCGCCGGCATCACACCCGCACGGTTGACACGTCCGAAGGTCGGCTTGAGGCCGAACACACCGCAGCAGGCCGCCGGAACGCGCACCGAGCCACCGGTATCGGTACCCAGGGAAAAGTCGCAGAGACCCGCGGCGACGGCAGCGGCCGAACCGCTGGAGGAGCCACCGGGCACGCGTCCGGGATAACGCGGGTTTTCCGCGGTGCCGGTCCAGGCGTTGAGGCCGGTGGTGCCGAAGGCCAGTTCATGCAGGCTGGTCTTGCCGGTGATGCGGCAACCGGCATCCAGCAGCGCCTGGACTACATCGGCATGGCGCACGGCGTCGGGCGCTTCTTCCAGCGCACGACTGGAGGCACGGGTCGGGTGGCCGGCGATATCGATGGTGTCCTTCACCATCACGGTTCGCCCCGCGCCACCCAGCTCCAGTCGCTCGACCACTATCGTCATCTGCTTCACCCATTGGCGTTCTTGTTGGTGCCCGATCACCCCGTCGAGGGTGTCGATTGCGTAAATCCAGAATCGGAATAATTACGTGAAATGTCAATTGAATTATCACTGGAAAAAGAGTGTGTAGATTAGGTGCATTTTCACGTAACAAAGCACCACTTCCGTGCATTTAGGTAACAACCTAAAAATAGAACTTTCACGCAAAAATGATTATTAAATCGTTATTTTTCAATGATTTATAAGTAACTTAAGAATCATTCACATCGCACACATTGAAAATCTGCGT
Source organism: Pseudomonas sp. BN606 (assembly GCF_029873115.1). NCBI lineage: Bacteria > Pseudomonadati > Pseudomonadota > Gammaproteobacteria > Pseudomonadales > Pseudomonadaceae > Pseudomonas > Pseudomonas sp. BN606. The sequence continues at coordinate 61,383 of NZ_SSOF01000044.1, read as the reverse complement.
GCATATACCCCATCTCGAAATGACCGGTAATCGAACGGATTATTTGCAAATTATTGCGGTTTTATTGGAGATAAATATGGCTTTTTACAGCCCAAAAAATCACATAAATAAGCAGGTAAAACACCCTGAAGAAGGACGCTGAAAGGCCGATTGCCACTGGCAGGAATGAGGTTTTCCGAAAGGTCCGACGTGAGAGCCAGAACATGCCGACTTGAGGAGAAAGCCGAACGCCTCAACGGGGATGCCTCGGCATTGCACCGCCATGGCGCAGGTTTTTCTGGCACGGGAGCTGCACTTTCGCTTCCGCCGAGCGGGATAGCCGCCGGCAGCGCCACAAGGCGCCAGAACAAAAAAAAGGCGGCAAGCCATCTGCGCGCCGGCCCCCCACAAGGGACCGACGCGCCTTGCGGATTGCCTCTCCAATAGCCTTGCAACCCTCGGAGAACGTCATGTTCCTCAAACAAGCCGTGTCCACCCTGCTCCTCAGTGCCATCTGCCTGGCCAATGCCCAGGCCGAAGTGAAAGTCGGTGTCATAACCTCTTCCACGGGTCCACTGGCCCTGGTGGGGCTTCCCCAGAAGAATTCGACGCCGCTGCTGCCTACCCAGGCAGGGAACCAGACGGTGACCTACATCCCCCTGGATGACGGCAGCGACCCCACCGCTACCGTCAAGGCGCTGAAGAAGCTGATCAGCGAAGAGAACGTCGACGCCATCATCGGCCCAAGCGGCTCGCCCAACGCCATGGGCGTGATCCAGTTCGTCGCCGAGGCCGGTGTGCCGTTGCTGGCACCGGTGGGCACCGCCTCCGTGGTGCTGCCGATGAATGACCAGAAGAAGTGGGTGTTCAAGACCACCCAGAACGACGACCTGATCGCCAAGGCCCTGGTAGACGACATGACCGCGCGCGGCGTGAAGACCCTGGGCTTCATCGGCACCGCCGACCCCTACGGCGAGAACTGGTCCAAGGTGATGGGCGCCCTGGCCGCCGAACATGGCATCAAGCTGGTGGCTAACGAGCGCTTCCAGCGCCAGGACACGTCCGTCACCGGGCAGAGCCTGAAGGTGCTGGCTTCCCGTCCTGACGCCGTGCTGGTCGCGGCGCCTGGCAGCGCCGCGGTACTGCCGCAGACCACCCTGTTCGACCAGGGCTATCGCGGCCAGATGTACCAGACCCACGGAGCCGCCCTGCCGGACTTCCTCAAGCTCGGCGGCAAGAAGGTCGAAGGCACCATCCTCGCCGCCAGCCTGATGCTGGTGCTGGACGAGATCCCCGACAGCCATCCCTCCAAGCAGGTCGCCGGCGAGTACGTAGCCGCCTACGAGAAGCTGAACGGCAGCAAGCCGGCCACCTTCGGTGCCAATACCTACGACGCGGGCCTGCTCCTGCAGAAGGCCATTCCGCAGGCCGCCGCCAAGGCCGCACCGGGTACCCCGGAGTTCCGCGCTGCCCTGCGCGACGCGCTGGAATCGAGCCACGAGCTCCCTGCTACCCAAGGCGTCTACAACATGACTCCGGAGGACCACAGCGGCTTCGACGAACGCGGCCGTGAACTGATCCAGGTGAAGAACGGTACCTGGACGCTGCTCGGCCGCAACTGAGCCGGGTCGAGCGCCGATGGTGGATGAAAAAACGTCATCCACCCTACGCACGGCAGACCTTCCCGCTCCGTAGGGTGGACATCGCTCTTCATGTCCACCCTACGGGGTTCGGATGGAGCACCGACGGTGGATGAGAAAGCGTCATCCACCCTATGAATCGCAACAAGAGTTCCCACCATGAATCTCCAGATAGCCCTGTTGCTCGGCCAGGACGGCATCACCAACGGCGCCATATACGCGCTGCTGGCCCTGTCGCTCCTGCTGGTCTTCACCGTCACGCGCATCCTGCTGATCCCCCAGGGGGAGTTCGTCACCTATGGCGCGCTGGCCATGGCCAGCCTGCAGGCCGGCCAGCCCACCGCGCTGGTCTGGCTGCTGCTCGGCCTGACCCTGGCGGATTGCGCCATGGACCTGTATGACGCAACCCGCGCCAGCCGCGGCTTCCGTTTCCCCATACGAATCATCCCCAAGCTCGCCTATGCGCTGGCCATGGTCGGACTGGTGCGTAGCCTGCCTCTGGCCGAACTGCCGATGGCGATCCAGGCCCTGCTAACCCTGTGCCTGGTGGTACCGCTGGGCCCGCAGCTCTATCGCCTGGTCTTCCAGCCAATCGCCTCGGCCAGCTCGCTGGTGCTGCTGATCGTTTCCATCGCCGTGCATGTGGCCATGGTCGGCCTCGGCCTGCTGATGTTCGGCCCTGAAGGCGCACGCACCGCACCTTTCTCCGAGGCCGGCCTGACCCTGGGTCCGGTGACCTTCAACAGCCAGACCCTGTGGGTGATCGCTGTCTCGCTGGCGCTGATCGTCGGCCTGTTCCTGTTCTTCGAGCGCAGCCTCTACGGCAAGGCCCTGCGCGCCACGGCGGTAAATCGCCTGGGCGCCCGGCTCATGGGTATCTCGCCGAACCTGGCGGGCAAGTCCACCTTCGCGCTGGCCACCTTCATCGGTGCGCTCTCGGGCATCCTCATCGCCCCCATCACCACCCTCTATTTCGACTCGGGCTTCGTCATCAGCCTCAAGGGCTTCGTCGGCGCCATCATCGGCGGCCTGGTGAGCTACCCGGTGGCTGCGCTGGGTGCGCTGGGCGTCGGCCTGATCGAGGCGTTCTCGATGTTCTGGGCCAGCACCTACAAGGAGATCATCGTTTTCACCCTGATCATCCCCTTCCTGCTCTGGCGCTCCCTCACCAGCCGTCATGTGGAGGACGATGAATGAAACCGCGCTACCTGATCCTCGCCCTGGTGGCCGTGCTCGGCGTCGCGCCGCTGCTGCTGCCGCCCTTCTACGTCACCCTGCTGAACTACATCGGCCTCTACACGCTGGTGGTCCTCGGCCTGGTTCTGCTCACCGGCGTCGGCGGCATGACCAGCTTCGGCCAGGCTGCCTTCGTTGGCCTTGGCGCCTATACCAGCGCCTACCTGACTACCGTGCAGGACCTGCCGGGCTGGCTGGCCTGGGCCAGCGCCTCACCCTGGCTGACGCTGCTGGTGGGCCTTGTTCTGACCGGTGCGGTGGCCCTGCTGCTAGGCGCGCTGACCCTCAAGCTCTCCGGGCACTACCTGCCACTCGGCACCATCGCCTGGGGCCTGTCGCTCTACTACCTGTTCGGCACCCTGGAATCCCTCGGCGGCCACACCGGCGTCAGCGGCCTGCCGTCGATCTCGCTGTTCAGTTGGGAGCTGAACAAGGGTGAGGACATCTACTACCTGATCTGGGCCGTGCTGCTCTGCGCCATGCTGATCACCCAGAACCTCCTGGACTCCCGCGAAGGCCGCGCCATCCGTGCCCTCAAGGGCGGCCAACTGATGGCCGAGTCGATGGGCGTGAACACCTTCCGCGCGAAGATGGTGATCTTCCTCATCTCCGCGCTGTTTGCCGCCCTGTCGGGCTGGCTCTACGCCCATACGCAGCGTTTCGTGAACCCCACGCCCTTCGGCCTGCACATGGGCATCGACTACCTGTTCATGGCGCTGATCGGCGGCGTGGCCAGCGTCTGGGGTGCGCTGCTCGGCGCGGGCGTGCTGACCATGCTCAAGCAGTGGCTGCAAGACCTGCTGCCACACGTGTTCGGCAGCTCCGGCAACTACGAGGTAATCGTCTTCGGCCTGCTCATCATCCTGCTCATGCAACGTGCGCCGGGCGGCCTCTGGCCCCTGCTGTTGCGCCTGGTGCCGGATGCGTGGAAACCGCGCCCGTCGTTCAAGGCGGTGGAAGCCACCGTCGAGCTGCCACGCCGTGAACTGCCTGTCGCGGGCGAAGTCCTGCTCGAAGCCCGCGACGTGACCCGCCGCTTCGGCGGCCTGGTGGCCAACAACGCGATGAACCTGGACGTACGCGCCGGGGAAATCCTCGCGCTGATCGGCCCCAACGGCGCCGGCAAGAGCACCCTGTTCAACCAGCTGTCCGGCGTCGACACGCCCACCTCGGGCGACGTGCTGTTCCGTGGCCAGCGCATCAACGGCATCCCCTCCCGCGAGATCGCCCGCATGGGCATGAGCCGCACCTTCCAGCATGTGAAGCTGCTGCCGGAAATGAGCGTGCTGGAGAACGTCGCGATCGGCGCCCACATGCGCGGCAACAAGGGCGTTCTTTCCGCCGCGCTGCGCCTGGACCGCACCGAGGAAGCCGAACTGCTGGGCGAAGCCCGCCGCCAGCTGGAACGCGTCGGCCTGGGCGACTACCTGCACGTGGAAGCCGGCAGCCTGGCCCTGGGTCAGCAGCGCATCCTGGAGATCGCCCGCGCACTCTGCGCCAACCCTTGCCTCCTGCTGCTCGACGAGCCGGCCGCCGGCCTGCGCCACAAGGAGAAGGAAGCCCTTGGCGTGCTCCTCAGCCGCCTGCGCAGCGAGGGCATGGCGATTCTCCTGGTGGAGCACGACATGGACTTCGTCATGGGCCTGGTGGACCGGGTCGTGGTGATGGAGTTCGGCCAGCGCATCGCCTACGGCCTGCCAGCTGACGTACAGAAAGACCCGGCAGTGCTGGAAGCCTATCTCGGAGGTGCTGAGTGATGAACATGCCGATTCAAGACCTGAAGCAGCCGGAAAACCTCGCCGCCAATCCGGTGCTGGAAGTCAGCGACCTGAGCGTCGCCTACGGCAAGGTGGAAGCCCTGTCCAACGCCAGCCTGCGGGTTGGCCAGGGGCAGATCGTCACCGTGATCGGCCCCAACGGCGCCGGCAAGACCACCCTGCTGTCCGCCATCATGGGCGTGCTCGGCTCCCGCGGCCGGGTCGCCTTCGACGGCAGCCTGGAGGCGGTGCCGGAAGTGGAAGTGATGGTCGCGCGCGGCCTCGGCCTGGTACCGGAGAAGCGCGAACTGTTCGGCAGCATGACGGTGGCCGACAACCTGCTGCTCGGCGCTTTCCAGCGTCACCGCAGCGGCAAGCGCGACCACGCGATCACGCTGAAGGAGGTCTACGACCTGTTCCCGCGCCTGTGGGAACGCCGCGACCAACTGGCCGCCACCCTCTCCGGCGGCGAGCGGCAGATGCTCGCCGTAGGTCGTGCGCTGATGGCCAAGCCCAAGCTGCTGATGCTCGACGAACCCAGTCTGGGCCTCGCACCGCTGATCACCCGCGAGATCTTCCGCATCATCACCACCCTGCGTCAGCAGGGGGTTTCCATCCTGCTGGTGGAGCAGAACGCCCGCGCCGCGCTGCGTGTGGCCGACTACGCCTATGTGCTGGAAACCGGCCAGATCGCCATGCAGGGCCCGGCCGCCCAACTGGCCGATGACCCGCGTGTGATCGAGGCCTACCTGGGCCTGGCCAGCAAGCACCAGGAGATGCTCGCCAGCTAGGTAAACAGCCCGGCCGATCGTCGACCGGCCGGGCTTGCCGGACAGAGCGCCGGCCAGGCCCAGCGCAGCACCCAGATCGGCCAGGAACTGCACCAACTGGCCAACTCCCAGCTCGACCTGGCCCAGCGTTTCCTGCACGGCTGACGGGGGTTGGCCGCTCTCCGCAGCGGCCCGCCCTGCTGACCGAGGTCAAGCCCGCTGCAGATGGCTGTCGACAGCCCACGCGCAACCCCCTATAACTCTCCCCCTGTCAGTTCGAACCTTGCCCCCCTCGCATGAGCACCCCGAAAAAGCGCCTCAACCGTTACAACCCCGCAAGCGACGATTTCAAGAAGGAGGAGTTTCCCTTCTACTGGATCGCCAGAGTCTATGGCCGCTACAACATGGCCATGGAGAAGACCCTGAAGAAGATCGACCTCGACGTCCCTCGCTGGCGCATCCTCTTCATCCTCAAGGAGAACGGCCAGTCGAGCATCTCGGAGCTGTCCGAGCATGCCATCGCCAAACTCTCCACCGTCACCAAGATCGTCTACCGCATGAAGGACGACGGCCTGGTAGACACCGCCCCCTGCAGCAACGACGGCCGCGTCACCCAGGTGACCATCACCGACAAGGGCCGGCACATGGTGGAAGAAATCCAGGTCAATACCGCGCACATCTTCACCAACAGCTTCCAGGGCCTCACCGAAGCCCAGATCGCCAAGCTCAACGGCACGCTGGAAAAGATCTACGCGAACCTGCCGGAGGATTGATTCCTCCGGTGGTGCAGTTCCTGTAGGGGCGAATTCATTCGCCAAGGGACACGCAGTGTCCCCATGGGGCCTTGAAGGGCAGACCTCCGTCCTGCTTGGCGATTGAAATCGCCCCTACAAGGTTTCCCTCACCCTCGCGCAAACTCCGCAGCCTGCTCGATCAACCCTGCCTCCGGCCGTACGCCGGTGTAGAGCACGAACTGCTCCACCGCCTGCAGCACGATGACTTCCGCACCGGTGATCACCGGCTTGCCCAGCTCGCGGGCGAGGCGGATCAGCGGAGTTTCCACCGGCAGGGCCACCACATCGAAGACCCACTCGGCCGCTTCCACCTGCTCACGGGTGAAGGCCAGGGAGTCCGCTTCCGGGCCGCCCTGCATGCCGATGGGAGTGACATTGACCAGCATCTGCGGATGCTCGTCACCCAGCTCGGCCAGCCATGCATATCCACAGCCCTCAGACAGCGCCGGGCCGGCCTCCGGGTTGCGGGCGACTATCGTGCCGTGTCGGAAACCACTGTCGCGCAAGGCGCTGGCCACCGCCTTGGCCATGCCACCGCTGCCACGCACGGCGAAGCGAATGTCGCTCGGCACCGCGTGGCTCGCCAGCAGGCTGGCCACGGCGCTGTAGTCGGTGTTGTAGCCCTTCAGCCAGCCGTTGTCGGCGACGATGGTGTTGACCGAATCGATGGCCAAGGCAGAAGGGTCCAGTTCATCCAGCAATGGGATGCAGGCTTCCTTGAACGGCATGGAAACGGCGCAACCACGAATACCCAGGGCGCGGATGCCACCAATGGCCGCCGGCAGGTCGGTGGTGGTGAAGGCCTTGTAGACGAAGTCCAGATCCAGGGCCTCGTACAGATAGTTGTGAAAACGCGTGCCGAAGTTGCCGGGCCGGCCGGACAGCGACATGCAGAGCCGGGTGTCGCGGCTGATGGTGCGGGGCATTGGAGTCTCCGTTTTTGCGGCGGGGAATCAAACCTTGTAGTCGCGAATTCATTCGCGAATCAGGCCGAAGGCCTGACCGGGAACCACCCTGTCGCGAATGAATTCGCTCCCACAAAAAAGCAGCAATCACATCCGCCTCAGAAAATGTAATCCGTGGTCAGGAAGTTCGATTCGCGGTTGCGGATGATCTCGCTCACCAATTCTTTGTTGTCCGCCTGGAACTTGGTTGCCACCAGGGTACGGATGGAGAACACCCGCAGGGCGTCATGTACCGACAACGTGCCCTCGGCCGAGTTCTTCCGCCCGTTGAAGGGGAAGGTGTCCGGGCCCCGCTGGCACTGGGCGTTGATGTTGATGCGGCCCACCTGGTTGGCGAAGGCATCCACCAGCCGGCCAACCTGGGCGGGGTCGTTGCCAAACAGACTTAGCTGCTGGCCGTAGTCCGAATGCAGCACGTAGTCGATCACTTCCTCCACTTCCCGATACGGCACCACCGGGATCAGCGGGCCGAACTGTTCTTCGTTGTAGAGGCGCATCTCTGGGCTCACCGGGCTCAGCACGGCGGGATAGAAAAAGCTCTGCCGGTGGCTGCCGCCACTCGGGTTGACCACTTTGGCGCCCTTGGTCACGGCATCCGCCAGCAGAGTGTTGAGGTAATCGACCTTGCCCGGTTCAGGCAACGGGGTCAGGGCAACGCCGTCTTCCCAGGGCATGCCCGGCTTGAGCGCGGCCAGCTTGGCGCAGAACTTGTCGAGGAAGGATTCGAGCACATCCTCGTGGACGAAGAGGATTTTCAGCGCCGTGCAGCGTTGGCCATTGAAGGACAGCGCGCCGGTGATGGCCTCGCTGACGGCGTTGTCCAGGTCCACCTTGGGTAACACGATGCCGGGATTCTTCGCGTCCAGGCCCAGCGCCGCGCGCAGGCGGTGCGGGCGCGGGTGCAGCTTCTTCAGGTCGGCGGCGCCGGAGTGGGTGCCGATGAAGGCGAACACGTCCACCTTGCCACTGGCCATGATGGCGCTGACGGTTTCCCGGCCACGGCCGTAGATGATGTTGATGACGCCGGCCGGGAAGCTGTCGCGGAAGGCCTCCAGCAGCGGACGGATCAGCAGCACGCCGAACTTGGCCGGCTTGAACACCACGGTGTTGCCCATGATCAGTGCCGGGATCAGCGTGGTGAAGGTCTCGTTCAGCGGGTAGTTGTAGGGGCCCATGCACAGGGCCACGCCCAACGGTACGCGGCGTATCTGGCCGAGGGTGCCCTGCTCCAGCTCGAAGCGGCTGGAGCGGCGGTCGAGTTCCTTGAGCGCCTCGATGGTGTCGACGATGTAGTCGCAGGTGCGGTCGAACTCCTTCTCGGAATCCTTGAGGTTCTTGCCGATCTCCCACATCAGCAACTTGACGACCGCGTCGCGCTGCTCACGCATGCGGGCGAGGAACTTCTCCACGTGCTGGATTCGCTCGGCCACGCGCATCGTCGGCCACAGCCCCTGACCATGGTCATAGGCGTTCACGGCGGCCTCCAGGGCTGCCAGCGCGGCGTCGGCGTCCAGCAGCGGCGTGCTGCCCAGCACCACCTGCTCATCACCCTTGTCGGTGGCCAGGAAGATCGGGCTGCGCACGGCAGCCAATGGGCCATCCCAACAGATCAGCTCGCCGTTGACGAGGTACTCGCGCTGTTCGATCGGCGCACCGGGGCGGTAGCGCTCGGGAATCTGGTCGGCAGTGGGGAACAGGGCTTCGAGCTTGTTGTTGTGGGTCATTGCACTTTCCTCTGGATCGGAACCACTGGAAGTCGGTTTTAACGCGGTTTCTTGATTTGGTAAATCGTTTCAGCAAACCGTTTGGCGGAATCCGTTCTCGCAGGAGATTGAAGTCCGGGAACTACGGTGTCGGGGTGAAACGTGTAGGAGCGAATTCATTCGCGAAGCAGGCCGCTGGCCTGTCCTGAGCGGCTACCCGAGGGCACTGGGTGCCCTTTCGCGAATGAATTCGCTCCTACAGGTGAAGCAGGAACGCTGACTGGGTGGGTTTCAGCCCAGCAGTTCCAGCGCCTGGGCGGTGGCTTCCTGGATGCGTCGCCAGTCGCCGTTGCGTATCCAGTCCTTGTCCATCATCCAGGTGCCACCCACGCACATCACATTGGGCAGGGCCATGTAGTCGTGCAGGTTGTCGGGGTTGACCCCGCCAGTGGGGCAGAAGCGGATGCCGGGGAAGGGGCCACCAAAGGCTTTCAGGGCCTTCACGCCACCGCAGATTTCCGCCGGGAACAGCTTGAAGCGGCGATAACCCAAGGCGTAGCCGAGCATGATTTCCGACGCACTGCTGATACCGGGCAGCAGCGGCAACGGGCTGTAGACGCCCGCACGCAGCAGCTCGGCGGTGCAGCCGGGGGTGACGATGAACTGCGAGCCGGCGGCCTCGGCTTCGGCCAGCATCCATTCATCCAGCACGGTGCCAGCACCGACGCAGAGCTCCGGGCGCTGTTCGCGCAGGGTGCGGATGGCGGAGAGGCCGTGCTCGGAGCGCAGGGTCACTTCCAGGGTGCGCAGGCCTCCAGCGGCCAGGGCATCGGCCAGGGGCAGGACGTCCTGCTCGCGTTCGATGGTGATCACCGGGAGGATGCGCGCCGCACCGCAGAGGATATCGATCAGGGCCGCCTTGTCGGCCATGCTCGGCACGGCTTCGCGACTGGTGGCCCGATGGGTGGGGAGACTGGTCATGGGCGTTCCTTCGGGCTCAGGGGCACCAGTGGATTTCCAGGGGACGGCGGAGGAAAGCGCGGATCGGCATGGCCGCCACGTCATCACCCGCCAGCGCGTCGGCCAGGGTGGCCAGCTTGGCCTGGCCTTGTACGGCCAGGAGGGTCAGGTGTGCGCTGGCCAGCAACGGCAGCGTCAGGGTCAGGCGCTGGCGCGGTACGCTGGGCGCCTGCATCGGCAGGCAGCGTTGCGCGCAGTCGGCATTCAGCGCCTGCTCCAGATTCGGGCTGGACGGGAACAGCGACGCGGTGTGGCCGTCCTCGCCCATGCCCAGCACCAGCACGTCGATGACGCCCAGCCGGGCCAAGGCCGCATCGGCCAGGCGGGCTGACTCTTCCAGACCCTGCGAACTGTGGTAGAGACCGACGAAGCGTGCGTTGGAGGCCGCGCCCTGCAGCAAATGGCGGCGCACCAAGCCTTCGTTGCTGTCGGGGTGGCTGACTGGCACGAAACGCTCGTCGGCCAGGCTGACGGTCACCTTCGACCAGTCCAGCGTCTGCGCGCAGAGCCGCTCGAAGAAGGCCACCGGGCTGCGTCCACCGGATACCACCAGCACGGCCGCATTGCGGGATTCGATGGCCACGCGCAGGGCATTGGCCACGGTGATGGCCAGTTCACCGGCCAGTTGTTCAGGGCTGCCGAGGCTGAGCCCGGTGACCTGCGTCGGCAGGTCGAGATTACAGATCGCCATACCAGCTCCTGCCATCACGGGTGATCAATGCGATGGAGGCCACCGGCCCCCAGGTTCCCGCCGCGTAGGGCTTGGGTGCGTCGCCCTGCTGGCGCCATCCGGCGATCAGCTGGTCGCACCACTTCCAGGCGTACTCGATTTCATCCTTGCGCACGAAGAGGTTCTGGTTGCCCTTCATCACTTCCAGCAGCAACCGCTCGTAGGCATCTGGAATCCGCGCGCTGCGGTAGGTGTTGGAGAAACTCAGCTGCAACGGGTCGCTGCGCAGCTGCATGCCCTTGTCCAGGCCCTGGTCCTTGGTCATCACCTGCAGGGAAATGCCTTCGTCCGGCTGCAGGCGGATGATCAGACGGTTGCTGATCAGCGGCCGCTGCTCGGGGGCGAAGATGTAGTGCGGCGGTTCCTTGAAGTGTATGACGATCTGCGAAAGCTTCTGCGGCATGCGCTTGCCGGTACGCAGGTAGAAGGGCACGCCGGACCAGCGCCAGTTGCGGATTTCGGCACGCAGGGCAACGAAGGTCTCGGTGTCGCTGTGGGTGTTGGCGTTCTCCTCTTCGAGGTAGCCGGGCACCGTCTTGCCGAGGATGTTGCCGGTCACGTACTGGCCGCGTACCACTTGCTGGCCAAGCTGCTGCTGGGCGATGGGCGCCAGGGCTTTCAGCACTTTCACCTTCTCGTCGCGGATGCTGTCTGCGGAGAGGTCGCTGGGCGGGTCCATGGCGATCAGGCAGAGCAGTTGCAGCAGGTGGTTCTGGATCATGTCGCGCAGCTGGCCGGCCTGGTCGAAGTAGCCCCAGCGACCTTCGATGCCCACTTGCTCGGCCACGGTGATTTCCACATGGGAGATGTGGTGCTGGTTCCACTGGGTCTCGAACAGGCTATTGGCAAAACGCAGGGCAATCAGGTTCTGCACCGTCTCCTTGCCCAGGTAATGGTCGATCCGGTAGGTGCGGTTCTCCGGGAAGTGCGCCGCCACGGCGTCATTCACCGCACGGGAGGATTCCAGGTCGTGGCCGATGGGCTTCTCCAGCACGACGCGGGTGCGCTCGGCCAGTCCCGTGACGGCAAGGCCCGCGCAGATGGCGCCGTACACGGCGGCCGGCGTGGCGAAGTAGGCGATCAGCCGGGCAACCGGCCCCAGCTTGTCGGCCAGGGCCGGATAGGCGCTGGCGTCGAGGAAGTCCATGGTCAGGTAATCGAGTCGCGCCAGGAAGCGCTGTACCGCGCCCTCCTCCACTTCGATAGCCGGCACGTAGCGGCGCAGGTGATCGCCAATGGCGGCGATATGCGAGGCGGGTTCGCCGTTCTCGCGCCCCAGGGCGAGGATGCGCGTATCGGCCGGCAGCAGGCCGGCGCGGTCCAGTTGATAGAGCGCAGGAAACAGTTTGCGCAGTGCCAGATCACCCAGGCCGCCGAAGAGGGCCAGGGTGCAGGGTTCGACAGGTTGCGAGGTCATAATATTTGTTCTTCTATCAAACATAAGCTTATGAATACACCCAGTTAAGCGTTACAGCAAGACAAAATGTTGTAATAAAACTACATTTCTCAACATGCGAGATTGCGGTGGCTCAGCCTGGATGCGCTCAGTACGATAGGCCACCGATTGCAGGCCCCTTCCCAGGAATCCCAATGGACCGCGTGCACAACCTGCTGGAGCAGATCCAGAACCGCCTCGACGAACTCAACAAGGCCGAGCGCAAGGTCGCCGAAGTCATCCTGCGCGACCCGCAGCAGGCCACCCGCTACAGCATTGCCGCACTGGCCCAGGCCGCGCAGGTCAGCGAACCGACGGTGAACCGCTTCTGCCGCTCCTTCGGCGTCAACGGCTACCCCGAACTCAAGATGCAACTGGCCCAGAGCCTGGCCAGCGGTGCCGCTTACGTGAGCCAGGCGGTGTCCGCCGACGATGGCCCCGAGGCCTACACGCGGAAGATCTTCGGCAGTGCCATTGCCTCCCTGGACAGCGCCCTGCAGAGCCTCGACCCACAACTGATCAGCCGCGCGGTGGACCTGATGATCCAGGCCCGGCAGATCCACTTCTTCGGCCTGGGCGCCTCGGCCTCGGTGGCCTTGGACGCCCAGCACAAGTTCTTCCGCTTCAACCTCGCGGTGTCGGCCCACTCCGACGTGTTGATGCAACGGATGCTGGCGTCGGTGGCGCATACCGGCGACCTCTTCGTGATCATTTCCTACACCGGCCGCACCCGTGAGCTGGTGGAGGCGGCACGCCTGGCACGGCAGAATGGCGCATCGGTACTCGGTCTCACGGCAGCCAACTCGCCGCTGGCCAAGGCCAGCACCCTGAGCCTGGACATTCCCCTGCCGGAAGACACCGACATCTACATGCCAATGACCTCGCGCATCATCCAGCTCACCGTGCTGGACGTGCTCGCCACCGGCATGACCCTGCGCCGCGGCGTCGACTTCCAGCCACACCTGCGCAAGATCAAGGAAAGCCTCAACGCCAGCCGCTATCCAGCGGATGAGGAGCCGAGCTGATTGATTGAAGCGTCCCGACTCCTCCTTGTAGGGGCGAATTCATTCGCCAAGGGTCGCGCAGCGGCCCCGAGGGAAGCCGGGGGCAGACCTTTGGCCTGCTTGACGAATGAATTCGCCCCTACACCTCTAGCGGCCAGGCCCGCCCCCGATCACCCCACCCACGCCTTCAAACTCAGCCGCGCCTCCTCCCCCGCCGCCAGTTCCACACTGTCCTCACCACAGGCCACTCCCTGTACCGAGAGAAAGCCAAGCCCTTCCGACCAGCTGACTTCCGCCAAGGGCCGGCTGCCGGGATGCCAGACCACGGTGCCAGGATTACTCCCACCCTCGATGCACAACCGCCGCTGCCACCCGGCGTCCTGAATCCGCACCCGGCCGCCGCGCTGGAACACCGTGTGGCAGCCGTCGATCACCCGTAGTTCACCCTCCTGCCGGCACGCCTCGCGGCTCAGCAGGTCGCGACCTTCGGCGCCGTCCAGCCCCAGCAACCCGACCCGCGCCACATCGCTGACTCGCCAATAGGCATGCAACGCGTGGCTGAGCACGCAAGGCTCGCTGTCACGGTGACGGGTGACCAATTGCAGACTCATACGCTCGCCCAGCTCGACCACCAGCTCCACCTGCCAGTCGTGCAGGTCGAGACGCCAGTTCAGGCGCACGCCGTCGGTGTCGGCTTCTTTGTGGATAAGTCGCCAATCCGACAGCCTCGCCCAACCGTGGTGCGGCCAGCCACCTTCCATGGGGTGACGACCGAACCAAGGCCAGCAGACCGGCACGCCGCCACGAATGGCACCGATGCGCGGCCAACGCGCTGCACACCAGAGCAACGGACGTTCGCCGGATGGCTGGAAGTGCAGCAACTGGCCGCCCTGGCGGCTGAACACCGCCGAACAGCGCGGGTGCTCAACGAGCAGCAGCTCGCGCCCCTGGTGCTCGGTCCAGCGAAAGGGTTGCCCATTCGCCGGACGCAACAGGCCGGCAAGGGGATGGTCAGCACCCTCTCCCGCCTTCACCAGGCACGGCCCGCGACGGCGGATTTCACCGGCGGCCATCGTCGTTCCCGGTCATTTCCACCAGTACTCCAGTTGCACACCGAAATTGGAACCGTGCAGGGCATCACCGAAGGCGCCGGTATCCGACAGCGCCGAGCCCGCTGCCAGTTCGCTGGCCGCGCGCTGGGCGGCTTCGTTCCAACTGGCATAGGTGTAGTAGAGGCGGATTTCCGGACGCTCCCAGAAACCAGGACCGGCCGGCGACCAGGTGGGCGCGACCGTGAACTTGGTCAGCTTGCGGGTGCCGCCCGGGGCTTCAACCTGGTCGCGGCCCAGCTCGGTGACCAGCTTGAACTGCTCGGTGATCGCATAGCTCGGACGCACGCCGACGGACAGCCAGTTCTGGTCGCCGCCATCCGGGCGCTTGTCCTTCTGGTAGATCACCTCGAACTGGCCACCGAAGCGCGGGGTCACCTGCCAGTCGAAGAACTCCACCACGCGCCAGCTCTGGTTGGCGTTGTCCAGGGTCGGATCGCCGGTGTAGCCCAGCGCAGTGCCCGGACCACGCCCGTATTGCAGGGCGAAGGTGTTCACCCCGCCGAGGAATTCCTTCTGCTTGTGCTGGGCCGCCACCGACCAGCCACTGTGGGCGTCCGTGCTGTCGGGCTTGGAGAGGTAGCTGACACCCAGCTCCACTTCGCCGCCGGGGTTGGTCTGGAAGCCCGCGACGTTGAAATCATGACGATTGATGTAAGGGTCCTGGTCGTAGTTGTCCTTGCGCGAGAATACGTAGCTGTACCTGAGGTCGCCGATGGCCACTTCGTCGAAGCCGAAGCCGGTGGCGCTCTGGTTCCAGTAGTAGAAGTCGGAGATGTGGATGTCGTTCCGCTTGTAGAAGCGGCGCCCCGCCCAGAAGGAGCCGCCGCCCAGCGCCGGCATGTTGCTCCACTCGGCGTACATCTGGTTCATCCGCGCGAAGCCATGATCACCGGTGAACTCGGGCGTATGGCCGTATTCGTTGTAGAGCTGCGCCATGCCTTCGACGCTGACCACCGAACCGTCATCGAGTTTGAGCAGGTCCTGGCGCAGGTCCAGTTCGATGTACTGCTCGCATTCGTTCCCCAGACGGTACTTCGATTGCGCCCCCGGCAACTGGAAGCAGGATTGTGTGCCGCCCTCGCTGGAACCGCCGGCGCCGCTGCGCATGTAGCCGGTGAACTCCACCGCCTGCGCCATACCGGAAACCGCGAAAAGCGCGCAGGGCAGTACCCACAAACCTTTGATCGTCGTGCTCATGTCCACTCCAGATTTTTATTGTTGTGTTGCGATGGATCGATTACGCGGTGCGCTGGTAGGAGCGAGCTTGCTCGCGAACAACCCGGCTCCGTGCCAGCCCCTCGCGAGCAAGCTCGCTCCTACATGCCCTTCAGGCGTGCCACCTTGGCGCGCTCAGGGCATGCCGCCTTTCCCGGTGCACGCAGCCGCTCGCCGCTTTGCGCGTCGAACAGCAGCACCTTGTCGGGCGCGAACTGCAGGTCGAGGGTGTCGCCCACGCGCACCGGGGCATCGGGGGCCAGGCGGCAGCAGACCTTGGTCTGGTTGATCTCTACGAAGGCCAGCGTGTCCGGGCCGGTTGGCTCCAGGACCTGCACTTCGGCACGAATGGCGGGCAGGTCGCTGGCGCCGACCAGGATCTGCTCAGGCCGAACGCCGAGGATCAGTTCACGCCCTTCCAGATCGCCATCGGCGTCGCCCAGGGGCAGCTCGCAGTGGCCGTCGGCGCTGTCCAGCAGGCCCACCAGGCGGCCGTCACGGCGCTGCAGGCGCAGGGGGATGAAGTTCATCGGCGGCGAGCCCATGAAGCCGGCGACGAAGAGGTTGGCCGGGTCGTTGTAGATCTGCTGCGGGGTGCCGAACTGCTGGATGATGCCGTCCTTCATCACCGCCACCTTGTCGCCCAGGGTCATGGCCTCGATCTGGTCATGGGTGACATAGACGGTGGTGGTATTGAGCCGCTGGTGCATCAGCTTGATCTCGGTGCGCATCTCCACCCGCAGCTTGGCGTCGAGGTTCGACAGCGGCTCGTCGAACAGATAGATCTTCGGCCGCCGCGCCAGCGCCCGGCCCATGGCCACGCGCTGTTGCTGGCCACCGGAGAGCTGACCCGGCTTGCGCTGCAACAGGTGCTCGATCTGCAGCAGCTTGGCCACGCGCGCTACCTCGGCGTCGATATCGGCCGCCGGCATCTTGCGGATCTTCAGGCCGAAGGCGATGTTCTCGCGCACGTTCATGGTCGGGTACAGGGCGTAGGACTGGAACACCATGGCGATGTCCCGATCCTTGGGGCTCATGCCGCTGATGTCCTGGCCGTCGACCATGATCGCGCCACCGCTGATGCTCTCCAGCCCGGCGATGCAGTTCATCAGGGTGGATTTGCCGCAGCCCGAGGGGCCGACGAGGATCAGGAACTCGCCGGAGTCGATGGACAGCTCGATGTTCTTCAGGGTGTCCGCCAGACCGCTGCCGTAGGACTTGTTGACGTTGCGCAGTTCGAGGGTTGCCATGGGTGCGACTCCTAGCCTTTTACAGCGCCGGCAGTGAGCCCGCGCAGGAAGTATTTGCCGGCCAGCACGTAGACCAGCAGGGTGGGCAGGCCGGCGATCATCGCGGCGGCCATGTCGACGTTGTATTCCTTGGCTCCGGTGCTGGTATTCACCAGGTTGTTCAGGGCCACGGTGATGGGCTGGGTGTCGCCGCTGGCGAACACCACGCCGAAGAGGAAGTCGTTCCAGATCTGGGTGAACTGCCAGATCAGGCAGACCATGATGGTCGGCACCGACATGGGCAGCAGGATGCGCCCGAAGATGGTGAAGAAGCCCGCCCCGTCGAGCCGCGCCGCGCTCACCAGGGCGTTCGGGATGCTCACGTAGAAGTTGCGGAAGAACAGCGTGGTGAAGGCCAGGCCGTAGACCACATGCACCAGCACCAGGCCACCGGTGGTGTTGGCCAGGCCGAATTGGCCGAGGGTGAACGACGCCGGCAGCAGCACCACCTGGAACGGCAGGAAGCAGCCGAACAGCAGCAGCCCGAAGAACAGCTGCGATCCGCGGAAGCGCCACATGGACAGCACGTAGCCGTTCAGCGCGCCGAGCAGGGTCGAGATGATCACCGCCGGCACGGTGATCTTCACCGAGTTCCAGAAGTAGCCACCGACGCTGGCCCAGGCCTTGGCCCAGCCCACCAGGGTGAAGACGTCGGGCAGCGACAGCAGGTTGCCGATGCGGATGTCGTCCGGCGTCTTGAAGCTGGTGAGCAGCATCACCACCAGCGGCACCAGGTAGACGGCGCAGGCAACGAACAGCGTGGCGTGGATGGCCAGGCGGCTGAAACTGAAGGCGGGTTTTCCGGCCAGGCTAGTCATGGCGCTTGTTCCTCAGTTCGGAGTACAGGTAGGGCACCAGGATCGCCAGCACCGCGCCGAGCATGAGCATCGCGCTGGCGGCGCCGAGGCCCATCTGGCCGCGGGTGAAGGTGTGGGCGTACATGAACATCGCCGGCAGGTCGGACGCATAGCCGGGGCCGCCGGCGGTCATCGCCGCCACCAGGTCGAAGCTCTTGATGGCGATGTGAGCGAGGATCATCAGCGCGCTGAAGAACACCGGACGCAGGCTCGGCAGGACGATGCGCAGATAGATGGTCGGCAGGCTCGCCCCATCCACCTGGGCGGCGCGGATGATCGACTGATCCACCCCGCGCAGGCCGGCGAGGAACAGCGCCATGACGAAGCCCGAGGACTGCCACACGGCAGCGATCACCAGGCAATAGACGACGCGATCAGGGTCCACCAGCCAGTCCAGGCGCAAGCCCTCCCAGCCCCAGTCGCGCAGCAGCTTGTCCAGGCCGAGGCCGGGGTTGAGCAACCACTTCCAGGCGGTGCCCGTAACGATCATCGACAGTGCCATGGGGTAGAGGTAGACGGTGCGGATGAAGCCCTCGCGGCGGATGCGCTGGTCCAGCAGTACCGCCAGGAACACGCCGATCACCAGGCTGATGCCGATGAACATCCCGCCGTAGACCAGCAGGTTCTGGCTCGCTACCCACCAGCGGTCGTTGCCCAGCAGGCGCTCGTACTGCTGCAGCCCGACGAACGTGTAGCTGGGCATGAAGCGCGAGTTGGTGAAGGACAGCAGGAAGGTCCAGAGGATGTAGCCGTAGAACCCGACCAGCACGATCAGCACACTGGGCGCCAGCACCAGCCTGGGTAGCCAGCGTTGCAGCGCGTCCAGCGGTGAGGCCTTGGCGAAGACTGCGGTTGAAGACATGGATAACTCCTCGCAAGGAAAGAGCGGTGGCACGGACCTCGTAGGAGCCAGCTTGCTGGCGAACAGAGGCAGCCGACCGGCATTGAGGTTGCCGACCAACTCCGCATCGCCAGCAAGCTGGCTCCTACAGGTAGTTCAGGCGCGACCGATCCCGAGGCACACACCTGGGCATGTGCCTGAATTCAGACTTGGAATCCGGCGGGGCAAGACCCGCCCGGGTGCGCGCTTACTGCACCGCTTCGATCGCGGCGGCCAGTTGTTGCGCGGCCTTCTTCGGGTCGGCGGCGGGGTCGTTGAAGAAGTTGGTCACCACGTCGAACACCGCGCCCTGCACGTAGCTGGAGGCGGCCATGCCGTGCGCCAGGCTGGGCTGCAAGCCATCGCCGGCCGCCGCTTCCTTGAAGTCCTTCATGGACTGCTGGGCGCAGGCGTCGAAGCTCGACATGTCCTGATCGAGGCGAACAGGGATGGAACCCTTGTTCTGGTTGAAGAACTGCTGGAACTGCGACTCGAGCACCGTGCGCGCCAGGTCGTTCTGCGCCTGGATGTTCGCTTCATCCTTGAGCTTGAACATGGCCAGGGAGTCGATGTTGTAGGCGAAGCTGCCCTGGGTGCCGGGGAATGGCAGGCACTGGTAGTCCTTGCCCGCCACCTTGCCGGCGGCGCTCCACTCGCTCTTGGCCCAGTCGCCCATGATCTGCATGCCGGCCTTGCCGTTGATGACCAGGCCGGTGGCGCTGTTCCAGTCACGACCGGCGGCGTCGGGGTCGACGTAGCCGCGCAGCTTCTTCAGGGCGGCGAAGACTTCCACCATCTTGTCGCTGGTGAGGGTCGCCTTGTCCTGCAGGACGAAGGCCTTGTGGTAGCCCTGCGGGCCGAGAATGCTGAACACCAGATCCTCGAACACCGTGCCGTCCTGCCAGGGCTGGCCACCGTGGGCGAGCGGGATGAAGCCGGCAGCCTTGAGCTTGTCGGCGGCCACGAAGAATTCGTCGAGCGTAGTGGGCGGCGTCGCGCCGGCCTTCTGGAAGACCTCGGGGTTTATCCACAGCCAGTTGACCCGGTGCACGTTGACCGGCACGGCCACGTAATGGCCGTCGTACTTCATGATGTCCGCCACCTGCTTGGGCAGCAGGGAATCCCACTTGCCTTCGCTGGAGACCTCATCCAGTTCGGCCAGCAGACCCAGCTCGCCCCACTCCTGGATATCCGGCCCCTTGATCTGCGCGGCAGACGGTGGGTTGCCGGAGACGGCGCGGGTCTTCAGCACGGTCATGGCAGCCTCGCCACCACCACCGGCAACGGCGAAATCCTTCCAGGTGTGGCCTTTCTCTTCGACGAGTTTCTGCAGGGTATCGGCGGCACGCTTCTCGCCACCGGACGTCCACCAATGCAGGACTTCCACTTCGCCGGCGAGGGCGGACAGGGGGAACAGGGAGGCGAGGGAAACGACAGCGGCCAGGCGGGAGATGGCATTCATGGACGGGGATACCTTCTTGTTTTTATGACTGTGCAAGTCGGTGCTTGCGCTTGCCTGCAGTCTAACCACGGCCTTCAAGCCCGCGGGTAACAAAGGGATAGTGGATGGTCACGGGGTGGTTACAAAACTCGGGCTGACTCCCTCTCCCTCTGGGAGAGGGAGAAAATCAGGCCTGCCTGGGCAACCACAGCGTCACCCGCAAGCCGCCTTCACGCAGATTGCGCAGGCTCAGTTCTCCGCCATGGCTGTGCGCCAGATTCCGCGCGATGCCCAGCCCCAGCCCGTAGCCCTGCGTATGGCCGGCCAGGCGAAAGTGCGGCTCGAACACCTGTTCCAACTTCTGCTCCGGCACGCCGGGGCCTTCGTCGTCGACATGCAGCACGAAGGCGTCATCGCTGTCTTCGATCTGCAGGTGCGCGCGCTCACCGTATTTCAAGGCGTTGTCCACCAGGTTGCCGATGCAGCGACGCAGGGCCAGGGGCTTGCCGGGATAGGACGCACTCGCCTCCCCTTCGAGCGTCACCTGGCCGGAGCCGAGGTAGGGCTCGATCAGCCCATGCAGCAGGTGATTGAGATCCACCGGCTCGATGTTCTCGTGGATGTCGGTGTCCTTCACGCACTGCAGCGCGCCCTTCACCAGCAGTTCCAGTTCATCCAGGTCACGGCTGAACTTGGCCTGCAGTGTCTCGTCCTCCAGCAACTCCACCCGCAGGCGCAGTCGGGTGATGGGGGTACGCAGGTCGTGGGAGATGGCACTGAACAACTGGCTGCGTTCGCTGAGGTAGCGACTGATGCGTTCGCGCATGCTGTTGAAGGCGCGGCTCACGTCGGCCACTTCGCTGCCACCGGCTTCCTGCAGGGGTTCCACTTCCGCCCCCAGGGACATTTCCCGCGCGGCCCTGGCCAGACGCTTCAGCGGGCGGCTCTGCCAGTGAACCAGCAGGCCGATGAACAACAGTAGGAACGAGCTGGTGAGGATGATGAACCAGAGCTGCTGGGTGGGCAGGCCCTGGTCTTCCAGTGTGGCGTACGGCTCGGGCATCAAAGATGCGAGGTACAGCCATTCGCTGGGCCCGATCTGGATCTGGGTGACCAGGATGGGCGGATTCACCGGTTCCAGGGTCAGCGCGTAGTGAGCCCAGGAGCGCGGCAGTTCGTCGAGTTTCAAGCCACTGTTGAAGATGCGCAGATCATCCGGATTGACGAAGTGCAGGGACAGGTCCACCTGCTTGCCCAGCCGTTCACGCAGCACCGTTTCCACCTCGTCGAGCACCGCGCGCTTGCGCGGGGTTTCCGGCAGCACGCGCATCTCCAGCGGCTTGTCGTTGAGGGACACGAAGAAGCGCGTGCCGCCCATTGAGCGCAACTGATCCAGCACCATGGGGCGGTAGCCGATGGGCAGCGAGCGGATGTAGCTGACGCTGGCGACCATGGATTGCGCCAAGCTGCGGGCGCTGGTCAGCAGGCCCTCCATCTGGCTGGCGCGCAGCTGCGAGACCCAGATGACGCTGGATAACGCCTGCGCCAGCAGCACCACCAGCAGGGTGAGAAACAGCATGCGCCCGAGCAGCGAGCGCGGCATCAGCCTAAGCATGGTGGTGCGGCGTCACCTGCGCCGCCAGCAGGTAGCCCGCGCCGCGCACGGTGCGGATCAGCCGTGGTGCCTTGCCCGTGTCACGCAGGCGTTGGCGCAGGCGGCTGACTGCCATGTCGACGATGCGCTCCAGGGGCATCACCTCACGGCCACGGGTGGCGTTGGCGATGGTGTCGCGATCGAGGATCTGCTGCGGGTGGTCGAGGAAGAGCTTCAGCAGGGCAAAGTCGGCACCGGAAAGGATCACCTCCTCGCCGTCCAGGTGAAACAGGCGATGGCTGATCATATCCAGGCGCCATTCATCGAAGGCCAGCACCTCGACCACCGCTCGCTCCTGACCGAAACCGACGCGACGCAACAGGGCCTTGATCCGCGCCAGCAGCTCACGTGGGCTGAAGGGCTTGCCCAGGTAGTCGTCGGCGCCCAGCTCAAGGCCGATCACGCGGTCGGCTTCGTCGGAGCTGGCAGTGAGCATGATGATCGGCACCTGCGCGAGGCGCTGATGGGCGCGTACCCAACGACACAGGCTGAAGCCGTCTTCGTCGGGCAGCATCACGTCGAGTATCACCAGGTCCGCCGCCTCTTCACCCATGGCACGACGGAAGCCGTCGCCATCGGCCACGCTGCGCACCTGGAAGCCGGCGCGGCTCAGGTAGGTTTCCAGCAGTTCGCGAATCTCCTGGTCGTCATCCACCAGGAGAATGGATTTTCCGGATTGGCTCACAGTGGCCGTCCTTTGTTGTTCTGATCAAACACTGGTGATACGAGGTGCCGGTAGGATGAGCCGGGCGGCGTTCCGCTACGCTCAACCCATCCTACGGAATAGCGCCTGCTGCAGGGCGACTCCGGCGCCTTCCAGGCCGGGGTATTCAGCTGTCACCAGCCACACGGGGATGCCTTCGAAATAACCGCTCATGCAGCCCTTGCTGGCGAAGGCGCGGGCGAAGCCGCTCTTCTGGAAGAAGGCAGCGAAGCGCGGCACCACGCCGCCGACTATATACACACCGCCACGGCCGCCAAGGGTCAGCACATTGTTGCCGGCCACTCGCCCAAGCCAGCCGCAGAACAGGTCCAGCACGTCCTCGGCCAGCGGGTCGCCCGCCAGCGCCGCCGCACTCACTTCCGCAGGTGAAGCCAGGCGCGGTGCATGACCGTCCACGGCACAGGCCGCGCGATAGAGCTGTAGCAACCCATTGCCGCTGAGCACGTTCTCGGCGCTGACATGACCAAGCTGGCCGTGCAGTTGCTGCCAGAGGGTTGCCTCGCGCAGGTTGCCCACCGGCAGGTCGACATGTCCGCCCTCCCCCGGCAACGCCTTCCAGCGCCCTTCGCCCAGCGGCAACAGGGTGCCGACGCCAAGGCCGGTGCCAGGGCCGATCACCACCGCCGGACTGTCCGGGTCGGCAACGCCGGGACAGATCTGCAGCTTTTCGTGCTCGCGCAGACGGGTCATGCCCAAGGCCATTGCGGAGAAGTCGTTGATCAGCAGCAACTCCTCCACCTGCAAGGTGCGGCAGAAGGCCGAGCGGCTCAGGCGCCAGTGATTGTTGGTGAAGCGGAAGTGCTCGCCACTCACGGGCCCGGCCACGGCCAGGCAGACGGCACCCAGGCTACCCAGCGCCAGGCCGAGGCCGGCGAGGTAGTGACTGATGGCCTGTTCCGGCCCGGCAAAGTCGGCGGTGGCCAGCACGCGCACCGACTCCAGTTCCTCGTCTCGCCAGAGGGCGAATCGCGCATTGGTACCGCCAATGTCTCCGACCAGCGCCAACGTCACTTCAGGCTCTCCAGGTTGCGGGTGAAGGCACTGGCGCCCTGCTCGGCACTGCTGAAGGATTCGCGCATGAAGGCAAAGAGTTCGCGCCCCGTTCCCACGTTCGCTTCGAGGTCCCAGGGTGCCGGCGCGCGGGCGGCGAACTCGGCGGCATCCACCAGAACCTCCAGGGTGCCGGTGTTGCCGTCCACACGTACCCTATCGCCGTCGCGCAGCCGGGCCAGCGGCCCGCCGTCGAAGGCTTCCGGGCAGACATGGATGGCGGCGGGAATCTTGCCCGAAGCGCCGGACATACGCCCGTCGGTGACCAGGGCCACCTTGAAGCCACGGTCCTGCAGCACACCGAGGAAGGGGGTCATCTTGTGCAGTTCGGGCATGCCATTGCTGCGCGGGCCCTGGAAGCGCATCACCGCCACCAGGTCACGGTCCAGTTCACCGGCCTTGAAGGCATCGGCCAGCGCCTGCTGGTCGTGGAAGACCCGCACCGGGGCCTCGACCACCTGGTGCTCCGGTGCCACGGCGGACACCTTCATCACGCCACGGCCAAGATTGCCCACCATCACACGCAGACCACCCTCCGGCGAGAAGGGCATCGAAACCGGGCGCAGGATGGATTCGTCCAGACTCTTGCTCGAACCTTCGCGCCACACCAGCTTGCCGTCTTCCAGGAACGGCTCCTGGGTGTACTGGCGCAGGCCGCGCCCCATGACAGTGTTGACGTCTTCATGGAGCAGGCCGGCATCGAGCAGCTCGCGTACCAGGAAGGCCACACCGCCAGCGGCGTGGAAGTGGTTGATGTCGGCCTTGCCGTTGGGATAGACGTGAGCCAGGGTCGGCACCACCTCGGAGAGGTCCGCCATGTCCTGCCAGGTGAGCTGGATGCCCGCCGCCTGGGCAATGGCAGGCATGTGCAGAGTGTGGTTGGTGGAGCCACCGGTGGCGTGCAGGGCGACGATGGAGTTGACCAGCACGCGTTCATCGACGAGTTCGCCGAGCGGCAGGAACTGCCCGGACTGCTTCGTCAGGCGCGTTACCTGGCGCGCTGTCTCCACGGTCAGCGCCTCGCGTAGCGGGGTATTCGGGTTGACGAAGGAGGCGCCTGGCAAGTGCAAGCCCATGATCTCCATGAGCATCTGATTGGTGTTGGCGGTGCCGTAGAAGGTGCAGGTGCCGGGGCTGTGGTAAGCCTTCATTTCCGACTCCAACAGCTCATCGCGGCTGGCCTTGCCTTCGGCGTAACGCTGGCGCACTTCGGCCTTTTCCTTGTTCGACAGACCCGACGGCATGGGTCCGGCGGGCACGAAGATCGAGGGCAGGTGGCCGAAGCGCAGGGCGCCCATCATCAACCCGGGGACAATCTTGTCGCAGATACCGAGGAAGAGCGCGGCATCGAACATGTTGTGCGACAGCGCCACCGCGGTGGACATGGCGATCACTTCGCGGCTGGCGATACCCAGCTCCATACCCGGCTCCCCCTGGGTGACGCCGTCGCACATGGCCGGCACACCGCCGGCGACCTGGCCCACCGAACCGATGTCGCGCAGTGCCTGGCGGATTTTTTCCGGGTAGACCTCGTAAGGTTGGTGCGCCGAGAGCATGTCGTTGTAAGCGGTGACGA
Source organism: Pseudomonas sp. BN606 (assembly GCF_029873115.1). NCBI lineage: Bacteria > Pseudomonadati > Pseudomonadota > Gammaproteobacteria > Pseudomonadales > Pseudomonadaceae > Pseudomonas > Pseudomonas sp. BN606. The sequence continues at coordinate 36,552 of NZ_SSOF01000044.1, read as the reverse complement.
TGGCCACGTTGGCCGAATCCATCAGGCGCAGGCGCTGCTTGTCGCCACTACCGCAACCGGCCACTCCATGGGCGAAGTTGGCACATTGCAGCTTGCCGCGCTGCGGCCCATCGCTGACCGCCTTGTGAATCATCGCCAGGTAGCGCTCGCGGGTTGCGCGGCTGCGCTCCACCAGGCGTTCGGTTACCTCAAGTACGCGGGGATGCATGGATTCGACTCCAGGTAGCGGGTAGATTTGTTTTTATACAAACTACAATACTGCCAATACGATTGGAAATTCACTAGTAAATTCAAAATATTTTGTTATTAAAACAACAAAACCAGAAAGACTCACTCTCATTCATATAGACCACCGACTCGGGCGGGTCGCGCAGCATAACGCCCGCCCCGCTCCGCCACCTATTCCGCTCATGGCGCATTCCAGAGGCTTATGTCTTTTCTGAGTGGGCGCTAGAGCGAAATGCTCTAAAAAATATCTTGTGCGCAAAATAACTCAGCAGTAATTTTCACCTCACCGAATTACTTAACGCCCAAAATATTAACGAACAAACTACATCGGAGAATCACCATGAAAGCCTTGATCACCTTCACCGCCATCCTCGCGCTTTCCTCCGCCAGCTTCGCCGATACCGGGAGCAGCGAGCAGAAAAGCAGCGGCAACGGCAGCGGAGCCCAGTACCCGGAATGGCTGATCAACCACGACGGCTGATCCAGACAACCCCGACCACTCACGCACACCACGCAATCCAAACCTGACTGAAAAGGAAACCATCATGAGCATCGAAAACGTTCTCTACCGCGCCTACGCTGAAGCCACCGGCGGCCGTGAAGGCCGCGCCATCTCCTCCGACGGCGTACTCGACGTCAGCCTGACCACCCCGCGTGAGCTGGGCGGCGCCGGCGGCGAAGGCACCAACCCCGAGCAGTTGTTCGCAGCCGGCTACTCGGCCTGCTTCCTGGGCGCACTCAAGTTCGTCGCAGCCCGCGACAAGCACAAGCTGCCGGCTGATACCTCCATCGAAGGCATCGTGGGCATCGGCGCCATTCCCACCGGCTTCGGCATCGAGGTGGAGTTGCGTATCGACATCCCCGGCCTGGACCGCGAGGAAGCTCGCGCCATCGTGGACAAGGCGCACATCGTGTGCCCTTACTCCAACGCCACTCGCGGCAATATCGACGTGACCCTGACCCTGGTCTGAGTCGCACAAGGAACAAGGGCGGGCATCCCGAGAGGGGTGCCCGTTCTTTTTTGTGTGGGAGCGATTTCAATTTGGCTCCCGCAAGGAAGCCGCAGAGAACCTCGACTGCAGGGGCGCATTCATTCGCCAAGCAGGTCGAAGGTCTGCCGTTCAATGCCCAGAGGTCTGCTACGCAGCCCTTGACGATCGAAATCGCCCCTACAATTGCCCTCTATCCCCACCGCCAAGGAGTGCAACATGATCCTCTCCACCACCCCCACCCTCGAAGGCCGAACCATCCGCGAATACAAGGGCATCGTGGTCGGTGAAGCCATTCTCGGCGCCAACGTGTTCCGCGACCTGTTCGCCGGCATCCGCGACATCATCGGCGGCCGCTCCGGCGCCTATGAAAAGGAACTGGCCAAGGCCCGTGAAATCGCCTTCGAGGAATTGTCCGAGCGCGCCGAAAAGCTCGGAGCCAACGCGGTGGTCGGCATCGATATCGACTACGAGGTAGTCGGACAGAACGGCAGCATGCTGATGGTGAGCATCAGCGGCACTGCCGTGACCATCTGAGTCAGGACTTCCGGGCCTTCGCCATCTGCTTGTCTCGGGCGAGCTTGTAGGCCACGTAGTACTTGTAGATATTGCCGACGTAATCCACCGTCTCGCGCCCCACCAGGCGCGCGGCGGCGTGCTCGACGTTGCCGAACCAGACGTTCTTGTCCAACCCCGACTTCTCTGCCAGCCGGCGGAACTTGCGCAGGTTTCCCGGCCCGGCGTTGTCGGCGGCGAAGGCCATCAGGGTGCGGTTCACCGGCGTCAGTTCGGGGTCGTTCAGGTACTTGTCGGCCAGCAGCCGCATGTACTTGCTGCCCGCCTCGATATTGCGGTCAACGTCCTTGTCGATATCAGCGATGCCCACGCTGGGGTCGGCTGCGGTGCTGGGCAGCAACTGCATCACACCAACCGCACCGCGATGGCTGCGAGCACTCTGGTTGAGCTGGGACTCCTGGTACCCCTAGGCCATCAGCATCAGGTAGTCGAAGTCGTAGGTCCCGGCGTGCTTCTCGAAAATGCCGACCAGCGCGGCGAAGCGCTTCAACTCCTCCTCATGAGACACCGCCTTCGCCGCCCAAGGCGACGGAATCAGAACACCTCGTCGACCAACCGGAATGGATAAGGCGCCGCCTTGTACTTGCCCAGCTTGCCGCGCTTGGGCAGCTCGACCTTCTGATCGCGGGTCAGGTCCTTGTAGGGAATCTGCTTGAGCAGGTGGCTGATGATGTTCAGTCGCACGCGACGCTTGTCTTCCGAATTGGCCATGTACCAAGGCGCCCAGGAAGAGTCGGTGGCAGCGAACATTTCGTCGCGGGCGCGGGTGTAGTCATCCCAGCGAGCGTATGACTTGAGGTCCATGGGCGACAGCTTCCAGATCTTGCGCCCGTCGTCGATACGGTCCTTGAGCCGGCGGGTCTGCTCCTCGGCACTTACCTCGAGCCAGTATTTGACCAGGACGATCCCGGACTCGACCATCATCTTCTCGAACAGTGGCGTGACCGTGAGGAACTTGTGAGATTGCTCCTCGGAACAGAAGCCCATGACTCGCTCGACACCGGCGCGGTTGTACCAGCTGCGGTCGAATATCACGATTTCACCGGCCGCCGGCATATGCGCCAGATAGCGCTGTATGTACATCTGGGACTTTTCCCGCTCGGTGGGTGCCGGTAGCGCTACTACACGGAACACTCGAGGGCTGACCCGCTCGGTAATGGCCTTGATGGTCCCGCCCTTGCCTGCGCCGTCGCGCCCTTCGAAGACGATGCAGACCTTCAACCCCTGGTCCACCACCCATTGCTGGAGTTTCACCAGTTCCACGTGCAGGCGCTTGAGCTCCTTGTCGTACTCCTTGCGCCCCAGACTGTCCTGCTCCGCCGCGTTGGCGGCCGCCTTTTTCTTGCCCTTCGCCATGACCTGCTCCGCTGTTGTGGGACCCGATCAGTAAAAGCTAGCTGAGCTCTGGCATCTTGCTGGTCCACAAGCGAAACGCCCCATCCTGCGAGGCAGAACGGGGCGTTGTGAGCTTTCCGGCGCCACCGCTGCGCTGCAACCCGGCGCGCCGGTGCTGCTGCGCTGGGCCGCGGCGAATGCTTGCGTCTACACCGAGTGGAACGAAAGCGACCTGCTCAAAGGTGACGGGGCGCACTGAAGCGCATGGAGCTGCGAAGCCTGTAAGCGAATTCACTCGCGAAGCAGCCCAAAGGCCTTCTAACCCTGGGGTACGCCACGCGCACCGGCTTTCGGACCAGGTCGAGTGCCGCTACAAACGACTTCGCGAATCAATTCACTCCTGCACGGGCCCTATCCCTGGTCGGCCTTCCTGTCGGCCTCATCCAACTCCTTGACCCTCCAACGGCGAGCAACTGTTCCGCACCCGATGCAGCGCCTGTCACACCTCGGCCCGCAGGACGGCGAACTGGGTGCCTTGCGCAGCGTCGGCCCGGACCTGCTCGGCGTGACTCACCAGCGCGACGCTCAATGGCTGGCCCGCTGGCTCAAGGAGCCAGACCGCATGCTCGCCGAAAAGGACCCGCTGGCGGTCGAACTCTTCCGCCAATACAACCAGGTCGCCATGCCCAACCTGCAATTGGGCGAACAGGATATCCAGGCTCTGTTTCAATACATCGGTGACGAAGAACAACGGCAGGAATAACGCTAGCGAACCAAATGGACTTGTTCGGCTGGACTTTCACACACCGATTCCGAAGCAGAACCTCAACACCCCATCAAGTTCTGTGAAGAATTGAGAATTCCGCCAGAACCCACAACATGTTACGAACATCACCAGCATTCGGAAAAACTTGTAAATCGAAACTTTAAAAATTCATAAACATTTAAAGAACCTTCAAAGAACCAGACCAACAACATTAAAAAACATGAATACAAATGTATTTATCAAGCCACGAGATGGGATATCGGAATACTGACTTGTTGCTTGCGATTCAGGATGTTCAACAAGAGCCTCACGCGTTTATCCCCATCCATGGCCAGGAATATCGCATCCATCTCCGCGTAGGGCCCGACCCGAACCTGGACGCTGTCGCCAGCATGCAGGGCCGTAATTCCTCCCGCGTTGGCGCAGCGTTGCCGGAGGTGTTCGATGATGCTGTCAGGCACCCGCGCAGGGCTGCTTGAAAAGCTCACGACCCGTGCCACTCCTCGCGTACAGCGCAGTGCGACCCAATTGTCCTGGGCACGGAGATGGACGAACAGATAACCGGGAAACATCGGTTGGGTGAGCCGCCGCAGCCTGCCACCCTTGAGACTTTCCACCTCGAGGACCGGGCAGAAGCAGTCGAATCCCTGACGTAACAGATGCTCCCGCGCACGCTCATCCTGACGCGATTTGCACTGCAGGAGATACCAGGCAATTTCGGGGAGAAGTGCGTCCTTGCTCATGGCTGTCCCTGGCGTGAATGAACCTCACCATGACGCTAGTTCCACGCGCAAATTCCTGCCGCAAGACAAAACCGCCGGCCGACTAATGGTCATGCCGCCGCCCTCTCCGCTTGTCGGAAAGTATTAGCTGGACGCGCGCAGAGATTGTGCGCGTTAGACGGCGAACTATCCTGACTTCCTGTCATTGGACAGCACTCATTGAAGGCACTCTGCCATCAATTAATGCACATGGAATTGTGATCCCAAGTTAGTACACAAGTTCCAACACACAAACTTTCGCCCAACTTGTTGAAGGCGAGTGGCGGTAGCCTTGTGCCTGGATTATCGAGCACGCTCGAACAGGTAGCGGCCCCCTCCCTTTGCCCTTCCGTGCTTCGCTGCCCAGCAGCCCTGCCAACGGCAGCATCACCCCCTGCCCCGCGCAGTCGAACCGAGTCACCCAAGAGTCCACCAGGGACGCCGCCAGGCGCCTCCCTGGCTGGGTCCCCTGCACAGCGCAAAAGGAGTCGGCGTCATGGTCCAAGTCAGCTATCCCGGTGTCTACATCGTCGAAAAGGCCAGCGGGGTACGCACCATCACGGGTGTTGCGACCTCCATCGCCGCCTTCGTCGGCTATACGCGCAAGGGCGTGCCCGACAAGGCCGTGGCTATCACCAGCTTCGCCGATTTCGAGCGCGGCTATGGCGGCCTCGACCGCGATAGCCCACTGTCCTACGGCGTCCGCCAATTCTTCCTCAACGGAGGCACCCAGGCCTTGATCGTGCGTGTGGCGGTCGGTCACGCCACCAGTTCCTGGGTACTGGAGAACAGCGCCGGCGACCCTGTTCTGGAAGTCAGCGCCGCCAGCCCCGGTGCCTGGGGCAACGGCCTGCGGCTCAGCGTGGTGCACACCGGCGTGCGCAACCCGGACAGCGACTTCAATCTGGTGGTCTCGCAGTTGCAGGCGGACGGCGCCACCCTGGTGCCGGTAGAGACCCATCGCAACCTCAGTCTCGACTCCAACTCCGCGCAATACGCCATTTCGGTAATCAACAACGCGTCCGCACTGATCCGCGTCGCCCGTACGGGCGGCCTGACCTTCGCCGAAGCCGGTCGCGCGGTCAGCGCCGAACTCACCACCTTCCCTCTCGATCCGGCGAATTCCACCATCGGCGGAACGCTCAATGGCACCACTCCCTTCCTGCTGACCCTGCAAGATGCACCCTGGGCCAACATCGGCGACCTGGTGACTTCCACCAATGACGCCATCGTTGCCGCTGGCCTGGCCGCCGAGCTCCAGGCGTCCGAGACCGGCGCAGACGGCGAAACCGGCAACGACCACCTGAGCCTGGAGTCCCTGACCGCCGGCGAATCCTCCAGTGTGACCATTGCGGGAGGTGCCTTCGGAGGCCTTACCGCGACCCTCCACCTGGGGCTCGCCAACCTCGGCCGTGAGTTCACCGGCGCCGCCGAGCATCGTCCGGCCGTGGTCAGCAACCTCGCGCCCGCCGCAACCGGGACCGATGGCGCTCGCGGCGGAGCACTCGAGCTTGTGGGCAACGAGTCGGCCAAGACCGGGATCTATGCCCTGTTGGACGTGGACCTCTTCAACATCCTGGCCATCCCGGAAACCTTCGACATGACAGCTGGCCAGGAGGCCGGGGTAATACCTGCGGCCACCGCCCTGTGCGAAGCGCGGCGCGCCTTCTACATCGTCGACGCACCGTCCAATCGCACGCTGGCCAACATCGGCACCTGGACCAACGCCGCTTCGCAGTCGCGCAACGCCGCCACCTACTTCCCCGCCGTGCGCCTTGTCGACCCACTGGACGGCCTGCGGCCACGAGCGATGGCCCCCTCCGGCACCCTGGCCGGAGTCTATGCGCGTACCGATGCCACCCGTGGCGTCTGGAAAGCTCCCGCCGGCACCGATGCCGTACTCAATGGCGTGCTCGACCTGGCCCTGCCGGTCAACGACCTGGAGAACGGCCAGATCAACCCGCTCGGGGTCAATGTGCTGCGCAGCTTCCCCGCCTACGGACGGGTTTCCTGGGGAGCACGCACCATGAAGGGCGCCGACGCCCAGGCGGACGAATACAAGTACATCCCCATTCGCCGCCTCGCCCTGTTCCTCGAAGAAAGCCTTTATCGCGGTACCCAGTGGGTAGTCTTCGAACCGAACGACGAACCGCTGTGGGCGCAGATCCGCCTGAACCTGGGCGCCTTCATGAACGGTCTGTTCCGCCAGGGCGCCTTCCAGGGCAAGACGCCCCAGGAAGCCTTCTTCGTCAAATGCGACAAGGAAACCACCACCCAGGCCGACCGCAACCTCGGCATCGTCAACATCCAGGTCGGCTTCGCCCCTCTGAAACCGGCGGAGTTCGTCGTCCTCACCATCCAGCAGATCGCCGGCGATCTGCAATAAAGGGAGTCGGATCATGGCCCAGTTCGCCGTCAACACCCATCGTTTCGATCCCTACAAGAACTTCAAATTCCGCATCAAATGGGATGGCCGATACGTCGCGGGCGTCAGCAAGGTCGGTGCGCTCAAGCGCACCACCGAAGTGGTCGAGCACCGTGAAGGCGGTGACCCGTCCACCTCGCGCAAATCCCCGGGGCGAACCAAGTACGAAGCCATCACCCTGGAGCGCGGCGTCACCCATGACCTGGAGTTCGAGGCATGGGCCAACAAGGTCTGGCACGTCGGCACCGGGCTCGGCGCAGAGGTCAGCCTGAAAGACTTTCGCAAGGACCTGATCCTGGAGGTCTACAACGAAGCCGGGCAGGTAGTGCTGGCCTACAAGATCTATCGCTGCTGGGTTTCGGAGTTCCAGGCGCTGCCTGACCTCGACGCCAACGCCAACGCCATCGCGATCCAGACCCTGAAGCTGGAGAACGAAGGTTGGGAGCGTGACCCTGAGGTCTCCGAACCTACGGAACCTGTCCTGGCGGGGTGACCTGAGCCATGCATCAACTCCCCTCGCGCATCTCGATGCGGCCCTTCGGCGAACTCGCGGACCTGGACCTCGATTTCGCCGACCGCGACCGTCCAGGTCTGGTCACAGCGCTGCTGACCCAGTGCGCCAGTGGAACCGACATCGGGTTCTGGTGGGCGCAGCCGGTAAGCCGGCGCAGCGCCGCGCTGCTGCGCCTGGTGGCCGCCACCGACGGCGTGCATAGCCTGCCCTTCAGCGCCCGGTGCCCGGCCTGCAACGAGGTGTTCGAGTTCGAACTCCAGCTGGCGCCATTGCTGGGCACTGCCGAGGCCGAAGGGCCGATCCAGGTGAGCCTGGGCCCGAACAGCCAGGTCACCTTGCGTCGTCCCACAGGCGAAGACCTGCGCAACTGGCGGCAAGCGCGACCCGGCACGCCGGACGTGGCGCGACGGCTGATGCTCGACAGCCTGTTGCTGGCAGGACAGGTGCGCCCTGAGGACGAAGCGCAACTATCCGCGGCCATTGCCGAGGCAGACCCGCTGGTGGCCCTGGCCGTGGGTTGCAACTGCCCGGCATGCGGTGCGGACAGCGAAGTGCCCATCGACCTCGATGACGCCGCCCTGGCCCGTCTCAACGCACGCCAACGGGCCCTGCTGCGCGACGTGCATGACCTCGCTTCCCGTTACGGCTGGAGCGAAGCCCAGGTCCTGGCGCTGACCCCGGCGCGCCGTGCCCAGTACCTGGCCCTGATCGAGGCTTCGAGATGAGCGATTACTTCGCCGCCCTGATGCGCGCCAGCGGCCTGTTCTCCCCGGCGGGCACACCCACTTTCGAAGCACCTCTGGAGCTGGGTGCAGACGCGACGGTGCCGGCTGCGCCGAGCACACCGGTCTCCCGGCCCTTCACCTCGCAGGCTTTGCGCACAGCGATCCCGGACACACGGGTACCCACCCCCGAGGCCCCGGCGTCACAGCCCATGCGGGTAGACCTTGCCCGTGAGCCTGGTCGACCGGATGAAACACCCCGGCCGGGCAACACGGCGCAGCTTCACGACCTTGCACTGCGCCAGCACACGCCCGAATCGCCCCTGCCACAGAACATCGAAGAGCACGAACATCAGGGGCGCCCGTCTTCTGTCAATGACCCGGTGCAGGCCGCCCTGCGCTGGATAGCGGCCGATCCGCAATTGGCCGCGCCCCTGGAGCAGCCTTCCCGACACGGTGCCCGGCCGCCGCAGAAATCGGAGGGCCAACCTTCGCCCCCGCATCCGGAACACGCCACCACACGGGCCCAGCCGGGCTCCATGCCCGCGCCGGTGGCCAATGCCGCCACGATAGTCCCCTCGTCCAGCGCCTTTGGCGCCCCCATCTCCGCAGCCGAACCGGCGATACCAGAAATCCAGCCCGAGGCGCCCGGACGCTCCATGGAAGAGTCCGTGGAAATTTCTATCGGCGCGATTCACTTGCGAGTCGAGGCACCAGCCCCGCAGACCGTGGCGCGCCCTGCCACGCAGCCTGTGCGTAACCAGCCATCGGTCACACCCGCGGCCCCCGGCCGAAGTGGCCTGTCGCGCCGCGCCCTGCGGAGACTCTGACCATGGCCCTCGCGGACTCCGGCAAAGCCATCGGCGCCGTCACGCGCCTGCTGCAGGATCACCTGATCCGGCGCGGATTCGACGTGTCCATCGGCAAGCCCGAAGACGCGGCGAAAAACGATTCCAACGAGAAGCTCAATCTCTTCCTCTACGAAACCGCCTTCGACCCACAGCTGCGCAACCTGTCCCTGCGCGATGGCGAACCACCGCCGCTGTGGTTGGTGCTGAAGTTCCTGCTCACTGCGTTCGACATTGGTGAAAGCAGCGATACCGCCGCTGCCCATGACCTGCTCGGACGCGGTATGGCGGCCCTGCACGAACTCGCGTTCCTGCCCCTTGATTCGCTTGTAGCGCTGGACGTTCGCCAGGCACTGGAACATAACCCGGAACCACTCAAGTTGAGCTTCGACGAATCCGGTGCCGACCTGCTGGCCAAGACCATGCAAGGTGCCGAAGAGCGCTACCGCCTTTCCGTCGCGTTCCAGGTGCGGCCGGTGATGATCGTGCCCGCCAGTCTGCCGCGCGCGGCCCTCCTGGTGGGCGTGGACTACAGCACCACGCCCGAGACGCTGATCGGACTCGAAGGCGTACAAGTGGCCGTGATGCCATCCCTGGGCGCACGCCTGGACCGGGTCGAACCCGCGCGCTTCGAAGCCGGCGCCACCCTCACCCTGTACGGTGAAGACCTCAACCCGAGCAATCTCGAAGTGCTGCTGGGCGACGTCCAGCTCAACGTGCTTGAACGCGAACCGCAGCGGCTGCTGGTGAGCGCCGAAGGCAGCCCGGGCACGCCCATCGCCTCGGGTACCACCCTGTCGGCTGGGGAAATGCCGCTGATCGTACGCCGGCGCCTGTCACCTACCCGCGCCCGTTCCAGCAACCTGCTCGCGGCACGCCTGTTGCCAACACTGGACAGCGCCGCGCTGGTGGCCGGCGACCTGCACCTGCAAGGCACCCTGCTGGGTACCGACAGTGATGACCTGATGGTCCTCTTCTACCGCGAGAGCGACGGCGTGACCGTGCACCTGTTCGACGAGGTCACCACCGCCGTCGACCAGCAAAGCCTGGTGATTGCCGGCGCCGCTGCCGCTGTCCCGACCGGCAGCTACCGGGTGATCCTGCGGGTGAACAACCAGCAGGCCAAGGCCAGCCCCAGGGTGGTGGTGCCATGAACAATCCTTTCACCGCCCGGACACTGGCCGAGCCGGTGGCCTTCCTTCCTGGCGTCCATGGCACGGACATCCAGGCCCGCCACTGGCTGTCCCAGGTCACTCTGCGCCTGCGCCGGGAAGTCTGCTGGCTGTGGCGCGAGCGCGCCCAGCAGGGTGCTGCCGAAGGTGTTCTGCCAGCCCCGGTGGACGCCGCGCTGGCAGCCCTCGACCTGTTGCGCTACGAGCACGACAAGCGCAGGTTCTTCGCCGAGGACGTCACCGCTCGGTACCTCGACGAGCGCATCGCCACGCTGGCCCCAGCGGATGAAACCGCCCCGCCGCGCGGCTCCTTCGGCTGGGTTGCACAGCAACTGGAACTGGCCCCGGTGGAGCGCTTCGTGCTCGCCCTCGCCCTGCTCCCGGGCGTCGATAGCGCCGCCGGCCCGGTGATCGCCAGCTGCCTCAATGACCTCTCGCGCACCAGCCCCAATCTCGCCCTGGCTCAACGTCTGTGGGACGAGCCGGATGAGCTGTTGCGCTGCTTCGACCCATCGCACCCGTTGCTGCGCCATGGCCTGCTGGCCACGGCACAACCCCACGACTGGAACAGTCCCCTGTTCGTGCCGGCGCTGGTGGCCCGCGAACTGCTGTTCCCCGCCAGTGCCCCACCGGCGTCACTGCAACCGGTAGCCGCCGTGCGTCTGGCGGCAGCCATGGAGCCAGCTGCCGCCCGCGTCCGCGCCGCGCTCACCGCCAACCGCGGCGTGCAGTTACTGCCGCTACTTGGCGCCGCCGGAGCACCGCTGGCGGAAACCGCCGCCGCCTGCACGGCCCTGGCGGGTGTTGAAACCCTTCACCCCAGCACCTGCCTGCCCCGCGAGCACCTGGCCTCGGCAATGAGCTGCGCGTGGCTGCGCGGAAGTGCGCTGTATCTGCCGGCGAAACTGCTGGTCGACCCGACGGCCCACGATGGTGGCCTTGAACCGCCGCCGCTGCCCGGCCTGCCACTGCTGGTATTCATCGGTGCCCATGAGCGCAGTGCCCTGCACGGCCTCGGTGAAACGCTACCGGCGCTGGAGGTGCCGCCAGCGGACTATGGGCAGCGGCTCGACTACTGGCGTGGACTGTTTCCGGATACCGGGTTGGCGCCGTTGCTGCCCGAGCTCGCGCGGCGCTTCCGCTACGAGCGCACCGCCATCGAGCGGGTCGCCGGCGAGCTTGCCAGCCTTGGCCGCCTCCCCAGCGCCAGCGAGCTCTTCACCGCCGCACGGGCCGACCTCGACCTCGGCGCTCTGGCCCAGCCGGTCGTGCCGCGCTTCAGCCGGGACGAACTGATGCTCCCGGCCGCCCAGGCGGCGCAGGTCGATGAACTGGTCACGGCCATGCACAACCTGACCCGTGTGCATTTCGACTGGGGTACCGCACGCGCCTGGAACGAAGGAGGCCTCAGCGCCCTTTTCGCCGGACCACCGGGCACCGGCAAGACCATGGCAGCGGAAGCCATTGCCGCCGAACTGAGCTTGCCGCTGTATCGCATCGACCTGTCCCAGGTGGTCAACAAGTACATCGGCGAGACCGAGAAAAACCTGCGCCGGCTGTTCGATGCCGCTGACTCGGCCGACCTGATCCTGTTCTTCGACGAGGCCGACGCACTGTTCGGCAAGCGCACCGAGGTCAAGGACGCCCATGACCGCTACGCCAACCTGGAGATCAGCTACCTGCTGGAGCGCATGGAACGCTTCAAGGGTCTGGCGATACTCGCCACCAACCGGCGCAAGGACCTGGACGAAGCCTTCCTTCGCCGCCTTCGCATCGTGATCGAGTTCCCCCTCCCCGGCGTCGAAGAACGCTTGCGCATCTGGCGCAGCGTCATTCCAGCGAGCGTCGACGCCAGCAGCCTGGACTTCGACTTCCTCGCCCAGCGCTTCGCCCTGGCCGGCGGCCACATTCGCGGCGTGGTGTTCAACGCCTGCCTGCAAAGCGCCGCCGAGGGGGCGCCCAGGCGTCTGGACATGCCCGCCGTCGTACGTGCGCTGCAGCGCGAGTACGACAAGCTGGACCGCGCCAACAGCCTCGACCAGTTCGGCCCTTATGCCGCCCTGGCCGCCACCCACCGAACCCGTCGCTAGGTCTCCGGAGAGCGCCATGAGCAGACAGCTGCGAATAGAGTCCCTCGAACTCGACCTGCGCGGCATCCCGCCGGAGATTGCCGAAGCGGCTGCCCACGCGCTGGGCCCGGCCCTGGCCGAAGCCCTGGCCGGGCGCCATCTGCACACCGGCAATCATCGGCAGCTGGATGCCGGACACCTCGCCAGCAGCGCCACGGCCCAAGCGAGTGACCTGGCTACCGGCATCGCCAGACAGATAGCCCAGAGCCTCACTGGAGAGCGTCCATGAGCCTTCTTCGCGGCGCACTGATCGAATACGGCACCGACCTGATCGGCCCAATCCCCAATGTGGTGATCTTCCAGTTCAATCCCGAGTCCCTCACCCGCACCCTGGAGATTCCACCGCGCCCCACCGGCGCTACCCAGCGCGAAACCGCCCAGGCCGGGGAGAAGACCTTCGAGAAGATCACCTTCAAGGCGCACTTCAGCGCCGCCAACATGCTCGATGAAGGCAAGGTACTGGCGGAACTGTTCGGCATCGGTCCACAACTGGCGGCACTGGAGAAGATGGTATTGCCCAGCGCCAAGCTGGCCGGCCTGATCGGCGCCGCCCTGGACGCCATCGGCGATGCCCTCGGCGGTGGTGGCGACGACGCCCCGGCCCAGCCGATTCCGCGCGAGAAGTATCCGCGCATCCTGTTCATCTGGGGCCTGACCCGCGTGCTTCCGGTGACCATCGACTCCATGGGCATCACCGAACTGGAGTACGACGCGCTGCTCAACCCGACCCGTGCCGAGGTGGATATCACCCTCAGCGTCATCGCCGTCGACGACTGCTCGGACGACGTGCTGGCCAAGGGCGCCCTGGAGTACTCGACCCTTGCCAAGGAAGCCCAGGCCATCGCCAACCTGGCCAACACCGCTGAACAGATCGTCGAGCTGATCCCCATCTAGTGCCTGCCGCCCCCTGGTCGCGGTATCGAAGGAGCCCGTCATGTTCCTGCCCAACTCCCGCTACGCCCGCGTCGCCACGGTGGAAACCAGCACATCAACCGGCGAGAAAGTACTCGCCCTCAAACTGCGCCGACTGACACCCGTCGGCGGTGAGCCCCGGATGGTCGAGGCCGGTGATCGCCTCGACCTGCTGGCCCACGCTGGCGGCGGCGATGCCACGCAGTTCTGGCACGTGGCCGATGCCAACAGCGCCCTGGACAGCCGCAGCCTGGTAGAGAACCCCGGCGACACCCTGCAGGTGCCCAGGAGCTGAGCATGGCCGAGCAACGCTTCCGCGTCTGGTTTGGCGACACCGCCGCCGACGAAGACCAATTGCGCCGGATCGAGGAGATCGAGGTCACCCAGGAGATGGACGCGTTCTGGGAAGCCCGTCTGCGCATGGTCCTATGCCTGGACGCCAACGGCGCCTGGCTGCACTGGCCGGGAGAAACCAGCGAGCCCTTCTCCCGCGTGCGGGTCGAACTGGACATCGGCAATGGACGCTTCGCGCCCCTGATCGACGGGCCACTGACGAGCATCGATGCCGCGCTCGATTCGCAACCGGGCCGCAGTACCGCAACGCTGGTGGTGCGGGACGACAGCGCCTTCCTCAACCGCGACGAGGAAACCGAACCGCCATTCGAACATCGCAGTGCCAGTGACATTGCCCAAGAGCTGTTCGGCCGCTTCACCCAGCTTGCCGATACGCGCATTGACAGCACCGAGGCAACGCCCGAAACCACGACCCGACGCGGTACCGTGCTGCAGTTCCTGCGCGAATTGGCGACGGCCAACGATCGCCACGCCTATGTCCTGCCCGGCGACACACGCGGTGCCAGCATCGGCTGCTTCCTCGCCGACCCGACCGACGCGGCGGACCTGCCGCCACTGGTCATGATCGGCAACGGCCGCAACCTGGCCAACGCCAGCGTCACCCAGGACCCAGAAGGTGGTGAGCGCACCATTGCCCAGGTGTTACGGGTGGATGACCAGGGCGTGACCCACTTCGAGACCAGCGCCGCCGACCTCGGCCTGATGCGCGGCCTGCCGGCCCTGCCTGCGGACCTCACTCCCCGGCGCATGCTGCCTCCGGCCGAAGCCACGGGCGAGGACCCGACTGCCGCCGTGACCTCGCACGCACGGCGCAGCGGATACGTCTTCCACCTGGTCAGCCAGGTGATACCGGGCTGCTACGGCGCCGTGCTGAGCCCTTATCGCAAGGTGCGCCTGGACGCGGGCGCCACCCCCTACAGCGGCGACTACCTGCTCACCAAGGTGGTCCATCGCATCACGCCGTCGCTCTACACCCAGGAGATCGAAGCCAAGGCCGACTCACTGTCCGAAGTCTCGGGGGCAGCGGTGGCAGAGAGCCTCGGCGGCGGCCTGCAACTCTCAGTTTCGGCAAGCGTGGGGATCTTCTGAATGGACGAACTGCTGGAACACACGGTCGAGCGCCTGGTCGAGCACGCCGGCAGCCGCTACTTCGGCAAGTATCGGGGCACGGTCACCGACATCGACGACCCCAACGACCAGTGCCGCATCCGCGCCACGGTACCCGCCGTGCTCGGCGAACACCCGTGCGGCTGGGCCTTGCCGGCCGCGCCATTCGCCGGAGACGGCCACGGCATGGTGCTGCTGCCAAAGGTGGGCTCGGGCGTCTGGATCGAGTTCGAGGCAGGCAACCTGGACAACCCCATCTGGTCGGGCGCCTGGTGGGCCCAGGGCCAACGCCCCGAGCCCAAGGGCGCCGGTGTGCGCGTCATCGTCTCCGAGCAGGGCCACAAGGTGGTACTGGATGACGAGGCCAACGAGGTCCGCATCAGCCATGGCGACGAGATGATCGCCAAGACCATCACACTCACCGCCAGCGAAATCATCATCACCTGCGGCGCCTGCGAGATCCGCCTGAGCAACGAGACCATTTCGCTGAACAACGGCCTGATCAAGGTCGGCCTGGCCGGAGTCAGCCTGGTCAATGGCGCCATGAGTTTCGGGGTGCCGCCGACATGATCCCGATCCTCACCACCAGCAGCACAGTAATGTGCCCCCACGGTGGAACGGCCCAGTTGATCACCAGCAACACCGAGGCGCTGGTGGATGGCGCGCCCATGCTGTTGCAGACCGACATCCATCCCATCATCGGCTGCCCCTTCACGCCCGGCGCCTACTCACCCTGTGTCTCGATTCGCTGGGTGAGCGCGGCGACCCAGACCTCGATCCGCAATGTGCCGGTGCTGCTGCAGAACAGCGCCGGCCTCTGCCTCAATGCCGCGCAGGCGCCCCAGGGCACCGCCCTGGTGGTGCAGACCCAACAGAAAGCCAAAGGGATATGAGCATGGCACTTTCCAATGGACGGCACCTGGCCTTCCCCTTCCGCATCGGAGACGACGGCCGCAGCGTCGCCCCGGCGAACGACGACGCCCATGTGCATGACGAGCTGCTGCAACTGCTGCTGACCAGCCCGGCCGAGCGCCTGTTCCTGCCGGAATTCGGCGGCGGCGTGCGCAAGCTGGTATTCGAACCTTCCTCCGAGGCACTTCGCGGGGTGGTCAAGGCGCGCATCACCAACGGCCTGACCCGCTGGCTGGGACACCGGCTGACGGTGGAAATGGTCGACGTGATCTGGGATGACGCCGCCGCCACTCTGGAAGTGACCCTCAAGTACCGACCCGCGGGCAGCCCGGACTCGCGCGTCATCAAGTTCCAGCGCAGCTCGCGCTAGGGATAGCCCAGCATGGCCGCTATCAAGTTCCCCGACCTGGTCGACGAGCGCGCCGACCAGTTGCAGAGCCACGGTCTCGACGGTCTGAAACTGGCGCTGGTGAGCCTCCAGCCAGGTCCCGCCCCTGGCCACGCGGACCTGGAGCTGCACTTCTTCAACGGCCTGCACCTGGCCGCGATCGTCGCCGACATCGGCGGCGATCCGGCACGCGCCCGCCAGGTATTCCGCGTTCGCGGCGGTAGTCGGGTGGTGGCCGGCAATGCCAGCGGCCAGGTGCAGGTCATCGCCGTAACACCGCTCGATGCCACGCGCCTGTCCCTGCGCATAGCGCCCGTGGGCGATTACTCCACGTACCGACTGGAGCTGGTCTGGGACGCCGCATTGATCGACCCGTTCTTCAGTGCCATCGGCTTCCGCTTTCGTCCTGGCTGCTTCACCAACGACTGCGCCCCGCCACAGGGCGGGCGGCCGCCGGCACCCAATCCGGCGATTGACTATCTGGCCAAGGACTACGACTCCTTCCGCCATACCCTGATGGTCGCCATGGCCGAGCGTGTACCGGGCTGGGCCAGCACCAGCGAAGCCGACCTGGATCAGGTGCTGATCGGCCTGTTCGCCGCCGCCGCCGACGAACTCAGCGACTTCCAGGACCGGGTGATGGCCGAGGCCTACCTGGCTACCAGCCGCAAGCGCGTGACCCTGGCCCGCCATGCACGCCTTATGGATTACCACCTCCACGAAGGTAACCAGGCCAGTACCTGGCTGGCCCTGGAAGTGGTCGCCGGCCAGTCCCCCTTCAGCCTGGACGACCAGGAGCTGGTGACCTGGACCGGCGATACTCCACCCAACGCCGACGCGGTGTTCTTCGCCAGCCGCCAGCGCCGCCTGGAGCCGTCGCGTCGCCAGTACCTGGACCCACGCCTGAACCGTCTGCGCCTCTACACCTGGGGCAACGCCCAACCTGCTCTCGCCGCCGGCAGCACCGCCGCCGACCTGGTGCCCGAGCCGCCCCTGGCTTCCCAGGCCGAGGCCGAGGCCCTGCGTGATCTGGTGCGCCAGGGCCGCTGGCGTGAGTTGCTGATCGAGGAACGGTTGAACCCGCTGACCGGCCAGGTACCCGGACGCAACCCCGCGAAACGGCAACTGCTGCGCCTGCTGCCGGGCAACGACCTCGATGGCGGCGCCGCCGAAAGCCGCTTCGATCCGCTGACTGGCACCTGGATGCTGAGGGTGAGCTGGCGCGAGGAAGATGCCCTGCGCCACGACTTCGCTTTCACCACGTTCTGCCCCGGCCCTCCGCCCGTCGCAGTGGAGGACATCTCGGTGTTCCGTGGCAACCTGCTGCCGGTATACGAAGGGCAGCCACTGCGGGTGCAATTCCGCGAACCCGGTAGCCTGTTGCCCAGCGATATCCCCGGCCTGCGTCATCGCCACTACCAGCGTCTCGACCGCCATGGCGACGGCCGTGACTGGGTGCTGGCCGAACTGCCGGACGAGGGCCCGCTGGCCTACCTGCCGCCGCCCCGGGGTGGCGCTCCAACGGGAGAGGAACCGGCCCGCTCGACGCTCTGGCTGCAGGTGGAAAGCCCGGGCGGCGCCCGGGAAGACTGGGACGAGGTAGAGAGCCTGGTGCACAGCGACGACTCGGCGGAGAACGGCGACCATTTCATGGTCGAGACCGACGAGCACCGGCGCAGCCAGCTGCGCTTCGGTAATGGAGCCAACGGCCGATTGTTGCCAGCCGGTGCGGTGGTGCATGCCGAGTACCAGGTCGGCGGCGGTCACCCCGGCAACATCGGTGCCGATCAGCTGGTCAACCTGCAGCCCCTCACCGGTGCCCTGAATGGGGCGCTAGTGGCGGCCACCAATCCCTTCGACGTCGGCGACGGACGCGATCCGGAACCGGTCGAACGAATCCGCCGCAACGCCCCGGAGGCTTTCCGCGCACGCCAGTTGCGGGCAGTAACCCTTGCCGATTACGTCAGGCGCGCCGAGGAAGTTTCCGGTGTGTCTCGTGCCGTGGCGCGCTACGCCTGGACCGGGAGCTGGCGTACCGTGCGCATCGCCATGGACCCCGCCGGTTTCACCGCTCTGGGCGACGAGCGCTCGGAGACTCTGTGGAATGAACTGCGCTCACGCGTGGCTGACCACTTGGAAGCGGTGCGCCTGATAGGCGAGGACATCGAACTGCGGCCTCCGCGCTATGTGCCGCTGGATATCCGCGTGGTGGTCTGCGCCGGCGATGCCTACTGGCGCGAAGACCTGCGCTACGAGCTGGAGCAGGAGTTCTCCGACGGCTGGACCGCCGACGGCCGTCCCGGATTCTTCCACCCGGACCAATGGACCTTCGGGCAGTCCCTGCACCGCAGCATGATCGAAGGCCGCCTGCAGCGCATCGCCGGCATCCGCCACCTGGTCAGCCTGAGCATGAAGCGCTTCTCCGCACCACTGCCCGGTCTGCCCGGAGCGCCGGTACTGGAGATCGGCTTCGACGAGACCCTGTTGCTGGCCAATGACCCGGACCACCTCGAACGCGGGCTGATCCGCTTCGAGATCCAGGGAGGGAGACGCTGATGCCCTGCAATCCGCTGATCACTGATCCCTTCGTGTTCCCCCGACACGCCGACAATCGGCCGGGCCTGCCGCGTATCGCTTACCGCATCGGACGCTACGCCGACTTCCTGGAAGCCATGACCCGCTCCCTGGACGCCGCGCCGGAGCTGGCCGCCTGGACTCATCGCGAAGCTGACGACCCCGGCATTGCCCTGCTCCAGGGTGCGGCGATCCTCGGTGACATCCTCAGCTTCTACCAGGAGCACTACGCCAATGAGGCCTACCTGCGTACCGCGGCCTGGCGTGAAAGCATCGCCGAACTGGTACGCCTGACCGGCTATCGCCTGGCACCGGGAATCGGCGGTCGCGCCACGCTGGCTTTCGAGGTACGCGGTGAACGGCCCCTGACCTTGCGTGCGGGATTCCCGGTCAAGGCCGAATTGCAGGGCCTGGCCACGCCAGCGGACTTCCAGACCGACGTCGAACTGCTCGCCTGGCCGCACCTGGGCCGTTTCAACCTCTACCGCCCACGCTCCTATGCCGCCAGCCTTGCCGCCGGCGCCACCCGTTTCGAGCTGCACAGTGTCGGCAATGCCAGCGATAGCGCCAGCCTCGTCGCCTTCGAGCTCAAACCCGGCGATTCATTGCTGCTGATGCCGCCGGAGCCGGGCTGGACCTCCAGCGGCTCAACCCTCACCACGCAGCAGGCGCCGCAACAGGTCAAGGTCAAGACCGTCACCCGCCTGCTCGGCCGGGTGATCGTGGAAATCGACGCTCCGTTGCAACACAGCTGGAGCCAGCCGGTGGCGGCCTTCCGGATCGGCCGCAGCTTCCGTCACTTCGGCCACAATGCGCCGGCCAAGACCATCACCAGCCGCAAGAGCGGCAGCGAAATCGTCGGCTCCCTTGAATCCGATACAGGCTTCCAACGCCACCTCTACCCCCACGATTGCACCAACACCAGTGCATCCATCGCACTTCCGGCCGACCTCCTTGCGCTGGATGCCGAAGTCAGCGACCTGCGCCCTGGCATGCATCTCGTGGTGCAGGTGCGCGTGGCAAAAAGCGGCGTCACCGGCCAGGTACCGCTGTCGCTGGTGCGCAAAGTGCTGGCGGTGCGTTCAGCCACCCTCGGCTTCGGCAATCTCAACGGCCCCAGCAGCCTGCTGACTCTGGACCAGCCACTGATTCGCCATGCCATGAGTGGCTCGCCCTGGAGCGATGTCCGCGACTTCCTGATCCGCGAAGTCACCAGCCCGGCCCTCGCCCTCAAGCCGGTTTCCACGCCCGCCTCCAGCGGCTATGCCAACGGCACCGGCGCCCTGTTCTTCTACGGCACCGCCAACCACGCACGGGCGCTGGCCGGACGCAGGCTGTACCTCAGCCATCCCGATGGACGCAGCGTCGAGCTGACCTGTACCAGCAGCCCCGCCAGCTTCCCCACGCCGACACCGGATGTGGCGCGCCCCTGGTTGCTGAACTTCGACCGTCCACCCACGCCCTTCACCCGCGCCGACTTCGATGAAGCCGAACCACGGGTAACGGTCCATGGCAACCTTGTCGATGCCTCCCAGGGCAAGGCAGAACACGAGGCCGTGCTGGGTAACGGCGACCATCGCCAACCATGGCAGACCTTCCCGTTGCCCAAGGCGCCACTCACCTACTTCCTTTCCGCCGGGGCGGTGCCACCCCACACCCCGGAGCTGGAAATCTGGGTCGAAGGGCGTCTGTGGAACCGGGTGGACAGCTTCCATGGTCGCGCGGCGGCGGAGCCGATCTACATCGTCCGCGAAGACGCCGAGGACCGCAGCTTTGTACAGTTCGGCGATGGTGAGTCCGGCGCCCGGCTGCCCTCCGGTCTGAAGAACGTGGTGGCGCGCTACCGCAGCGGCGTCGGCGCACGCGGGCCGATCAAGCCGGGCGCCACGCCGACCGCAGGCGAGCGACCGGCAGGATTCGACAAGGTTTCCCTGGCCGGCATCGTCTCCGGTGGCGCCGACCCTGAACCGGGCTACAAGGCGCGCGAGGCGGCACCTGGCAAAGTGCAGAGCCTGGGAAGGCTGGTCAGCATCCGTGACTACGAGAGCGAAACCCTGGCCCTTCCCGGCGTGGTCCGCGCAGCCGCAGCCTGGGACCTGCATGAGGGTGTACCGGCGGTAATCCTGCGGGTGCTGCTGGCCGCAGGGCGCGAGGCCGAGTTCACCGCGATACAGGCCACCCTGGCCCATGCGCAGCGCTGCAGGGGGCCGGATCGTTTTCCGCTGGTGGTGCAACAGGCCCGTCTGCGCCATGTATTCGTCGACCTCAGCTACGCCCGCGATCCGCGTTATCGCCAGGAGGATGTGGAGAACGCCCTGCGCGCTTCCCTGGGCCTGACCGGGGTGGTCGCCGACGAGCGCAGCGGCCTGTTCGGCCTCCAGGCGCGACAACTGGGCGAGCCCGAATACGCCAGCCGCATCGAAGGCCGGGCGCAGAATGTAACGGGGGTGCTCTGGTGCCGGGTCAGCGCCCTGGGCCTGCTCGCCCCCGGCAACGACAGCAACGCCGCCTTGCCCTCTGCTCCCCGGCCCCAGGCCCAGGTGCTCTCTTGCAGCCCCCATGAACTGCTGCAACTGGCGCCGGCGCACCTGACCCTGACCCCGATCGCCGAACCCGCCGCGGGGGAATGCCCATGAACCGAGTCCCCCTGTTCGAGCGCCTGCCGGATATCTATCGCACTCGCGATGCCGAGGTCACGCCGGCCAATCAGTTGCGCGCCTACCTTCGCGCCATCGAAGGCCCCTTTGACGCGCTGCACCAGAACATCGCCCAGCTTTATGAAGACCTGTTCATCGACACCTGCGACGACTGGGTCATCCCCTACCTGGCCGACCTGCTGGGCACCACGCACCTCAAGGGCGATCCACGTACGTTGCGTGCCGACGTCGCCGACACCATCGCGCTGCGCCGGCGCAAGGGCACCCTGGGCGCCATCGAGCGTCTTGCGGTCAACCTCACTGGCTGGGCCTGCCGTGGCGTCGAGTTGCGCGAAAACCTCGGCTGGACCCAGCACCTCAACCACCAGCGCCCCGACGCCGGCGGCCAGCCCCCTTACGGCACCGCAACGCTCACCCGTTTCGAGGTACCCCGCGGCGGCACCGCACCGATCCGTGAGCCGGCTACCCTGGCGCTGCTCGGCACGC
The DNA here is from genome assembly GCF_029873115.1 of Pseudomonas sp. BN606. Lineage (NCBI taxonomy): Bacteria > Pseudomonadati > Pseudomonadota > Gammaproteobacteria > Pseudomonadales > Pseudomonadaceae > Pseudomonas > Pseudomonas sp. BN606. The sequence goes on along the minus strand of NZ_SSOF01000044.1, from coordinate 14,697 downwards.
CCTTCGATCCCTTCGCCTACAGCGCCGACCTGAAGCCCGCGGTGGACGACCAGCGCCACATCAACCTGCCGAACCTGGCGATCTTCCTCTGGCGCCTGTCGGCCTACCGGCTTCCCCGTGTCCGCCCTCTGGCCAAGGGCCGCATCAACCTGGGAGTCCAGCCGGCCGGAGTGGCACGCTTTGTCCTGCGCTTCGACCTGCACCCGCTGGACATCCCGGTACACCTGTTCAACACCAGCCGCCCCGGTTTCCTCCGGGCAGCCACCTCAGGCGGTGTAGTTGCACCCCTGACCGAAGCCGACGCCGTACCCGGCCCGATGCTCGATGCACGACTGGCCAGCCATGCCGACGCCTACGTACGGGTGGACTACTACGATCCGGCAACGACACCCCCGAGCGGTTTCGACCTGGGAGATGCCGGCCTGCACCTGTTCCTGCCCCGCGCCCTGGAACCGCTACTGGTACCGCCGCCACCCCAGACCGAATGGCGCTGGCGGTTCCGTGGCGACAACCTCTGCGCCTGGGAAGAGGGTTTGCGACGCCCCACCGCCATCGGCGAGATCGTCATAGACCCGGACATCGGCCGGGTGCTGGTCGGGGTGGCAACCGCCGCTCAGGCCGACCTGCTGGTGACGACGGACAACGGCGCACTGGTCTCGCAATTGCAGGCCAGCTACACCTACGGCGCCGCGGGTCCGGTGGGCGCGCACCCGCTGTCGCGGCAGGTCCCGGTCATACCGGCGGATGCGGAAGTACGCCGCGTCGGCGAGGTATCCGGAGGCATCAGCCTGCAGCAAGCCCTGGATGGCCTGGAGAGCGCAACAGGACCGGTGATCGTCGAGATCCACGACAGCCTTGTGCATCCTCTCGACCTTGCCGCCATGACCGGCACGGCCGTCGATGGCACCCACTCACTGCGCCTGGCTCACTCGTTGACCGTCCGTGCGGCCGGCGGCCATCGGCCACTCCTGCTCCTGGCGCAGCCTTTGTCACTGCGGGTGCTGGACGCCGCCAACGCAACGCCGTTCACCCCCCAGGTTCGCCTGGAAGGGCTTTACCTGGCCGCCGACCCGGCGGCCCCCTTCCCCATCGGCCAGGCCCTGATCGACCGCGCCGCGGTGGCACGCCTGGAATTGGTCGGCTGCACCCTGGCGCCTGGCGGACATAGCCTGCGCAACGGTCAGCGCGCGCCCATGCAACCGGCACTGCGCCTGGAGGATGGCTACGGTTTTGATGCAGCCGACCAGGATGCCTTCACGCCCACGCCGGACATCCTGATCCAGCGCTCCATCGTCGGCTCGATCGCCATCGACTCGCGCTACCGACTGGATATCCAGGACAGCGTGGTAGACGCCGGACTTGGCTTCGACGACGCCCCCACAGGCCAATTTGCCATCGCGGCCGCCACCGACCCGACCAATGCATGGGGCGCCGCCCTCGACTTCCAGGGCCTGACCTGTTTCGGCCCGGTGCGTGTCACCGCAGTGGGTGGCCTGGGCGGCATCTTCAGTCAGCGCTTCGAAGTACTGGACAACCAGCACGGCTGCATCAAGTGGAGCGCTTTCAGCAGCGCCGCCGACCGTTTGCCAGCCAACCATTTCTGCGTACACGCGCCGGATGCGCGGGTGTACTTCACCTCGGAACGCTTCAACGACCCGGGCTACGCGCAGCTCCAGCGGGAAACCGACCGGCGCGTGCGCGAACTCGGGCCGGACGACGATGCGATGGGTGCCTTCGGCTTCCTGCTGGAGACACACAAATGGACCAACCTGCACGTGCGGCTGCGTGAATTCATGCCGGTAGGCGTGAGGCCGCTGGTTGTACCCGTCACCTGACGAAGGGGGAGCCATGCAAGGCGATTTCTCGGTACTGAACTTCGACCCCCACCAGCACGAAAACGGCGTAAATCCGCCGGCCCAGGGCGTGCTGCGAAACCTCAGCGGCGTGCTGCACCAGCAAGGCCGCGTGAGCCTGGACGCCGACTTCACCGAAGGCGAGCTGCTGGAACTGGCGTGGAATGGCCAGGCCGGACGCGACATCCTCGGTGCCGGCATCTGTGCGGTTCCGGCCAGCGAACCTGAGGGATTCCGCGTGGAAGCCGCGGCGGTAACGGACGGCACGGTGCATCTGCGCCTGCACCCCGGCCGTGCCTGGGTCGACGGCATCCTCACGCGCTTGCCGGGGCTCGCACCAGATCCTCTGGCGCTGGTGACTCGCCAAGCCACCTACATCGGCCCGCCCCTGGCCACGCCCATGCCAACGACCGGCCAGATCACCGACGGCATCCGCGATGCGGTGATCCTCGAAGTCTCGGAAGAGGCCCTGCACGCGTTCCAGTATCCGCAGCGGCTGCTCGAGCCCGCGCTGGGTGGGCCGGACACCTCCGAGCGCGCCTTCGTCAACTTCCGCCTGCGCTTGCTGCGCCTGGCCCAGGGGGAAGACTGCAGCAGCATCCTTGCCCGCCTGCGCGATTCTCCCGCCAGCAAAGGGCGGTTGAGTGCCACCCTGGCACCTGTGCTCAACCTGGTGGGTGAGTGTCCGGTGGTCGGCGGTGGCGGCTACACCGGCTTCGAGCATTGCCTGTATCGCATCGAAATCGCCGATGCCCCGGAGGGGGTTCCGGTGCGCTTCAAGTGGAGCCAATGGAACGGCGGACTCGCCGGGCGTGGCCGCTTCGATGCCAGTAGCGATCCTGACCGGGTGATCATCGATGCCGGCCGCGCGGCCATCGTCAACTCGGGCCTGACCGAGTTCTACCTGGAGGCACTGCAGTACGACGAGCTGGCAGGCACCTGGGTTGTGGTCTACGGCAGCATGGCGCGCCTGAACACCGACCACGACCTGGAACTCGAAGCCCCGGCCGCCTTCGGCACCCTGCCAGGCACCACCGCGCCGGTGTTCTTCCGCCTGTGGAACGGTCTGGGGGAAATCCAGGACTACCCGGAAGTCGCCAACCCGAAAGAGCTCCGCGACGGCATTCGCCTGGCGTTCGGTACCGCCGGCCACTACCGACCGGGTGACTACTGGACCTTCAACGTGCGCGCGGGCGAACTCGGCAATCCGCCGGTGCTGCTCGATCACGCCGCGCCCGTCGGCATCGTCTATCACCGCGTGCCCCTGGCGGAGATAAACTGGACCGGTCGTCGCAATACCGAAATTTCCGGCAGCATCGAAGACTGTCGCAAGCGCTTCCGCCCTCTGACCAACCAGAAGATCTGCTGCACCTTCCTGGTGGGCGATGGTGTCAGAAGTTTTGGTGACTTCAATTCACTCGAAGAAGCGGCAATCCACCTACCAGCGGCCGGCGGAGAACTCTGCCTGCTCCCCGGCGTGCACCACACCAACCTGCGGCTGGAAGGCCGGCGCAACGTGAAGATCCATGGTTGCCGCTGGCGCACCCTTGTCCTGCCGCGCCTGGAAACCCGCAGCCAACCACTGCTGCATCTGATCGACTGCATAGGCGTGGAGATCTGCGACCTCGACCTGGTGACCTACGACGGTATCGCCCTGCGCATCGATGGCAGTCGCGAAGACGGCTGCCGGGACGTACGTGTACACGGCAACCGGGTGATCGCACGACACAACGCCATTCGCGCCGGCAATGCCAGTGGCCTGGTGATCGCCGACAACCGCCTGCACCTGCTGGACACCGCCGATGGCCGCGCAACTTTGTCCCTGGCCGCCGATGACGTGCTGGTGGAACGTAACACCCTGGTGCTGCTGCCCTTTACCGAACGAACGCCTGAAGACCCGCAAGAGCCTGACGACGACCCGAACCGCGACCCGGCCGACCCTTGCGCCAAGCCGGAGATCCTCTACCTGTACCCGCTACTGGTGCTGCAGTACGCCTTCGCCGTGTGGACCTTCCTGCCGGTGCAACTGCTGCCGGTTCAGCCCTATCGCGCCCTTGGCGGCATCCATGTACGCGCCGGCTCCGAGCGAGTGCGCATCCTGGAAAACCGGATCGTCGGCGGTGGCGGCAACGGCATCACCCTGGGCGGTGACCTCGACCCCGACGAGTCCTCCACCCCCGGCGAGCCAACCGAACCCGCCCCGGCGCCCAGCGTCAATGTCACCAGCGACGGTCCCTTCCTCGCCCTGGTTCAGGACGAACAGGGCAAGCCCCTGGCCGATGTCGACCTTTATCTGGAGTCTGCCACCCTCGCCAGCGACCGTAGCGACGAGCAAGGCATGGCCAGCATCAAGACCGCACCCGGCCGCTATGGCCTGGACGTGTCGCCGCGATACCAGGTACTGCGCATTGCCGAAGCCCGCGACAACGGCCGCCCGCTCACTGTGGTGACCCTCGCTGCCCGCACCTCCGGCAGCGCACGCGGCTTCCTCCATGAACTGAGCATCGAAGGCAACGACATCTCGATGATGGGCCTTTCAGGCATTGGTTTCGCAGCGCGCCGGGGAGCCAATCTCAAGGGTTCGGACCGCCCCATCCCGACCAACGACCCGAAAGCCGCCTTGCTCGCCTACCTCGACGCCGCTCTGCTCAATCTCGCGCTGACGCCGCTGCTGCGCGGCACCGACCCCGTGCGCGAACTGGCGATTCTCGGCAACCGCCTGCACCACAACCTGCGCAACCCGTTCACCGAGGCAATGCTGGCGGATGCCCAGGGCATTGGCCGCGGCGGCATCTCCCTGGCGGTGGCGGAAGGCGTGCGGATCAGTGACAACCAGATCCACGACAACGGCCCGCGCGCCGCCGACCCGGTCTGCGGGGTGTTTGTCGGCTACGGCGACAATCTCGACATCACGGGCAATGCCCTGAACGTCAACGGCGCCAGTACCGAAGACTACGAGCGCGCCCGCAAGGCCGGAATCCGGGGCGGGATCTATGTGCGTTTCGCCGGTTCCTTGACCCGCGAGCTGTCCACCTCCAGCGGCGCCAAACCCGCTCTGCGGGTGCATGACAACCGCGTCGACCAACCGGCCGGACGCGCCCTGACCGCCTTCGCCTTCGGCCCGGTCTCGGTGGCCAACAACCATTTCAACAGTGAGTTCACCGGCCTGTTCGGCTTCCTCGATACGGCCGTGGGTGCTGTGTTGATTCTCAACCTGGGCGGCATTCATCGCCTGCTGGCGCGGGTCATGGGGGCCTACATGGCCTTCGAGCCCACCGGTGCCGGCAATCGGCGTTTCGCCGTCGCCGCCGAACAATCGCTGCCTGGTGGCGAAACGCTGTTCGACGACAACTACATTCGTCTGGGGCTGCCCAACCGCTCCATCACCTCGCAGATGCTGCTGTCGGTGGATGATCTGGGCTATGCCTCCAATACGTCGGCCGTGTACCGGGGCAATCCCTTCTTCGCCAACGCCCTGTTGATGGCCGATACCGTGCGGGCCACCTCGTCACGCCTGCGCGAAGACGCCACGAGGACGCTGTCCCTGCTGAGCATTGGCATTCGCATGAACCTCACCACCATGAACCAGGCGGACCATTGCATCGTTGCCCTGCCACCGGCCGGTACCACGTCGTTGCCCACCCTTGACCAGCCAAACCAGGTGCTCGACATAGACGTGTGCCGCAAGCTGTTCTCCCAGCCCTCGGCCGTCTGGCAGTTCCTCGTTACGGTGCTGGCCGCCGATGCGGGTCAGTTGGGAGGCACGGTATCTTCGGACGCCTTTACCTCGGCCGAAGCTTCCAGCCTGTCACAGCAGAGCACCGCCAGCGCCCTGCAACACATCAACACCACCCAGGTAGCGACCGCAAAGGCCTACCAGTTCGAAGCGGCGCGGATGCGCGCCAAGCATGGCGCCGACAACCCAACCAGCGAGACCCTGGAGGCCCGGGCACAAAACGGCGCACTCGCCAGCCGCCTACTGGCCACGGGGGCGGAAACCCTGGCGTTCAAAGAGGTCGAGCAGCCAGAAGGCGGCTCCAGCTACAGCGGGCGACTGGTCAACGATCGCGGCCAGGGCCTGGCCGGCTACCGGGTCGAACTGTTGCGCAGCAGCGGCACGGCGACGGAAACCGTGGGCGTAACCGACGCCAACGGCTATTTCAGCGCCACCTTCGACTCGACACAGACCGCCAGGCTGGCCAAAGAAGGCAAGCTGGTCGCCCGCGTCGCCGATGCCGCCGGCAGGGAAGTGCTGCGCGACAGCAGCGAGCTGCGCTTCGATCCCGGCGCCCGACTGCAGAGCACCCTCGCGGTGCCCGTGCAGGTGGTGCCCAGGTCGGTGATCAGCGAAGGCACCGTGATTTTCGGTACCCGCCCGACCACGCCTTCGCCCGAACCCAAGCCGGAACCGGAACAACCGCCGCGGCCAACCGTGCGTACCCCGCTGGACAAACTCGAACTGGACGATGCGACACGCAAGCAACTGGCCAAGAGCGACATCATCGACGTCGAAGGCATCGTCGAAGCCAGCAACGCTCGATTGATCGAAGTACTCGGCGACCGCACGGCAGCCAGCCGCTTGCGCGAGCGAGCCAAGGCACTGCTCGCCAATACCCCCACCGACAAGGGCCGTACGCTGGCAGCCAAGGAAACCACCTCCCGCACGGCCGCCGTGAAGAAGGCCACGGCCAAGAGCACCTCGGCGAAGAAACCTGCGCCACGCAAACCCAAGTGACTCCGGCCATGTACAGGACCCAGCACGAAAATCTCCGGCCTCAGCGCGTGCCGGCAGCCGTCGCCGCTGCCGCGCCGCAGCCAGTCGTTGCACGGCAGCCGTCAGGCTCGTCCTGTGCCTGTGGCGGTGGTTGCCCGCGCTGCAGTGGCGCTGGAAAGCTCACCATCAGCGAACCCGGGGACAGTCACGAACAGGAGGCTGACCGGGTCGCGGCCACCGTTATGGCACACACAGCATCAAATGGCGTTGGCGCAGCACCCATGCAGATCCAGCGTCATGGCGGCACATCCGGAGGCGAGACGCAGACCGCGCCAGAAAGCGTCGAGCAGACCCTCGCCAGCCCGGGCCAGGCACTTGAGCCGGGATTGCGTGCCAATATGGAGCAGCGCTTCGGCCATCCCTTTGCGGATGTCCGGGTACACCGGGGAAGCCAGGCCGAGCGTTCGGCCCACGAGGTGGGGGCCGATGCCTACGCGGTGGGCCGCGATATCGTCTTTGGCGCAGGCCGGTACACCCCCGATACCTGGTCCGGACAGCACCTGATCGCCCATGAGCTCACCCATGTCATCCAGCAACGTGGCGCACCCTCCTCCGGCGCTGCGCGAAGCCTGTCCCGCTACCGCAGCAAGGGACCGGACACCATCGCCTTCGACGCGGCGAACGAAACCCTCACCGATTCGAAGAAGCAGCCCTGGATCGAGAGCATCAGCATCCACTTCGACAAGGCGGTGGTGGACACCGGCCACAAGGCCGACGCCAAGGCAGCCGGGCAACCGGAACCGCGAATGCCCAGTGGCAACCTGGTGGCCAAGTACAGCAGCAAGTCGAGCAAGGTCCTGCCGGATGTGAAGCTGTCCATCGTCGGCGGCTCCACCATGCTCGGCATCGGTCTCACCGACCGTGTCAAGAATGCCAAGGTCAAGCGTCTGGAGGGCCTGGGCTACACCGACTCGGAGAACGTCCGCCTCGGCAACCTCACCGATCCGGTGGCGAAGACCGGCAAGGGCGCCCGCTATTCGAAGAGCGGGGCCGGCACCATGAATTACGCGATTTTCTTCAAGGGCATCCAGGCGATCCACGAAGGCTTGCTCAATACCGGGTCGCACGCGTGCGTGCATGTCGGCAACGGCACCTCGATGCGCGACCTCAACTACCACACCCGGATAGGTGTCACCACCGTCACGGTGAGCTACGACAGCTCCGTACTGTCCGACCTGTGCTGCCACCGCAAGAAGACCGGCAACCCCAACTGGGACACCAACCCTTGCGATTCGACCAAGTGCCCCTGAGCGAAGCACCGTCCCACCGCCTGTCCGCGAAGGAGGGCAATCGACATGTTCAATACCTTGCAGGAAGAGGCCGCGCTGCGCGGGCGCAAAGGCCCACCACCACCCCAGGCGAGCCTCGCACCGCCCGCTGCGCGCTCACGCCGCTTCGCGCGCTCGAACTGCGCCTGTGGCGGCAGTTGCCCAAAATGCAGTGAGGAAAAACGCCCCGCCGGCCCCCGCCAGGCCCGCGACGGTGACCAGGCACCGGTCGCCGACCAGGCCGAAGCCCTTGCCGAACCAGCGGCCACTCCTGCTTATCGCGACTGCAGCGAGCGCATCACCGGAATCACCGACGCCAACGAGCGCTTGGAAACCGCCCGCCAGCGCGCCCGCGAATTCGTCGGTGCCGCCCGCCGTGCCCTGGGCGCCGCCCCGGCCGCCGGCACCACCTACGAGACCGCACTCGGTCGCCATTTCATCGCACCCAGTGCCGCCCAACGCGCCACCATCGAAGACAACTACCGGCAGATTCTCGGCACACTGGTGGTGTCCAACTACATCTGCAACAGCCAGAACATCTGCGAAGGCGAACAGGCGTTCTGGATCGAGGCCGACGACCTGGTCCATGTGTGCCGGCCGTTCTGGGAACTGTCGCCGACCTGCCGCGCCATCATCCTCATCCACGAAGGCGCCCACGATGTCGGTATCGGCGTGGCCGGGGCGCACCCGCCAAACCGTGGGAGCGCGCAGTACCCCACGGGCAACACGGCCGCCCCGGCCGGCCAGACCACCGCGGGCCGCATGGATAATCCGGATGCCTACGCCTTCTTTGCCGCGCACATCTGGCGCGATACCGACACCGGCAGATCGTGCTTCTAGGCGGTCACCGTGATGAGGAGCCCAGCCAGCCTTCTCCAGGCCAGGCCACGCCAACCGGGCACAGGCAGCCACGCTCCGGCACCGGTGTTGTCCAGGTCCCCCCTCGCGCCGGGGCGGTCCTCCTGCGCCTGCGGGGGTGGTTGTCCGCGCTGTCAGCCCAAGTCCCGCCTGAAGATCGGCGCACGCGAAGATGCCGCCGAGCGCGAGGCCGACGCCATGGCCGATCAGGTGATGGGAACGCCCAGCGGCACGGTCAGCACCGCGCCGCAGGGCGACGACCGCCCCAGGGTGCGCCTGCAGCCGTCGGCCTTGGGCGGTGGGGCCGAGCTCCCGGCCCCGGCCAGCGTGGATGCAGTGCTGAACGCCTCCGGGCAGCCACTCGACCGCACCACCCGCGCCTACTTCGAGCCGCGCTTCGGGCGCGACTTCTCCGGCGTCCGCGTGCATACCGACATGGCCGCTCAACGTTCGGCGCGAGAGGTCAATGCCCATGCCTATACGGTCGGCCAGGACATCGTTTTCGATGCCGGACAATTCGCCCCGGCATCACGCGAAGGCCAGCACTTGCTGGCCCATGAGCTGACCCATGTGGTGCAACAGCGCGGTACCGCTGGCGCGGTCCTGCGTCGCGATCCCGGCGACGAGGAGCTCACGCCCGAGATCGTCGGCCAGGAGCCCGGCCTGCTGCTTTGCTTCGCCCTGTGCGAACTCGGCGTGCCGCCGGCCATCTGGCGGGACATCACCGAGATGTTCCTCGGCGCTGTCTGGGAGGAGTACCGGGAAAGCTACGGCCGGGCGCGGGGGAACGCACGATTCCGTACCTTCCAGAATGCTTTCCGGAGCTACTCCGTCCTGAACTCGGTCAAGACCATCCTCGGTTTCGTCGTCCATGGACGCGTTGGTTTCATCCCGATCCGCACGGCGTCGGGTCGTGCGGCACAGCAGGCGCTGTTGCGTTTCCTGATTGCTCGAGGCGCCACCGAGGCGGGCGTGATCGCTGCCGAACAACTGGTGCGCCGCATCGCCATTGCCATCGAAGTGGCCATCGCCGCGGGTTGTGGCGCCTACTGCTCGGTCCGCAGCTACGCCTTGTTGATGCGCGACCTGGCCGACCAGATGGCGGCAGGCCTCGTAGCCGTGGCTGAAGGCATGGAAAGCCTTGGCGGCATCGTCAGCGGCCTGGCCACAGCAATCCTGGTGCGCCCTGTCCTCTATGCCGAAACCTTGCTGGAAGTGTCCAACTGGAACCTCAGCCACATGCCCGCCGGAGCGCGCGCCGACACCATCGCCCTCGGCCTGTACTTCAGCAGCGTGATCGAAGGCGAGGATTTCGACACCCTGATCGCCTCCCACGCCCGCCCCATCAGCAGCTACCCCACCGCCGCCAGCCTGGTACGCGAAGTGATCGCCGAGCTCAATCGCGACCGCGCCATCACCGAAGAGCCGCCGCTGGACGCCGAAGCGCTGGTCAACGGTTCACCCGCCGCCTTCTTCAGCCTGCTGGCCGAACAGGGTTACCTCGACTTCGAAGAAGACCCCGAGCACCTGGTCGACGAGATGCTCGAAGGCCCCTCCCCCTGACGTGCGAAATCAGCCGCAACGGTTGTGACAGGTCATCAACACGCCACTCGCTCATTCACCTTGCCCATCTCTTCCACCAGGAAATCGATGAAGGCGCGGGTCTTCTGCGGCATGCGTCGGGCCGAGGGATATACCGCGTTGATGCTGATGGGGGGTGCCTGCCATTCGCAGAGCAGCGTCACCAGCCGGCCGGCGGCCAGGGCTTCGTCGACGATGAAGCTCGGCAGCAGGGCAATGCCCATGCCGGCCTCGGCCACCTGGGCGAGGAAGTCGCCGTTGTTGGCCTGGAGTGGTCCCTTCAGTTGCACGCGGCGGGTTTCCTCGCCATTGCTGAGGGCCAGGCTGACACCGCTCTGCAGGTAGCCGTAGCCGAGGAAGGCGTGGCTGGCGAGGTCTTCCGGCGAATGCGGTATCCCGGCCTTTTCCAGATAGGTCGGTGAAGCCACCAGCAGGCGTGGCGCCGGTGCGATGGTGCGGGCAACCATGGACGAGTCCGCCAGGCTGGCAATCCGGATGGTCACGTCGAAGCCACCACGCACCGGGTCCACCTGCTGGTCGCTGAGCACCAGTTGCAGTTCGATCTGCGGATTCCGCTCATGGAACAGCGGGATCAGCGGCCCCAGTTTGCGCAGCCCGAAGGACATGGGCGCATTCACCCGCAACACCCCACGCAACTCCCCCACCCCATCTCGCGCCCGCTGCTCGGCCTCGTCCAGGGCCGCCAGCAGGTCCCGCGCTGATTCGAAGTACTCCGTCCCCGCCTCCGTCAGGTGCAGGCTGCGCGTCGTGCGCACCAGCAATTGCACGCCGATGGCTTCCTCCAGCGCCTGCACCTGCTTGCTCACCGTCGAGCGTGGCAAGTCCAGCGCCCGCGCCGCCGCCGCGAAACCATTGCTGCGCACGGTTTCGATAAAGGCGCGCATGCACTCGACCCTGTCCATCAATGTCTCCAATTCAGAATCAATGAAGTTCAATTATGCCTAATTGTTTCTCTTTATGGGCGCGATCAGAATTTATCCCAAGTCGGAACCAAACAGCCTCACAGACAGAGGCACCGGCCAGGAAGAAATCACACAACTCACGCTTCAGGAGAAATGCCATGTCCATCCGCGAACTGCTGAACCCGACCAACTCCGCCCTGATCCTGATCGACCACCAGCCGCAAATGGCCTTTGGCGTGCAGTCCATCGACCGCCAGCAACTGAAGAACAACACCGTGGCCCTTGCCAAGAGCGCCAAGATCTTCAACGTTCCGACCATCCTCACCAGCGTCGAGACCGAAAGCTTCAGCGGCTACATCTGGCCGGAACTGCTCGGTGTGTTCCCGGGCCAGCAACCCATCGAGCGCACCTCGATGAACTCCTGGGAAGACGAGAAATTCGTTGCAGCCGTGAAAGCCACCGGCCGCAAGAAACTGATCATGGCCGCACTCTGGACCGAGGTCTGCCTGACCTTCCCCGCACTGGAAGCCATCGAAGCCGGCTACGAGGTGTACATCGTCACCGACGCTTCCGGCGGCACCTCCAAGGAAGCCCATGACATGTCGGTGCAACGCATGATCCAGGCCGGCGCCATCCCGGTGACCTGGCAGCAGGTCCTGCTCGAGTACCAGCGCGACTGGTCGAAGAAGGAAACCTACGACGCCGTCATCGGCCTCGTGCAGGAGCACAGCGGCGCCTACGGCATGGGCGTGGACTACGCCTACACCCTGGTGCACAAGGCGCCCCAGCGCCAGGTGAAGTAAACCGCAAGGCCGGCGGCGGGTAACGCCCCCGGCCTTCTTCCACGCCTTGCACGGAGCACCCCGCCATGACCACTGACGACATCGTCACCCTGCTGATCCGCCATCAGGTCAAGGAAGGCCGGGAACAGGAGTACGAAAACTGGCTGCGCCGCATCATCGGCATCGCCAAGGGTTATCCCGGCCACCTCGGCATCGATGTGGTGCGGGATCGCAAGGATGGCCTGCACCTGTTCACCTGCGTCCTGCGCTTCGCCAATACCACCCAGCTCCAGGCCTGGCTCGAATCCACCGACCGTCGCCAACTGGTAGAGGAAGTCAGTCACCTGCTGGCCGATGGCGACCAGGTGGAGATCAACCCCGAACGCGAATTCTGGTTCACCCCGGCAAGCGCCGACGCGCCACAACCGCCGCGCTGGAAACAGGCCTGCGTCACCTTCCTGGTGATCCTGCCGCTGGCCCTGCTGGTGCCGCTGCTCTGGCAGCCGCTGTTCAGGCTGCAGCCCTGGCTTGGCGGCTACGTGGCCAGCAACGTGGTGATTACCGCCAGCATAGTGCTGCTGGTTGTCTATCTTTTCATGCCTCCGGTAACGCGTTTCTTCTCCGGCTGGCTGAACCAACACTGATCCAGGGAGGGCTCCATGAGCGAAGACCCATCCAGCAATAGCCGCCGCCAGTTCCTCGCCGCCAGCTCCGTGCTCGGTGCTGCTGGCGCACTCTGGTCCGCACTACCCTTCACCGGCGCCGCAGGCGTCGCCCATGCCGCTACTTCAGGGGGTTCCATGTCCGCCGACCTGATCCTGTTCAATGGCCGCCTGCACACGGTCGACCGCGAAAAGCCCACCGCCAGCGCCGTGGCCATCAAGGACGGGCGCTTTCTCGCCGTCGGCAGCGATGCCGAGGCCATGGCCCATCGCGGCGACGCCACCCAGGTCATCGACCTCAAGCAGCGCACGGTGATCCCCGGCCTCAACGACTCGCACCTGCACCTGATCCGCGGCGGCCTCAACTACAACCTGGAACTGCGCTGGGAAGGCGTGCCCTCGGTGGCCGACGCGCTGCGCATGCTCAAGGACCAGGCCGACCGAACCCCCTCTCCGCAGTGGGTACGCGTGGTCGGTGGCTGGAACGAGTTCCAGTTCGCCGAAAAACGCATGCCGACCCTGGAGGAAATCAACCGCGCAGCGCCGGACACCCCGGTGTTCCTCCTCCACCTCTACGACCGCGCGCTGCTCAACCGCGCCGCGCTGAAGGCGGTCGGCTACACCAAGGACACGCCCAACCCGCCGGGTGGCGAAATCCAGCGCGACGGCAGCGGCAACCCCACCGGCATGCTGATCGCCCGGCCCAACGCCACCATCCTCTACGCCACCCTGGCCAAGGGGCCGAAGTTGCCGCTGGAGTACCAGGTCAACTCCACCCGCCAGTTCATGCGCGAGCTCAACCGCCTCGGCCTGACCAGCGCCATCGACGCCGGCGGCGGCTACCAGAACTACCCGGACGACTACCAGGTGATCGAGGAACTGGCCAGGCAGGGCCAGCTCAGCGTGCGCATCGCCTACAACCTGTTCACCCAGAAACCCAAGGAAGAGCTCACCGACTTCCAGAACTGGAGCAAGGTGGTCAAGCCCGGCCAGGGCAATGACTTCCTGCGCCACAACGGCGCCGGCGAGATGCTGGTGTTCTCCGCGGCCGACTTCGAGGACTTCCTCGAACCGCGCCCGGACCTGCCGCAGACCATGGAGCAGGAGCTGGAGCCGGTGGTGCGCCACCTGGTGGAGCAGCGCTGGCCGTTCCGCCTGCACGCCACCTACGACGAATCCATCTCGCGCATGCTGGATGTGTTTGAGAAGGTCAACCGCGACATTCCGTTCAACGGCCTGCCGTGGTTCTTCGACCACGCCGAAACCATCTCGCCGAAGAACATCGAGCGAGTGCGTGCCTTGGGCGGCGGCATCGCCATCCAGGACCGCATGGCCTTCCAGGGCGAGTACTTCGTCGACCGCTACGGCGCCAAGGCGGCCGAGCAGACTCCGCCGATCCAGCGCATGTTGGCCGAAGGCGTGCCGGTGGGCGCCGGCACCGACGCCACCCGCGTCTCCAGCTACAACCCCTGGACCTCGCTGTACTGGCTGGTCAGCGGCCGCACCGTCGGCGGCCTGGAGCTTTATCCCCAGGGCCTGTCGCGCGACACCGCGCTGCAACTCTTCACCCACGGCAGCGCCTGGTTCTCCAGCGAGCAGGGCAAGAAGGGGCAGATCAAGGTGGGCCAACTGGCCGACCTCGCCGCCTTGTCGGCGGACTTCTTCAGCGTCGAGGACGAGGCCATCAAGTGGATCGAGTCGGTGCTGACCGTGGTCGACGGCAAGGTGGTCTACGCCGCCGGCGAGTTCGACAAGCTCGGTCCGCCGCAGCTGCCGGTGCTGCCGGAGTGGTCGCCGGTGGCCAAGGTCCCCGGCCACTGGAAGCCCGCCGCGCCGCTCGCCGCCCAGGTGCACCAGTGCGTCGGCGCCTGCACGGTGCACGCCCACAGCCACGAGCGGGCACGGCAGTCGAGCGTGCCGGTGAGCGACTTCCAGGGCTTCTGGGGGGCACTGGGCTGCTCCTGCTTTGCCTTCTGATGGTTCCTTGAGGGGGCGA
>NZ_SSOF01000043.1:0-4930 GCF_029873115.1 Pseudomonas sp. BN606 | reverse complement strand
CCGCAAGGTCGTGCGCAGCATCCATGAAGCTGCCCGCGACGTAGCGCGACGCATCGCCAAGACACCGGAATACCTCGTCTCTCGTTGCGAACGGAAGAAGGTGGAGATGCTGTTCGCCCACCTCAAACGGATCATGAAACTCGACCGTTTACGACTGCGTGGCCTGACGGGTGCTGCTGACGAATTCACCTTGGCCGCGACGGTGCAAAACCTGCGACGCATGGCCAAGCTCATGCCTCACGGGCCACCGATCACGGGATAGGTACGCCTGCGGCAAGCAGAAACCCTCGAATTAACCCGCAAACCTGAGCCCGGACGCCCAGTGAAACACCGAAAGGCAACGTGAAGTGGCTTGCAGCCACTTCGAACGCTGGCACACCTCGCCGGCTGGCTGCTGCAGAACCGCCTTTTTCAACAGAATCGGCCAATAGCAGACATTAGGAGTGCAAAAAAATTGTCTCCTTTTTTGGGTTCGGTTTGGCTCGCCACAGAACCTGAATTCGTAGCTTGCCGATATTGGTACGTCGCGCTATTAAAAACTTTACGAAGGAGCGCAGACACCGGATTATCTCAAGTCAGCGAGCGCATCAACCTCACCTAAAAAAAAACAAAAACAGGTGTCTCTATGCTACTCGAGCATGCGTTGTTAGCCGATGTCAGCGGCAAGCCGATACGCCAGCATCACAAGATTCATTCAACCGATTGGGATGAAATTAGCGACTGGTCGGATCGCGTTTATATGCCCTATCGCGTGCTACCCGTCGGGCATGCCATCAAACCGCAGGCAAGCATGCATTCGTCCAGGATTGGCGAATTGACGCTGACTCGTTTCGGCTATGGAGTCGCGGTGAACGTCGATGACTTCTCACCCGAAGCGGGGAACGCGCTGCTGCTCACGACCATTCGCGGCAATGCACGGCACTGGACGCAGCGTTCCGTCACTCAAGATACGGCAATAGGTGAATCCTTCATCGCCGATTGCAGTCGTGTCGATTACCGGGTCGACCTCGACCCGGATCACCTGCAACTGAATCTGACCATTCCTCATGTGGTTTTGGAACGCCTGGCGCAGCAGTGGCTTGGGTTCGTGCCCGATGATCAGTTCTGGAGATATAAGTGCACCATCGGGGGAGTGGGTTCGAGCTGGCTAAGTCTGCTGAAGTACGCGGTTCGTTGTGTTGCCGAGAATCCCGAGCACATGGCTGAAGGACGCATTGGCACCCACCTGGAGCAAAGTCTTTGCTTTCATTTGCTGCATGAGTGGACTGGCCGCGCCGCGCAAGCTGGGCTTGATGTGAATAACCCAATGAACCGGATTGCACCCCGTTATGTCAGGGCGGCCGAAGAGTTCATGAGAGCCAATGCCGCGAGCCTACCGACCATCGGAGAAGTTGCCAGTGCGGTTGGGACCAGTGTGCGGGCCTTGAGTGGCGCCTTCTCGCGTTTTCGCGGTATGACGCCTGGCGCATTCATGCGCGAGCAGCGGTTGCAGGGAGTGCACCGCGATTTACTGGCGACAGATCCGGAGTCGGGCGCGACAGTTTCGGCCATCGCCTTTCGGTGGGGATATTTGAACCTGGGTGAATTTGCGGGAGTCTATCGCAAGCGTTTCAGTGAGCTACCTTCCCAGACCTTGCAGCGGCGATCGCGCTAGCATCTTGACGCAGGAAAGAGGCACAGGGAGTGGCGTCAAACCCACTCCCTGTGCCCAGGAACCCAGTCATTCGCTGCGGGTCAGAACACCCACAGCAGCCGTAGGTTAACCCGCTGCTTTTCCTTGAAACCGTTGTCGACCGATACGTCCTGACCGTAATTGAGCAGGGTCTGGAAAGTTGGGGTCATCCAGTATGAGGCCCCAACACGGTACTTACTGGTGTTGGGTTCATCGTTCTGATCCTGACCATCAATGCGCGTCTCACCGCCCCAGAGTTGAGATGCACCGACATGCACCGATAGCTTTGGGGTCACGGCGTATCTCAGGTAAGTCTGGGCTTGCCACAGCGGCTTTTGGCGCAATGTCAGGCCTTGACTGGTGAAGTCGTCATTTTTGCGAAACAGGGTCACATCCGCGGTGAGGTCCAGGGACAGTTTTTCAGTGAGACCTGTCACATAGCCGGTCTGCAACGTTAACTTCCAACGGTTTTCGCCCAGGTTGAGTACATCGTTTCGGTCATAGTTGCCGGTCGGCACGAAGAGGTAGGGCGCAATGCCCCAGTAACGTCTCTTCGCCGGATCATTCTCGAGCCACAAGGTGGACGCCAGAATCAAATCACCCACACCACTGGTTTGTCCCAGCGAGTCGTTATCGCGTGTTCCTTCCAAACGACCGAAGGGCAACAGGAACTGCGTATTGATCGTGTAGTCACCCAACTGCTGGTAATGCGCGGCGCGCAGTATGCCGATATCCGAGTCGAGCCCCGCGTCTATCCCAATCTTGTGACCATCACTGTAAAGCGACCGCCTCTGTGCATGCTGAAGGTAAAGCAAACCGATACTGCTGCCGGCTGGAAGCGCAGCCGTGTATTCACCGGCGTCCACATCGATAGCCTGGGCGTTGCCCGCCAGAACTGCCAGTACAAGACCGGTACCGATCTTTGAAGTGCCAAGTGCGCAAACTATGGGACGAACGCGCACAGGAGGGCATATGGAGATCTCCATGAGTCACCTATTTTGTTTTTGTTGGTTTTCGGAGAGGGGCAGTTTTCTTACGCCATTGCCTGGAACACCTGGCGGGGCTCAGGCCTGAATCGAATCAGTTACTGGCTTATCTGGTCAGATAGCGGTAGGCCGTCGTTTCGAACTCCAGATAAGAGTTGGTTGAAACGGGGTCTACGAACGGCAATATCTGGGTGGCCCAAAAACCACCGATGCCGTTTTTGCGGTCGATCCAATAGAAGAGATTGGCTAATCCGGCCCACGCCAAAGAGCCCGCAGGGCGACCGGTAGGTGCGTCTTGTTCATTGACCATGAAACTCAACGCCCAGGACTTAGGCATGCCCGGGAAGAACTCCGCGGTTTTGGAAATGTTGGGGATGACGCCGGGAAGGGCTTTGATTTTCAGACTTTCGAGGCCGTTCATTTCAGCGAAACGAATCGTTTCTGGCTTGAGAATCCGTCCGTGATCACCCTGCCCATCGTTTATCCAGGCGCGGATAAACTGACAATAATCCTTCACCGTCGAATACAGGCCATGGCCTCCCATGTGTACTTCTGGGTCCTGTGGAAGGATTAGATCCTCAAGGACGGTCAGCGATCCATCCTCTTCACGCTGGTGCACGCCAGCCCGCCGCTGGAGCATCGATGGGGTCATGGTAAAGGCGGTATCGGTCATGCCCAGTGGCTCGAAGATGCGCTGCTGCATGACTTCGCCCAGACGTTTGCCGGTGATGGCTTCTACCACCAGGCCGGCCCAATCTATGTTGGAGCCGTACTCCCACTGTTCACCTGGCTCAAACAGCAAGGGTGTTTTGAGCGCAGCCAACGACCCGCTGATGATGCTGGGTTGTCCTTGTTCCTGGGATAGCCTCTTGTAGTTTTCGTTGAAGAACTCATAACCCAAGCCTGCCGTGTGAAGCAGAAGCATTCGGGTAGTAATTAGTTTTTTGGGGGTGCGAAGGCGAGGGGTGCCGTCGCTATCAAATCCCTCTAGTACCTTCAGTTCGTCGATGATCGGCACATAGTCCCTGGCAGGCGCATCCAGATCCAGGAGACCTTCCTCGACCAACTGAAGCACCGCCGTGGCGGTTATCGCTTTGGTCGTGGAAAACATGGCGAAAACACTGTCGGTCGTCATTGCACCAGCTTGACCGAGCGTTCGTTGACCTGAAGCGCCCTCATAGACCAGGCCGTCGCGCCCTACTACTGCTGCGACTACACCTGGGACGCGCTGTTGACCAGCCGTGGCGGCATCGAGCAAGTGATTGAGTGATGATGTGAAATCTGGGCTCATTTTCTTATTCTCCTTACATCCGCCCATAGTCAGCTCGGCTAGAGCTTATGGCGCGGTGTGCAGTGGCAGGACTGACTTGCCCGACGTAAAGCGATGAGCGTCGGGGTCAGTGGAGAGTAAGAAAATCGAATCGGAGCTTCTGTCGGGTGCCGGCAGAGGGTGTCGGAATCAGGCAGTTATTTACGTACCGCAGCGGTGGGCGATGTGTGATCGGCTGGGCACACTGCGAGTGGAGCAGCTTTCTACAGAAACACCCTCGCCCGATCACGATTCCTCAGATCGCGACAGGCCGTTGGCACTGACGAAGCTAGAACATGAGCGCGAGCCGACTCGCATAGCGGCCTGCTCGGGGGAAAGGGGACCAGGAAAAGGGACGAAAAAGGGGAAAGATTTATTTTCTCTGCTCTAAATGGCCGCTTCTGGCCGATTCTGTTGAAAAAGTAGCTGCCGCCCCATGCCGCCGGCAAAATCACGCGCTCAGCGAGCGTGGGGGCAGGCAGCATGATGGGGCAGTTACCGGGAGGACAGGCGCGCCTGTTCTACTCGTTCAACCTGGAAGAGCACATCCCGCCGCAACACCTCCTGCGCAGCATCGACCAGTGCCTGGATCTCAGTGACCTGCGCGCCCACCTAGCGGATTTCTACAGCCCCATAGGGCGCCCCTCGATTGACCCGGAATTGATGGTGCGCATGCTGGTCGTCGGCTACTGCTACGGCATCCGTTCCGAGCGGCGGTTGTGCGAAGAGGTGCACCTGAACCTGGCCTATCGCTGGTTCTGCCGGCTGGGCCTGGAGGACGAAGTCCCTAATCACTCGACCTTCTCGAAGAATCGCCACGGCCGCTTCCGTGACAGCGGCCTTTTCCGCTGGTTGTTCAATGAGGTGCTACGCCGCTGCATGGTGGCCGGCCTGGTCAAAGGCGAAGGCTTCGCCGTCGACGCCAGCATCATCAAGGCGGATGCCAGCCGGCAACGTGGGGTG
>NZ_SSOF01000042.1:0-219589 GCF_029873115.1 Pseudomonas sp. BN606 | reverse complement strand
GAAGGCCCCAGCCTCGCCGTGCTCAACCCGTCCCTGGGCACCGCCCTGGTGGAAATCGCCGAGGCCAGCCCGGCCCAGGTCGATGCCGCCGTGCGCGCCGCCGACGCCGCCTTCCCGGCCTGGTCGCAGACCTCGCCGAAAGACCGCTCCACCCTCCTGCTCAAGCTCGCCGACCGCATCGACGCCCACGCCGAAGAACTGGCCCGCCTGGAATCGCAGAACTGCGGCAAGCCCTACGCCGCCGCGCTGAACGACGAACTGCCGGCCATCGCCGACGTGTTCCGCTTCTTCGCCGGCGCCAGCCGCTGCATGAGCGGTTCCGCCGCCGGTGAGTACCTGCCCGGCCATACCTCGATGATCCGCCGCGACCCGGTCGGCGTGGTCGCTTCCATCGCGCCGTGGAACTACCCGCTGATGATGGCCGCCTGGAAACTCGGCCCGGCCCTGGCCGCCGGCAACACCGTGGTACTGAAACCCTCCGAGCAGACCCCGCTGACCGCCCTGAAGCTCGCCGAGTACATCGCCGAGATCTTCCCCGCCGGCGTGGTGAACATGGTCTTCGGCCGCGGCCCGAGCGTCGGTGAACCGCTGACCACCCACCCGAAGGTGCGCATGGTCTCCCTCACCGGCTCGGTCGCCACCGGCTCGCGCATCATCGCCGGCACCGCCGACAGCGTGAAACGCATGCACATGGAACTGGGCGGCAAGGCCCCGGTGATCATCTTCGACGACGCCGACATCGACGCCGCCGTGGAAGGCATTCGCACCTTCGGCTTCTACAACGCCGGCCAGGACTGCACCGCCGCCTGCCGCATCTACGCGCAGAAAGGCATCTACGAGAAGTTCGTCGCCAAGCTCGGCGAAGCCGTCGGCAGCATCCGGACCGGCCTGCAGGACGACCCGAATACCGAACTCGGCCCGCTGATCACCGAGCAGCACCTGGAGCGCGTCGAGGGCTTCGTCCAGCGCGCTGCCGCCGTGCCGCACATCCAGGTGGTCACCGGCGGCAAGCGTGTCGACGGCCCGGGTTTCTTCTTCCAGCCCACCGTGCTCGCCGGCGCCCGCCAGGACGACGAGATCGTCCGCCGCGAAGTGTTCGGCCCGGTGGTCTCGGTCACCGAGTTCGATAGCGAGGAGCAGGTGCTGGAGTGGGCCAACGATTCCGACTACGGCCTGGCCTCTTCCCTCTGGACCGCCGACGTCGGCCGCGCCCACCGCCTGTCCGCGCGCCTGCAGTACGGCTGCACCTGGGTCAACACTCATTTCATGCTGGTCAGCGAAATGCCCCACGGCGGCGTCAAGCACTCCGGCTACGGCAAGGACATGTCCATGTATGGGTTGGAGGACTACACCGCCATTCGCCACGTGATGTTCAAGCACTGATCCGGCCGCCGCTCGCTTGCTCGGGCGTTGTTGAGAAGAACGTCGAAATGCTCATGTACAACAGTACATTCCGCGTTCTCCGCTCTTCTCGCCTAGCCCGCACGGCGTGAGCGACGCCCGGATTCGCGCCACCTGCTGTAGGGGCGATTTCATTCGCCAAGCAGGCCGCAGGCCTGCCCGGGGAAACCTTGGGGCAGCTACGCCGCCCTTAGCGATTGAGATCGCCTCCACAGACAAGCAAAGCAAGAACGTTCCACCCGCAGTACGCCTCACCCAACCAGGAGAACGAGCAATGCGTAATACCTTGCGTAATTTCAGCTTCATCCTGTTTTTCGCCATGGCCGGGATGGCCCAGGCGGCTGACGATGCCAAGGCCATAGTCGATGGCTACATGGCTGCCTGGAACGCCCACGACGTCGACAAGGCCGCCAGCTTCCTGGCCGAGGACGCGGAATACTTCGATGCCACCGTCGGCACGCCGCAGAAAGGTCGTGCGGCTGCCCGCGACAACGTCATCAAGGTGTTCATCGGCGCCGTGCCGGACCTGAAGTGGAAAATGATCAGCGAGCCCATCGTCAGCGCCGAAGGCATCGCCTTCCAGTGGGAATTCGCGGGTACCAACAGCGGTGCCTGGAGTGCCGAAACCCCGGCCACCAACAAGCCGCTGAAGTTCGAAGGCGTGAGCTTCGTACGCGTCAAGAACGGCAAGATCACCTACCAGGGCGACTACTACGATGCCCTCGGTTTCAACAAGCAACTCGGCTGGTAACCCCTTCACCGGTGCCCCCAATGCGGGGCACCGGTCTCCTCCCGCCCGGCTTCGCGCCAGCGTCGCTGCAAAGATCGAAAACAACTGCCTTGCAAGGATTCGCTATGACCATCACCCGCCGTGATTTCCTCAACGGTGTCGCCCTCACCATCGCCGCCGGCCTCACGCCCACGCAGCTGCTGCGCGCAGCGCCGTCCGGCCGCTACTACCCGCCGGCCCTCACCGGCCTGCGCGGCAGCCACCCCGGCGCCTTCGAAGTGGCCCACCAGATGGGTTGGGAGAAGAAGAAATTCGACACCGATGGCATGCCGGTAGCCGAGGAATACGACCTGGTGGTGGTCGGCGGTGGCATCAGCGGCCTGGCTGCCGCCTGGTTCTACCGCGAGAAGCAGCCCAATGCGCGCATCCTGATCATCGAGAACCACGACGACTTCGGCGGCCACGCCAAGCGCAACGAGTTCGAGGTCGGTGGCCGCATGATCATCGGTTACGGCGGCAGCGAATCCTTCCAGTCGCCCAACCACCTCTACAGCGAGACCGTGAATGGCTTGCTGAAGAAGCTCGGTGTCGACATCAAGCGCTTCGAGACCGCCTTCGATCGCAACTTCTACCCCAACCTCGGCCTGTCCCGCGGGGTGTTCTTCGACAAGGAGAACTTCGGCGTGGACAAGCTGGTGAGCGGCGACCCGACACCCATGGTGGCCGACGACATCGCCCCGGAAAAACTCAATGCCCGCTCCTGGCGCGCATTCATCAGCGACTTCCCGCTGCCCGAGGCAGACCGCCAGGCGCTGATCGATCTTTATGAAGCGCCCCGCGACTACCTGGCCGGCAAGACAAGCGACGAGAAGGAAGCCCACCTGGCCAAAACCAGCTACCGCGACTTCCTGCTCAAGGACGTTGGCCTGTCCGAGGGTGCGGTGAAGTACTTCCAGAGCCGCACCAATGATTTCTCAGCCCTCAGCATCGATGCCGTAGCTGCCTACGACGCCTACTACGTCGGCTTCCCCGGCTTCGCGGCGATGCAGCTGCCGCCCATTGGCGAGGAAGCCAAGGCGGAGATGGAAGAGCCGTACATCTATCACTTCCCCGACGGCAACGCCTCGGTGGCACGCCTGCTGGTGCGCGACCTGATCCCGGCCGTAGCGCCCGGCAAGGGCATGGACGACATCGTCCTGGCGCAGTTCGACTACAGCCAGCTGGACGTCGCAGGCAGCCCCGTACGCCTGCGCCTCAACAGCACGGCGGTGAACGTGAAGAACCGCGCCGGCGGCGTCGATATCGGTTACAGCCGTGGCGGCCAGCTGGCCAGGGTACGTAGCAAGCACTGCGTAATGGCCTGCTACAACATGATGATTCCCTATCTCCTGCCCGACCTCTCCCCCGACCAGGCCCAGGCTCTGAGTCAGAACGTGAAGTTCCCGCTGGTGTACACCAAGGTGGTGATCCGCAACTGGGAGAGTTTCCAGAAGCTCGGCGTGCACGAAATCTATGCGACCACGCAGCCTTACAGCCGGATCAAACTGGACTACCCGGTAGACCTCGGTGGCTACAACCACCCGCGGGAACCGAAGCAGCCCATCGGCCTGCACATGGTCTACGTGCCGACGTCGCCTAACTCCGGCATGGACGCCCGCACCCAGGCCCGCACTGGCCGTGCCAAGCTCTATGCGACGACCTTCGAGCAGCTCGAAGCGCAGCTTCGCGACCAGCTCCAGCGCATGCTCGGTCCAGGTGGTTTCGACCACCAGAAAGACATCCTCGCCATTACCGTGAACCGTTGGTCCCACGGCTACGCCTACTTCTCCAACTCACTGTTCGACGATGAAAAAGAGAGCGAGAAAACCATGCTCCTGGCGCGCAAGCCGGTAGGCAACGTGACAATCGCAAACTCCGACTCGGCCTGGAGCGCCTATGCCCACGCGGCCATAGACGAAGCCCACCGGGCGGTCAGCGAACTCGGCTGACAGGTCGAGGCCATCCGGGGTACGAGAGATCGGGCCCCGGTTTCGCGCCACTGCCTGTGGCGTCTTCCTGCCCCAATCCATTTCGGTAGCCCACCATGCAGAGCAGTACCCGACAGCCCCAGGCGCCCATATCGGACGACGGCGTCCAGGACAACTCCACCCTCGACCAGGTCAAGCTGCTGATCGACGGCCTGAACAGCCGCTGGAACGAGATCAGCAAGGTTTCCGACGTGATCCGCCAGATCGCCAGGAATACCAACCTGGTCGCCCTCAACGCCGCCATCGAGGCTGCTCGCGCCGGCGAACTCGGTCGCGGCTTCGCCGTGGTCGCGGACGAGGTGCGGCGCCTGGCCACCCAGTCGGCCAACGCCACCGCCGATATTGGCAACGTGGTCGCCACCATCCGCCAGGAGAGCGAAAAGGCCCTCGAGCAGGTGCAACGAGCGGAAAGCGCCTCAAAGGCGGAGACGGCTGCGGTCCTGCTCGCCCGAGAGGCGCAGCAATTGCAGAACCAGTTTGCGGTAATGGCTACTGCGCTCTATGGCCTTAAGCATTTCATCCTCGGCCTGCATGCCCAGGGCCTCGGCCCGCAGCGCGAGCAGATCGACGCCGTGATGCAGCAATTCCTGCTGCAAAACCCCGGTCTGCTGGCTTTCGCCTGTGCCAGCGAACCCAACGCCCTGGACGGCCGTGACGGCGAGTTCGCCAACCAGCCGGGGCACGACCATACCGGCCGCATCATGGCCTACTGGAACCGGGGCGCCGGCGCCATCCAGCGCGAGTGCCTGGTGGGCTACGACGGCGACTGGTACGAATTACCCCGGCGCAAAGGCCGCGACCTGTTCATGGAGCCCTACGAGTACACGGTGGCCGGCAACACGGTGCTGATGACCTCCTTCATGACCCCGATGCAGGCCGGCGGGCGCTTCCTCGGCATCCTCGGTGCCGACTACAGCCTGCAACAGCTTCAGGAGCGTCTGAGCCAGCTCAAGCCGTTCGGCAACGGCCACTACGCGCTGCTTTCCAACGCTGCCCACTACGTGACTCACCCGAACGAGAAGCGGCTGGGCACCCCGGCCAACGAACTTCCTGGCGATGCGCGCAGTGCAATTCGCGATGGCCAGACGTTGCGCTTCAAGGGCGCCGGCAACGCCATATGCCTGCTGCATCCGATTTTCGTCGGCAACTGCAATGCGCCCTGGTCGTTGCTGCTGCAGTTCGATCCTGATCTGGCTAGCTGAAGCAGAGTGACCCTCTCCCCCTTCCCTCTCACCTGATGCCCCGAGGCTCGCAGTACTGCCGAATCCCCCCTCCCCCAGAGGGAGGGGGCTTGAGTGAGGGGGAAACATCTCAAGCGTGTGCCAAGGCTGATCTGAAAGCCCCAGCGCAACGACAGCCTAGAACCCAGCCGCACCAGCCAGCCCCTTCTCCGCCAAC
This sequence comes from Pseudomonas sp. BN606, assembly GCF_029873115.1. Classification (NCBI taxonomy): domain Bacteria; kingdom Pseudomonadati; phylum Pseudomonadota; class Gammaproteobacteria; order Pseudomonadales; family Pseudomonadaceae; genus Pseudomonas; species Pseudomonas sp. BN606. The sequence continues at coordinate 214,033 of NZ_SSOF01000042.1, read as the reverse complement.
CACGCCGGATTGAACAGCCGCCCCTGATAGAGCCCGCCTCGATCACAGAGCAGGGTCACGATCCGGTGCCCCGGCCCCAACGCGCGGGCCACCTGCACAGCCGCGGCGAGGTTGATGCCGGAGGAGCCACCGACGAACAGGCCCTCCTCCCGCAACAGGTGATAGACCATGGCCACGCAGGCGGGGTCGTCCACCTGCACGGCGTCGTCTATAGGCGTGCCTTCGAGGTTGGCGGTAATACGCGTGGTGCCGATGCCTTCGGTGATGGAGCTGCCTTCGGCCACCAGTTCACCGTGCTTCACCCAGTTGTACAGCGCGCTGCCCAGCGGGTCGGCGAGGACGATGCGGATGCCCGGGTCACGCGCCTTGAGGAACCGCGCCACCCCGGCCAAAGTGCCACCGGTACCGGTGGCGCAGACAAAGGCATCCAGCCGACCATCCGTATCGGCCCAGATTTCCGGGCCGGTCGTTTCGAAGTGGGCTTGCCGATTGGCGGTGTTGTCGAACTGGTTGGCCCAGATCGCCCCTGGCAGCTCGGCGGCCAGCCGTCCGGCGATCTTCTGGTAATTGTCCGGGTCCTTGTAAGGCCTGGGCGGCACCGGACGCACTTCGGCGCCGAGGGTACGCAACAGGTCGAGCTTCTCCGGGGACTGGTTGTCAGGAATCACGATGATGCAGCGATATCCACGCGCCGCGCAGATGTGTGCCAGGCCGATTCCCGTATTGCCGGCGGTGCCCTCTACCACGGTGCCGCCGGGATACAGCAAGCCCTGGCATTCGGCGTCGTCGAGGATGGAGCGCGCCGCGCGATCCTTTACCGACCCACCGGGATTGAGGAATTCGGCCTTGGCGAGGATGTCGCAACCGGTCTCGTTGCTCAGGCTTTCGAGACGCAGCAGCGGCGTGTTTCCGACACTACCGATGAAACCTTCGCGGATCGCCATGCTGCACCTCCAGGCGAAGGCGGACTGACAGATACAGTCTAGTCGTCCTGCTTGTGCAGCCCTCGTGACATGTGGAGCTTGATGACTTCGGTCACCGCCGCAGTCATTACGGCGGTGGACACCCCGAACATGAGGATGCCGTTGGCGGCCTCCAGCGGTCCCAGCAAGCGCCAGGCGCCAGACATGACGATGTCGCCGTAACCCAGGGTCGCGAAGTTGACCGCCGAGTGGTAAAGCGCGGTTGCGAAGTCATCGAACTCACCAAGTAGCCGGAACAACGCCGCCCAGATCGCCATCTGCACGAAATTGCCCAGCAGCATCAGAAGCATCACCACGGCCAGGTATCCGGTGTTGCGCAATTGCGAATCATGCCCCTGCCAGAGCTTCCGATAACGCACGAAGTATTTCAGGCAGAGCGCCACGAAGTACGCCTGCATGAGGAGGCAGAGCAACATCACGGGAATTCCGACTAGCAGATTGAGCAACATGAAGCGACCTCGTCAGAGCGTGGAGCGCCGTTGCCGGCGGAAACGACGCCGATCGATCAGGTAAACCGCGGCGCAGGCATACAGGGTGACGGCGATGAACAGGCCCATGCGGACGGCGAAGGCGGTGTAGACATCCTTGCCCGCCGCGCTGTCCTGCACAGACTGGCCCAGCAGGATGATCAGCGTGATCAGGGTGTTGACCCAGAAACCCGGCGTCTGCGCCGTTGGGCTGAGACGATAGAGCTTTCGGGCCAGCAGCAGGCCGAACAGCAGCATCCAGAGGAAGAACATCCAGAGGTGCGGAAAGAGGCTCAACGCGCTCCAGAACAGCATGGCGAGCACGCCGCCCAGCAGGGTCGAGCCCAGCAGTTCGCGACCGGCCGTGCGTGCGCTGGCACCGCAGACCTGCTGGCCGAGGCTGACCGACTTCATGATCAGCGGCATGTAACTGGCCGGGTCGATAAGCGCCAGGAGGAAAGCAGGCAGCACCACTAACGCTGCGCGCAGCGCCACCCAGGCAGCCTCCACGTCCTCCAGCACCGGGCGCGCGGCGGGCGCCGGCGGCGCGGTTGGCTCGGGAAAGACCATATGGCTGAGCGAAACCACCAGTACAGCGAGCAGCACACCCTTGCCCAATGCCTGGATCACCGTCAGTGCCAACGCGAATTCGGCCGTGCCGGCGGCGCTGATCATGGTCAGGCCGATCACCAGAAACTGCGCCACCAGCGGGTTGCCGCCGCGCAATCCATAGCGAAAGCACAGGTACAGGCAGAGTGCGACCAGCAACACACCGCTCGCTGGCGCATGGCGCAGGAGTGGAATCAGCAACAGGCCAGTTCCGGTACTGAGCATGATCACCAGCGCCAGTCCCGGTCCGGCCTTCAAAGGCAGGGGACGATTGCCGGCGGTCAGCAGGACCAGGACGAAAATCGGCGCCAGGAAGGGAATCGGCAGGGCCAGGCCGAAGCTGATCGCCAAGCCCAGCGCCGTACCACTGGCCAGGCGCAGGGCGCGCTGACTGCGTGGGTCGTGCTCAGTAGGCATAGGACAGCCAGCTCATCATGCGAATGAACAGTCGGCCCAGCGGATTGAGGACGTTGCCTTCGCGGGGAAAGGCCATGACTTCGGCCTGGCCGCCAACACGCAGGCCGCGCAGTTCGTCGAGTTCGCCCGGCAGGAGCTCGACGATGACCGGGAATCGCTGGGCGGGCCGCAGCCAGTCACGGCTGTTCTCCACCGATGGCAAGCTACCGGGGGCCGGCGCCTGACCAACGCTGACGCCATAGCCGACGCTGCGTACCCGTCCTTTGAAAACTCGCCCAGGCAGGGCATCGAGCACGATGGCGACCGGAGCCCCCGGCTGGACGTGGCCCAGGTTGTTTTCAGTGAAGTCGGCGCTTATCCACAGGTCGTGGATGGCGATCAGGGTCATCACCGGGTTACCCGCCCCCACGTACTGCCCGATGTCGGTGCGAAGGTCGGTGATCAGGCCGGCCGAGCGTGCCCTGACCTGGGTGTTGGCCAGGTCCAGTTCGGCCTTTTCCAGGGCGGTGGCGGCACTGCGCAACTGCGCGTTCTCCGCTTCGCTGCCACCTTGCTGCTCCCGAGCACGCTGCACTTCGGCCCGCGCTGCCGCTACCTGGCTGATGGCCTGCTCGCGGGATGCCCGCGCCCCTTCCAGGCGCCGTACGGAGAGAGTGCCCGGGTCCTGCTGGTAGAGGCGTTCAAGGCGTTCGCTGTCCTGGCGCGCCTTCAGTTCGTTGGCCTCGGCGGCCCGCTGGGAAGCCAGTGCCGAATCAATGGCGGCAGTGCTCGCCCCCACCTGCCGGCGTACGGTTTCCAGGTCGGCACGGGCGCGGTCGACGGCAATCTGGTAGTGCGTCGGGTCCACTTCGAACAGCACCTCGCCCACCTTGACGTCCTGGTTGTTGCGAACGTGCACCTTGGTGACCCGGCCGGCTACTTCAGCGGCCACCGGCACCACGAAGGCCTGCAGTCGCGCCTGCTGCGTATAGGGGGTGAAACGATCGGCCAGCAGGTACCAGACCAGCGTCAGGACGATGACCAGGGCGACCCAGCGGGTCCCCTTCTTCGCGCCGTCCGCAGCCTTCTCGGGAGCGGGCTGGGCCGGTGGCTGCGGATTGGCCTGAAGAGAATCGGTCATGGTCGTTCACCTTGTTCGATCGGAGACGAGTCGGACGGCGCATCGGGCTCGTCCAGCAGGTCACCCCAATCGGTGCGTTGCTGCATCTGCTGGCGCGTACTGTCGTCGATCAACGGTCTCGTGCTGTACCAGCCACCGCCCAGGGCCTTGTACAGTCCGATCAGGTTGGCCACTGCGTTGCTGCGGCTGACCAGATAGCTGTCCTGCTGCTGGAATAGCTCCCGCTGGGCATCCAGCACCCGCTGGAAATCTGCGAAGCCTTCGCGGTACTGCGCCATTGCCAGGGTCAGGGAGCGCTCCGCCGATTCGGCAGCCTCGCGCCGGATGCGTTCGCTTTCGAGCGATTTGATCAGCCCGGTGGCGGCGTCGTCGGCCTCGCGCGCGGCCTGGCGCACGCCGTCACGGTAAACCTCGATGAGCTGTTGCAGGCGCGCATCCTGGACGCGCACATCGTTCTTGATCCGACCATGGTCGAACACGTTCCACACCAGGCTCGGCCCCGCGGCCAGGTCCAGGCTGTCGGAAGCGCCATCCAGGGTCGAGGCGCTCCAGCCGATGCTGCCCAGCAGGGTGATGGAAGGATAGAGATCCGCCTCGGATACGCCGATCAACGCCGACTGGGCGGCAACCGCGAGCTCGGCTGCGCGGACGTCGGGACGACGTAGCAGCAGGTTGGCGGGAACGTCCTGCAGCACCGCGCGATCCAGCAATGGAATCAGGCCCTCTCGTTCGCGCAGCTCCGGCAGTGGACCTGGCGGCCGGCCCACCAGCACGGCCAGGGCATTGCGCGTGCGAAGCACCTGGCTTTCCAGGTCAGGGATGGTAGCCAGGGTGCCGAGGTACTGGGTCTTGGCTTGCTGGAAGTCCAGCTCGTCGCTGTCACCACTGCGGAAGCGCCGCTCGGTGATCTCGAAGCTGCGCCGCTGCCGTTCGGCGTTGTCACGGGCGATGCGCAGGCGAGCCTCGAAGGTGCGCAGTGAGAAGTAGGTGTCCGCCACCTGGGCACGCAGCAGCACCAGCACGTCTTCGTAGTTGGCATAGGCGGCGAAGTAGGCGGCGTCGGCCGACTCGATGGCGCGGCTGAATCGTCCCCAGAAATCCAGCTCCCAGGCCGCGTCGAAGCCCGCACCGTATTGCCAGGAATGGCTGTCTTGCGGATTGCGCCCCCCGGATTGGTTGCGGTCCAGGTACAGCGCATCAGCACTGACCTGCTGCACCTGCGGATATCGGCCGCTCATGGCGATGCCGAGCTGCGCGCGCGCCTCCATCACCCGCAGGCCGGCAATTTCCAGGCTTGGGTTGTACGCGTCGGCTTCGGCAATCAGGGCATCGAGGACCGGGTCGGTGAACACTTGCCACCATTGGCGGAAGTCCGGCTGCGGGCGATCAAGGCTCGCCTGCGCGATGGCCGGACTGTTCCATTGGTCGATCCAGGGTTCGCGCGGCGTCTGGAAATCCGGTCCCAGACGCACGCAGCCACTGAGGCCAAGGGCTCCGAACAGGAACAGCCAGGTAGATCTGCCGGCCATGTACATGGGGAAGTCGGAGCGTCAGGTCGTCGTCTCTTCTTCCGAAGTGGTTGTCACCGCCGCGCTTTCCGGCTGGTCGTCGACCCAGTGCCAGAACAGCATGTAGCCGACGGCCAGCATGACCGGGCCAATGAACAACCCAATGATGCCGCCGGTGACCATGCCGCCCAGGGCGCCGATCAGCACCACGGGCATCGGTACGTTGACACCACGCCCCAGCAACAGGGGTTTCAGGACGTTGTCCGACATCCCGGCAACGAAGGTGTAGATGGCGAAGATGATGGCTCCGGCGGTCGCTCCTTGGCTGGCGAACACGAAGATGATCACCGGAATGGTGATCAGCAGTGCGGGCAGTTGCATGATGCCCAGCAGCAACACGCCGAGCGCCAGGAGGCCAGCGCCCGGGATTCCCATCAGCACGAAGGCGATGCCCACCAGCAGCATCTGGATGAAGGCAATGCCGACCACGCCCTGCGCCACTGCACGAATGGTCGCCGTGCAAAGCTCGGCGATCTGCGGGCCACGGTCCGGCCCGGAGATGCGTGAAGCGATCTGTATGGCACTGCGGTGACCATTCTCGCCAAATGCCATGAAGATGCCTGCCACGATCAATGCGGCGATGAACAGCAGAAAGCCCGCCCCTACGCCGGCCAGCTTGCCGAACATGCTCATGCCGAAGCCGCGCAGGTGGGGCAGCAACTTCTTCATCAGGCTGGTCAGGTCGACCGACGCCTGCTGCCAGAAGTCGAACAACGGCTGGCCGATCAGGGGCCAGCTGGCAACGGACGCGTTGGGTGATGGAATATTCAGTTCACCGCCCTTGAACAGTTCGATGGCCCCCTGCACCGACTCGGCCATGGAAGATGCCAGCAGGTAGACCGGCACCATCAGCAGAATCAGGGAAACCACAACGATCAGCGTGGCCACGTGGCCATCACGCATGCCCAGCTTGGCCTTCAGACTCTGATGCAGTGGATAGAAAGTGACCCCCAGGATCAATGCCCAGAGCATCAGGTTGAGGAAGGGATGGAAAACCTGGTAGCAGGAAATGGCGAGGATCGCGACCAGGCCTGCTCGAATGAGCACATCCATCAGGCCGCGAGACAGGATCCTTTCCGAAACGGAACTTGACAGCATTGAGCTCTCCTTCTGCTGTAGCAATCAGGCAAAACCAGTCGGACATTCCTACTGCTTGGCAGCGATCCAACGGACGTACGGCGCAAGATCCTCAAGCCGCACTGGAGTCTGATCCAAGTCATTTCTGTTCAATGATCGTCATTTCTGCCGGCTTCCAGCCTAGACACCCCTATCGTGTCGGGCCTAAAGCGACGTCTCCGATCCGCTGCTGGATCGGCTGAATACCAGCATAGTCGCTACTCGACGATTGGTAGTCCCCTTGCGAGAGGGGCTCTCGCAAGGGGTCCCACTGGCGGGCGCCAGGGGGGACGATGCGGTTGTGGCGTTGGTTTGGGATCAGGCCGCCGGCTCGCCGATATCCTCGTTCCACAACTCCGGCCGGGCTTCGATGAAATCCTCCATGAGCTTCACGCACTCGGCATCCTGCAGCACCTCCAGCTCCACGCCACGGGAGCGAAGCAGTTCCTCCTCGCCCATGAAGGTGCGGTTCTCGCCGATGATCACTTTGGGAATGCCGTAGAGCAGGATCGCGCCGCTGCACATGGAACAGGGCGACAGCGTGGTGTAGAGCACCGCCTCCCGGTAGACGCTGGCGGGCTGGCGGCCGGCGTTCTCGAAGGCGTCCATCTCACCGTGCTTGATCGCACTGCCTTCCTGGATACGGCGGTTATGACCCCGACCGATGATGCGGCCCTTGTGGACGATCACCGAGCCGATGGGAATCCCGCCCTCGGCCAGGCCCTGGCGGGCTTCTTCGATGGCGGCTTGCATGAAAGGGTCCATGGTCGTTCCTTGGTTTCCAATGGGTTGATCCTGTGGTTTACGCGACAGGCTGCTTTTCCTGCAAGGCCTGCTTCGCCAGCCAGATACGGTAGGCATTGATGCCGGCACGTACCGAGCTGAATACCAGCGGCGGTTTCAGCTCGCCAAACTGCCCGGAGCGTAGCAACAGGTCGTGGGCCGGACCGAAGAGACGGGCAAAGCCGAGAAAAACGCCACGGGCCGCGAGGGTTTCCTGCACCTCACGCAAGGTGGCCAGGCCCGTGACGTCCAGGTTGATCATGGTTTCGGCGTTGAGCAACACCGCGCGCGGGGCTTCCGACCGCTCCACCACAGCCAGCAGGCGCTGCTTGAAGTAATCGGCATTGAAGAACAGCAGCGGCGCGTCGAATCGGTAGATGATCAGCCCCGGCAAGGTGGTGGCCTGTGGATAACGCCCAACCTCCACCTGGCCATCCACGCCTTCCACCCAGCCAAGCACCGCGTCGGTGGGGCGATAGGTGAGATACAGCAGGCGCAGCAGGGCCAGGGAAATGGCAACGAAGATGCCGGGCAGCACACCGACGCCCAGCACCCCCACGGTGGTCAGCAGGCAGAGCCCGCACTCGAAGCGGCTGAGGCGCCAAAAGGCCTTGATCGTACGAAAATCGATCAGTCCCCACCCTGCCAGCATCAGCACCGCGCCAAGGGCCGCAATGGGCACCCAGGCCAGGGGACCATGGAGGAACACCAGTACCGCGACAATCACCAGCGCCACCACCACGCTGACCATCTGGGTCTTGCCGCCCACCAGGTCGTTCACCGCGGTGCGCGAGTCCGCGCCGCTGATGACGAAGGACTGCGACACCCCGGCGCCGACGTTGGCCAGGCCCAGGGCAATGAATTCGTGGTTGGCGTCGATGGCATAGCCGTGACGGGCGGCGAAGCTGCGAGCGGTGAGCATGGCGCTGCAGAAGCTGACGATCGTGATACCGGTGGCGTCGCGTAGCAGGCTGAGCAGCTCCTGGTAGCTGGCGCGCGGCCAGCTCAGTTCGGGCAGCCCGGCCGGGACGGCGCCCAGCAGGGCCACTCCGTGACGGTCGAGCCCGAGCCAGGCGGCCGCCAGCGAAGCCAGCACGAGGGCCACCAGCGAGACCGGCAGCCGTGGCCAGCGCCGCGGCAGGACGATCATCAGCAGCAGCGCCGCGGCGCCCAAGGCCAGGGTCGGCAGATGGGTGTCGGCCAGATTGCGGATCATCGCCAGCAGGCCGGCGATGAAGCCGCTGGTTTCGCTCTGGTAACCCAGCAGTTTGCCGAGCTGGCCAGCCAGCAGGCTGAGGCCGATACCGTTGAGGTAGCCCACGAGGATGGGCCGTGAGAGGAAGCTGGCGATGAAACCGGCTCGGATGAAGCCAGCCACGATCGACAGCAGGCCAACCATCACTGCGACGATCATCGACAGGTGTACCAGACGCTGTGGATCGCCTGCCGCCAGCGGGGTAATAGCGGCGGCCACCATGGCTGCGGTGGCGGCATCCGGCCCGACCATAAGCTGCCGGGAGCCGCCCACCAGAGCGTAGATCAGCATCGGCAGGATGCAGGCGTAGAGCCCGACCTGAGCGGGAAAGCCGATGATCTGCGCATAGGCGATGGCCGTAGGAATCTGCACGGCGGCGACTGACAGGCCGGCCGTGAGATCGGCGCGCAGCCAATCGCGGCGATAGTGGAAACGGCTGACGTGATCACGCAGCCTATGGATCAGGAACATTGGAACCGTCCGCTTCAGATGACTCCAGAAGCTTAGGCCCACAACGCCGGGGAGACCCCGGCGCCGCAGCTACTTTTGAGAACTAATGATCCTTCTCACAGTTGATCATCCAGGGCACTCCGAAGCGGTCCACCAGCATGCCAAAGCGCGCGGCCCAGAAAGTCTGCGCCAGGGGCATCTGTACCTGACCGCCCTCGGCCAGCGCATTGAAGACCCGCTCGGCCTCGACTATGCGGTCTACGTTGATTGAAACGCTGATGCCGCTGATGCCCTTGAAAGGCACTTGAGGCGGGCAATCCGAGCCCATGATCACCTGATCACCCACAGCAAGGCGGGCATGCATGATCTTGTCGCGGAAGTTCTCCGGCACATCCTCGCAGGCTGGGCTTTCGGCGAAGCTCAGGAAGGCTTCCAGGGTGCCGTTCAGCACCTTGGCGTAGAACTGGAAGGCGGGGCCACACTGGCCATCGAACGTGAGGTAGGGATCGATTTTCATGATGGTCTCCTGTCCGTGATGGATAGCGGTCACTGCTGCCGGGCTTTCTCGAAAACGCGCTGTTCCTGCTCGCGCAGCTCAGGAGTGAACTCCGCGCCGAAGTCCTCGGCCTCGAACACCTGGCGAATTTCGATCTCGGACTCGGAGATCATGGGGTTGGGGCAGCGTTTGACCCACTCGATGCACTCTTCCAGGGAATTGACCTTGAACAGCCAGAAGCCGGCGATCAGTTCCTTGGTTTCTGCGAAGGGGCCGTCGATGACAGTGCGGTCCTTGCCCTTGAACACGACTCGCGCTCCTTTTGAACTGGGATGCAGTCCCTCACCAGCAAGCAGGATGCCGGCGTTGACGAGCTCTTCGTTGTACTGGCCCATGGCCGTGAGCAGTTCCGTGCTGGGCATGATGCCCGCTTCCGATTCCTTGGTTGCTTTGACAATCACCATGAAGCGCATTGTTGTTCTCCTGTTGGGTTGCATGAACATCAGCCTGCGACCGTTGCCTGCTGACTGTGCTTAATGGTCGATGGGGAATCGACGAGATCGACAACAGGCCGAAATTTTTTTTCTCGGGGGCGCAGGACTGGATCAGCGTAGACCCGGATCGGAGGTTTGCGCGGACGGGGTGACGGACGAACGGAGACTGTTCTTGTGGGGGCGATTGCAATCGCGAAGGGCAGCGCAGCGGCCCCTTTGGTTGGGGCCGAGCCCGCGAGGCCCAACGAACCGGGCACGCTATGCGCGCCAAGTTGGGCTGCGCTTCGCTCAACGCCAACCTACGAGTTGCTTACGTGGGCGCTCAGCGTGGGGCGATGTGGGCGACCATCAGTTGCACGCTTTCCTGGCCACGGTATTCGTTGACGTCCAGCTTGTAGGCCACTTCCGCCCAGCGAACGCTGGCGTTGGGCCATTGCTCGCGGTCGATATTGAAGGCGATGCCGTCCAGTTGCACCGAACCGCATTCACTTTTCAGCACCAGCTTCAGATGGCGCTCGCCGACCAGGCGCTGTTGGACGATCTGGAATACGCCATGGAACAGCGGCTCGGGGAAGTGCTGGCCCCAGGGGCCGGCCAGGCGTAGGGCACGGGCAAGCTCCAGGTGGAACTCCTCGATACTCAGTTGACCGTCGGAAAGCAGGCGGCCGGTGAGGTCGTCTTCATCGAGCTGCCGGCGGGTCTCGGCGTCGAACGCGGCAGCGAAGGCACCAAAGTTTTCCACAGGCAGGGACAAGCCAGCGGCCATGGCGTGACCACCGAACTTGCTGATCAGACCCGGATGGCGGGCGGCGACGGCATCCAGCGCGTCACGGATGTGGAAGCCCGGCACTGAGCGTGCCGAGCCCTTGAGCAGACCGTCGCCAGCATCGGCGAAGGCAATGGTCGGACGGTGGTAGCGCTCCTTCAGGCGCGAGGCGAGGATGCCAATCACGCCCTGGTGCCAGTCCGGCTCGAATACGCAGAGCCCGAATGGCATGTCTTCGATAGGCAGGTTCTTCAGTTGCGCCAGCGCCTCGCGCTGCATGCCCTGCTCGATGGCCTTGCGGTCCTGGTTGAGCTGGTCCAGTTGCACGGCCATGTCGCGGGCCAGGGCCTCGTCTTCGCAAAGCAGGCATTCGATGCCCAGGCTCATGTCGTCCAGGCGGCCGGCAGCGTTCAGGCGGGGGCCGAGGATGAAGCCGAGGTCGGTCGAGGTGATGCGCCCTGCCGGACGCCCGGCAACTTCGAGGATCGCCTTGAGGCCGGCACGGGCACGGCCGGCGCGGATGCGCGCCAGACCCTGGTGCACGAGGATGCGGTTGTTGGCGTCCAGGGGCACCACGTCGGCGACGCTGCCCAACGCCACCAGGTCGAGCAGGTCGCCGAGGTTGGGTTCCTTGAGGCCGGCACGATTGAACCAGTCCAGCTCACGCAGGCGAGCGCGCAGCGCCATTAGCACGTAGAAGATCACGCCGACGCCGGCCAGAGACTTGCTCGGGAAGTCGCAGCCAGGCTGGTTGGGATTGACGATGGCGTCCGCCGCGGGCAATTCCGGCCCCGGCAGGTGGTGGTCGGTGACCAGCACCTTGAGCCCCGCAGCCTTCGCGGCTGCCACGCCTTCGACACTGGAAATGCCGTTATCCACCGTCACCAGCAGGTCCGGCTGGCGGGTCAGGGCAACGGCAACTATTTCTGGCGTCAGGCCGTAGCCGTACTCGAAGCGGTTGGGGACCAGGTAATCGACATGGAAGGCACCGAGCATGCGCAGGCCGAGTACGCCAACGCTGCTGGCAGTCGCACCGTCGGCATCGAAGTCGCCGACATAAAGGATGCGCTGGCGCTTTTCCAGGGCCTCGACCAGCAGTTCCACCGCAGCGTCGATGCCCTTGAGCTGCTGGTAAGGAATCAACCGCGCCAGGCTCTTGTCCAGCTCCGCCACGGACTGTACGCCACGGGCAGCGTAGAGGCGGGTCAGCAGCGGGGGCAGCTCGCCCAGGTCAGGCAGGACATCGGGTAGGACGCGGTGTTCGATACGCATGAAAGGTCCAATCTTTGAATCGACTTCCCCTCTCCCTCCCGGGAAAGGGCCTTGGGGCGAGGGCTTGGCGCCCTGCCCCGGAAATCCTCCGGATTTCCGATCAGCGCTCCCCGGCCAGCCACTCCAAGGGAACTTCGTGCTGGCCGCGCTCATCGGTGACGAACAGCTCGCCGTCGCTGATCATCACGCTCCAGCTGATCGAGCGCGGGAGGTCGCGGGCCAGTTCTTCCAGGGCTTCCTGGCCGACGGCGACGACATTGATGTTTTTCAGGCTGCGCACGCCGTCCAGGACCTTGGTCTGCCAGACGCGCAGGTTGCCATAGGCCACCAGGCTGAAGCGCTCGGTACGGCGCGAGCACCAGGTGATGCGCTCGGCGTCCGGCTGCCCCACCTCGATCCAGTGCAGGACGCGGTCATCCAGGCTCTTTTCCCACAAAGCCGGCTCGTCTACGTCCGACAGGCCACGGCCGAAAGCCAGCTGCTCGTGGTACCACAGCGCGTAGGCGATCAACCGCACGGCCAGGCGTTCCTCGGTTTCCGAGGGGTGCTTGGCGACGGTGAAACGCAGGTTCTCGTAGACGCTGCGATCCAGGTCAGTGAGGTTGAGTTCGACTTTGTAGGGGGTCGCTTGGAGGGCCATGACGGGCTTCTTGGTGATTCGCGGAGGGGCGCAAGTCTACCCTGATTCCATTGCCTTGGCTGGGGCTTCCAGCTAATCGGCGGGGTAGCGCTGGATGCGGTTGCGCCCCTTGTCTTTCGCCGCGTAGAGGGCGTCGTCGGCCATCGAGAGCAGGCGGAACAGGTCGTAACCTGCTTCCTTGGAGCTGACGATTCCGATGCTGACGCTGAGCTCCCCCGGCTCTTGGAATGGCAGTTCGGCGAACTCGCGGCGGATGCGCTCGGCCACCTGGGCACCGGCTTCGTCGTCGGCATCGGCCAGCAGGCAGGCGAATTCTTCGCCCCCGATGCGGCCGAAGACGTCCTGCTTGCGCATGCTGCCGACGGCAATACGGGTGAACGCGACCAGGGCCTCGTCGCCGGCAGCATGGCCGTAGCTGTCATTCAGCCGCTTGAAGTGGTCGAGGTCGCAGAGCAGTAGTGCAACCGGTTCGCGCCGGTGCTCACAACTTTCCAGCAGGTATTCCCCAGTGGTCATGAAGGCGCGCCGGTTGCCGACCCCTGTAAGCGGGTCGCAATAGGCGGCAGCGCGAAACTTCAGTTCGGCGCGTTCCTTGACCATCGCGAGGGTGACGAAGGCAATGCCGATGGCGTACAGCAGGGTCTCGAATACCAGCAGGGAGAAGAAACTGGTGCCCTGGCCGCTGCTGGCCATGGCTGCATCGAACGGCATGCCGCGATCGATCACAATGCGCGCGCTGTAGAAAACCATGTGGAAGAGGGTCAGTACCAAAGCAGGCATGTAGGCCACTTCCAGCGACTGGCGACTGCGCCACAGCTCATGGGCGCTCAGCCCGCAGTAACAGACTGTGATCAGCGAGCTGACAGCAACGCGCACGGTAAGGGATTCGTAGAACGCCGGGTTTAGACAGAGCAGCATCCAGACCAGCGAGCCGGCGCAGATACCCAACAGGTGCGGCTGGCGCCCGGCGAACACGCGCATGGCGGTCCAGTTCATGGCCCCGCAGAAATGAAGCACCACATTGCCCAGCACCAGCGGAACGAAGTCCATGCCCATGCCGCGCAGGCTGCCCAGCACCGTGCCCAGGGCACCGAGCAGCAGCATGGCGGCGAGGTAACCGAGCGTCGGTTCGCGACGACCACGACGCCAGGCGTGCAGCATGAGCAGGCCGACCAGGGCGAGGACATAGATATCCACAAGCACCAGCGTGGGAACATTCAGTTGCATGCACCCTCCTCCCGATACGTTCCGGGCGACAAGTGGCTGCGGCTGGCAAGGCGATCTGGCATGGTCGTCGACGCGTTCGAATCGGGGGCCTGCCAAGAACTTTAAGTCGCCCGGGAATGGCGCGCCAGCGACAATCCAGGCTGTTCGCAACAACCTCCAAGGGAGTAGAGTCGCCGCCATTGCCTGGCCCATGGACATCCCGATGAACGCCCCCGCCAAACCACTCGCCGGCCTCAAAGTAATCGAGCTCGGCACGCTGATCGCCGGTCCCTTCGCCTCGCGCCTGTGCGCGGAGTTCGGCGCCGAAGTCATCAAGATCGAATCCCCCGATGGCGGCGACCCACTGCGCAAGTGGCGCAAGCTGTACGAAGGCACGTCGCTCTGGTGGTTCGTACAGGCGCGCAACAAGAAGTCGCTGACGCTGAACCTGAAACACCCCGATGGCCGGGACATCCTCAAGAAGCTGTTGACCGAAGCGGACATCCTGATCGAGAACTTCCGCCCCGGCGTGCTGGAGAAGCTGGGCCTGGGCTGGGACGTGATTCATGCCCTCAACCCCAAGCTGGTGATGGTACGGCTATCCGGCTTCGGCCAGAGCGGCCCCTACAAGGACCAACCGGGCTTCGGCGCGGTGGGTGAGTCCATGGGTGGCCTGCGTTACATCACCGGTTTCGAGGATCGCCCGCCGGTGCGCACCGGCATCTCCATCGGCGACTCCATCGCCGCCCTCTGGGGCGTGATCGGCGCGCTCATGGCGCTGCGCCATCGCGAGGTGAATGGCGGCCTGGGCCAGGTAGTGGACGTGGCGCTCTACGAAGCGGTATTCGCCATGATGGAAAGCATGGTGCCGGAGTTCGACGTGTTCGGTTTCATTCGCGAACGCACCGGCAACATCATGCCCGGCATCACCCCCTCCTCTATCCACACCGCCGCCGATGGCCGTCACGTACAGATCGGCGCCAACGGCGATGCCATCTTCAAACGCTTCATGCTGGCCATCGGCCGCGAGGACCTGGCCAACGATCCGACCCTGGCCAGCAACGACGGTCGCGACGCACGTCGCGAAGAACTCTATGGGGTGATCGACCGCTGGGTGGGCTCGCTGCCGCTGGACGAGGTGCTGGCCGTGCTGAACCGCGCCGAAGTGCCGGCCAGCCGCATCTTCTCTGCCGAAGACATGTTCGCCGACCCGCAATTCCTCGCCCGGGAAATGTTCCTCTCGGCAAAGCTGCCGGATGGCAAGCCATTCAAGATGCCGGGCATCGTCCCCAAGCTCTCCGACACGCCCGGCTCGACCGAATGGATCGGTCCGGAACTTGGAGAGCACAACGCAGAGGTGCTGGCCGCCCTGGGTTACAGCGCCGAGCAGGTTACGGCGCTGAAGGGAAATGGGGCGATCTGATCGCCGCTGGAACAGAGCCGATTTTCCTGTAGGGGCGAATTCATTCGCCAAGCAGGTCGAAGAGTTGCCCTGCGATACCTAAGGGGGATGCTACACATCCCTTGGCGAATGAGTTCGCCCCTACGAGGTCTCGACGCAATGCCATAAAAAAGGCCGGCCCCTTTCGGGAGCCGGCCTTTTCGTTCTGGCGCCTGGATTACAGCGGCTTGCCGCGGTTGCCATGCTGGCTGACGAAGGCCTGGATCTGCTTCAGGTCGTTCGGCAGCACGGTGCAGCGTTCCTCGCGCTGGAACAGGTCGGCGAGGTGCGGCGGCAGGGCCGGGACCTGGCCAACGCCAGCCTTTTCCACCGCTTCCGGGAATTTGACCGGATGAGCGGTACCCAGGGTGACCATCGGGGTGGCCAGGCTGCGGCGGCACTCGCGGGCAGCGCGAACGCCGATCGCGGTGTGCGGGTCCAGCAGTTCGCCGCACTCCTTGTACACCTCGGCGATGGTTTCGCAGGTAGCTGCGTCATCCACGGCCAGAGAGTCGAACAGCTTGCGCGCTTCGGTCCAGCGGTCTTCCTCGACGCTGAAGCCGCCGCCCTGCTTGAAGGTGTCCATCAGGTTGGCGATGGCAGCACCGTTACGACCGTGCAGGTCGAACAGAAGGCGCTCGAAGTTGGACGACACCATGATGTCCATCGACGGCGACAGGGTCGGGTGCAGGGTGTCCTTGACGTACTGATTGCCGCTCATGAAGCGGTGCAGGATGTCGTTGCGGTTGGTGGCGACGATCAGTTGGCTGATCGGCAGGCCCATGTTGCGCGCCAGGTAGCCGGCGAAGATGTCGCCGAAGTTGCCGGTGGGCACGGAGAACGCCACGGAGCGCGCCGGGCCACCCAGCTGCAGGGCTGCGTGGAAGTAGTAGACGATCTGGGCCATGATCCGCGCCCAGTTGATCGAGTTGACCGCGACCAGGCGAGTACCCTTGAGGAAGCCCTGGTCGGCGAAGCTCGCCTTGACCATCTCCTGGCAGTCGTCGAAGTTGCCCTCGACCGCGATGTTATGGATGTTGTCGCCGAGGATGGTGGTCATCTGGCGGCGCTGCACTTCGGACACGCGATTGTGCGGGTGCATGATGAAGATATCGACGTGTTCGCAGGCTTTGCAGCCTTCGATCGCAGCCGATCCGGTGTCGCCCGAGGTGGCGCCCATGATCACCACACGCTCGCCGCGCTTGCTCAGCACGTGGTCGAGCAGGCGACCCAGCAGTTGCAGGGCGAAGTCCTTGAACGCCAGGGTCGGACCATGGAACAGCTCCAGCACCCACTCATTGCCATTCAGCTGGCGCAGCGGCGCCACGGCGTTGTGGGCGAAGACGCCGTAGGTTTCCTCGAGGATCTTCTTGAAGTCGGCGTCATTGATGCTGCCGGCAACAAAGGGGCGCATCACGCGGAAGGCCAGTTCGTGGTACGGCAGGCCGGCCCAGGAGGCGATTTCTTCCTGGGTGAAGCGCGGCAGGTTTTCCGGTACGTAGAGGCCACCGTCACTGGCCAGGCCAGCCAGCAGCACGTCTTCGAAGTTCAGGGCCGGAGCCTGGCCGCGGGTACTGATATAGCGCATGTCTTAAAACCTTGGTTTCGAGCGGCCGGGGCTGGTGCGTCGCTCCGGGGGATCGCCCCTCGCGGCGGCACCAGCGCCCGGTGGCTGCTTAGTTCAGTTGCTCGACGCGGATGCGCACTACGCTGCCTACCACGTCTTCCAGAGCTTCCAGCGCGGCGATGGCGTCGTTGACGCGCGCCTCGACGACCCGGTGGGTAACCAGGATCATCGGCACCAGGCCGTCCTGCTCTTCGACTTCTTTCTGCATGATGGATTCGATGTTGATGCCGCGCTCCGACAGGATGGTCGCGACCTGTGCCAGCACGCCCGGATGATCCTTGGCCTGAATGCGCAGGTAGTAGGCGCTCTCGCAGGCTTCGATCGGCAGGATCGGGTGGTCGGACAGGGAGTCCGGCTGGAACGCCAGGTGCGGCACATGGTTTTCCGGGTCGGTGGTCAGCGCGCGGACCACGTCCACCACGTCGGCGACCACGGCAGAGGCAGTGGCCTCCATGCCAGCGCCAGCGCCGTAGTAAAGGGTGCTGCCGGCGGCGTCGCCATTGACCATCACAGCGTTCATCACGCCATTGACGTTCGCGATCAGGCGGTCGGCCGGAATCAGGGTCGGATGCACGCGCAGCTCGAAGCCGCTATCGGTGCGACGAGCCACACCCAGGTGTTTGATCCGGTAGCCCAGGGCCTCGGCGTAGTTGACGTCGGCGCTGGTCAGCTTCGAGATGCCTTCGGTGTAGGCCTTGTCGAACTGAAGCGGGATGCCGAAGGCAATGGATGCAAGGATGGTCAGCTTGTGAGCGGCGTCGATGCCTTCGACGTCGAAGGTCGGGTCGGCTTCTGCGTAACCCAGCGCCTGGGCTTCCTTCAGCACGTCCTCAAAGGCGCGGCCCTTCTCACGCATTTCGGTGAGGATGAAGTTGCCGGTGCCGTTGATGATGCCGGCCAGCCAGTTGATGCGGTTGGCAGCGAGTCCTTCGCGGATCGCCTTGATCACCGGGATGCCGCCGGCAACGGCAGCCTCGAAGGCGACCATGACACCCTTCTCGCGCGCTTTGGCAAAGATTTCGTTGCCGTGCACGGCGATCAGCGCCTTGTTGGCGGTGACCACGTGCTTGCCATTCTCGATGGCCTTCATTACGAGCTCACGGGCCAGGGTGTAGCCACCGATCAGCTCGATGACGATGTCGATTTCCGGGTTGTTGGCCACGTCGAAGATGTCGGCGGTGATGGGGGTGGCGCCGGTTTCACACTTCGGGTTGGGGCGACGAGCGGCAATCTGGGCAACTTCGATTCCACGCCCGGCACGGCGGGCAATTTCCTCGGCGTTGCGTTTGAGTACGTTGAAGGTGCCGCCACCGACGGTCCCAAGGCCACAGATGCCTACTTTTACCGGCTTCACGCTGAACTCCCCATCATCACTGCGAAAACGGCCGGGTGTATCCCGGCCGAGGAAAAGAGCCGCACTTTACGAAGCGGCTGTTTATTGGTCAATCAAGCTGGGCGCCCGGATTACTTGGCTTCCAGGGCCAGTTTGGCCAGCTGCGGAGCTGGCTGGTATCCCGGAATCATCTGGCCGTTGCCGAGCACGATGGCCGGGGTGCCGTTGACGCCGATCATCTGGCCCAGTTCGAACTGCTTGGCCACCGGGTTATCGCAGGTCGCAGCCGGAAGTTCTTTGCGGGACTTGGCCGTGTTCATGGCAGCTTGGCGGTCCTTGCTGCACCAGACGCTGACCAGGCTGTTGTAGCCATGGCTGCCGATGCCCTGGCGCGGGAAGGCGACGTAGCGCACTTCGATACCGCGACGGTTCAGCTCCGGCACTTCGCTGTGCAGCTTCTGGCAGTAGCCGCAGTCGGTGTCGGTGAACACGGTGATATGCGCCTTGGCCGGCTCCTTGGGCGAGAACACCACCATCTCGCCAGCAGGGATGGCGTTGATTTCCTTGGCGATGGAGCGGCTCTCGGCCTGCTCGGTGAGGTTCACCGGCTTGCCGTTCTGCACGTGATACAGGTCGCCCTGCATCAGGTACTGGCCGTCGGCGCTGGTGTAAAGCATGCGACCGCCCTTGAGTTGCACCTGGTAGATGCCGTTCATCGGGCTTTCACCGATGGATTCGATGGGCAGTCCAAGTTCCAGGGCATCGAGGGTCTTGCGGATGGCCTGGTCCGGATCGTCGGCGAGGCTGATGGTGCTGGCGAGGCCGAGGGCCAGGCCAGCGATAAGACGGGTCACGCGCATGGGTACTCCTGTCGAGCGGCGGACGTACGGAAACCGCTCAAGCCTACCACAGAAGGCCCAACACGCAGTCGTCTGACGCCCGGTGGATTGCGTAGGCTGCTGGCTGGTGCTGCGTAGGCCGGTCGTTCGCCGGGGCGACGCATGCGCGAGGTCCAGCGCTTGTGCATGACATCCCTGTCGTCGCCCTTTTGCCCGGTTCAACCCCGGCCCGGCCATCCATGGCCGGTCGTTCGCCGGGGCGACGCATGCGTCGCCTGATCCGGCTCACCCCCTCGGGTGGTGGCGGGCGTGCAGTTCCTGCAGTCGGGCACGGGCGATGTGGGTATAAATCTGGGTGGTGGACAGGTCGCTGTGGCCAAGTAGCATCTGCACCACGCGCAGGTCAGCGCCGTGATTGAGCAAGTGAGTGGCGAAGGCATGGCGCAAGGTGTGCGGCGACAACGACTTGCCGATACCGGCCACCCGGGCCTGGTGCTTGATGCGGTGCCAGAAAGTCTGGCGGGTCATCTGCTCGCCACGCAGGCTGGGGAAGAGCACGTCGCTGGGCTTGCCGTCGAGCAGGAAGGGCCGCGCTTCGCGCTGGTAGCGTTCGATCCAGGCAATTGCTTCTTCGCCCAGGGGCACCAGACGCTCCTTGCTGCCCTTGCCGAAGACCTTGAGTACGCCTTGGCGCAGGTTGACCTGCTCCAGGGTCAGGCTAACCAGTTCGGTCACGCGTAGGCCGCAGGCGTAGAGCACTTCGAGCATGGCGCGGTCGCGCATGCCGATGGGATCGTCGAGCTCGGGCGCCTCCAGCAGCGCCTCCACATCGGCCTCGGAAAGCGACTTGGGCAACGGTCGCCCCAGCTGTGGCAAGTCTATCTGCAGGGTCGGGTCCTCGATGATCAGGTTCTCCCGCAGCAGGAAACGGTAGAAACCGCGCAGGCCGGAGAGAAACCGAGCGGTGGAGCGTGCCTTGTAGCCCTGTTCCAAACGCCAGGCGAGGTGATCGAGGATGAGATCGCGTCCGGCTTTATCCAGCGCCAGACCGCGATCGTCCAGCCAGCTGTTGAAGTGCGCGAGGTCGCTGCGATAAGCCGAGCGGGTGTGTTCGGAAAGTCCCTTCTCCAGCCAGAGGGCATCGAGGAAACGGTCGATCAGGGGATGGTCTAGCGCGGGCATGAATGGCGGCCTTGACTGTACGAAACGCTAGTCTTTCATAGCGCTGTATACGATTCATCCCCGACAAGGACTTCCAATGAGCGAACACCACATCTTGCTGGGCCTGGGCGGTATAGGCGCGGCTGCGCTGTTCAGCCAGTGGCTGGCATGGCGCCTGCGTCTGCCGGCGATCCTCTTCCTATTGGTGGCCGGCATACTCAGCGGACCGGTGACCGGCCTACTGGACCCCGAGGCGCTGTTCGGCCCGCTGTTGTTCCCGCTGATTTCCCTGTCGGTGGCACTGATCCTCTTCGAGGGCAGCCTCACCCTGCACGTCTCCGAATGGCGCGAAATCGGCAGCGTGGTGCGGCGAATGGTGACTGTCGGCGCGCTTCTGACATGGGCGGTGATCGCGATCGCCACGCACTGGCTGCTGGATTTCTCCTGGGAACTGGCGCTGCTGTTCGGCACCCTGACCCTGGTCACCGGTCCCACTGTGATTGTTCCGATGCTGCGCGTCGTGCGACCGCGCTCGTCGATCGCCAACATCCTGCGCTGGGAAGGCATCGTCATCGACCCCATCGGAGCGCTGCTGGCGGTAGTGGTGTTCAGCTTCATCGTCAGCCGCGACGACGGCGGCTGGATCGCGAGCCTCTCTACTTTTACCAGTGTTATCACCTGTGGCTGCCTGCTGGGGGCTGTTGGAGGCTGGCTGTTCGGCGTGGTCATGCGGCGCCATTGGCTGCCGGAGTACCTGCAGAACCTTGCAGCCTTGGCGGCGGTACTCGGGGTGTTCATCGTTGCCAACCTACTGGTGCATGAGTCCGGGCTGCTGGCGGTGACCGTGATGGGCATGGGGCTGGCCAACATGCGTGGCGTGGATGTACGGCAGATCCTGCACTTCAAGGAAAACCTCAGCGTGCTGCTGATTTCAGGACTGTTCATCCTCCTTGCCGCGCGCATGGACTTCGCCGCCCTTATCGCCATGGGGCCGGCGACTCTGCTGTTACTGGCAGTGATCCAGTTCATCGCACGACCGCTGAACGTCGCAGTCAGTACTTGGGGATCCAGCCTCAATTGGCGCGAGCGGGCGCTCCTGGCTTGGATCGCTCCGCGCGGGATAGTCGCGGCGGCGGTGTCGGCGATTTTCTCCCTACGTCTGATCGAGGCTGGCCACGAGCAAGCGCAACTGCTGGTCCCTCTGACCTTCCTGGTGATCATCGGCACCGTGGTACTGCAAAGCGCCACCGCGCGTCCGCTGGCTCGACTCCTGAAGGTTGCCGAACCTGCCCCCTCGGGCTTTCTCATCATCGGCGCCAATCCTGTGGCCCGGGAGGTCGGCAAGGCGCTGCAGAACCTGGGCAGCCGTGTGCTGCTAACCGACTCCAGCTGGGAAAACATTCGTGCCGCGCGCATGGACAACCTGCCCACCTACTTCGGCAATCCCACATCGCAACACGCCGAAGCGCACCTCGACCTGGTGGGCCTCGGCCATCTGCTGGCCCTATCACCTTCCAGTGAACTCAATGCCCTGGCCTGCATGCATTTCCGTCATGACTTCAGTGCCCAGCGTCGCTTCACCCTGCCCAGCGGCCATGAAAGTCGACGCAGCGAGAAGCACCGTGCCGGTGAAACGGTCCGGGGCCGACCGCTGGGCAACCAGCCGCTGACCTTTCCGCAATTCGCCAGCTACTTGGCCAAGGGCGCCGACGTTCGGACCACTACGCTGACCGCCGCCTTCGGCTGGGAGGAATACCAGGCATTGCACGGTAACCGCGCGACCCTGCTGCTGGCACAAGACCCACGGGGCTGGGTGCACCTGATCGGCAACCCGACGGACTTCGTACCCGAGAAGGACTGGACCCTCGTGTCCCTGATCGAAACCGAAGCGCAACCCGGTGTTACCGCTGATCGCACTCTGGCGCAAACACACTGACGGGCGGCATGGCCAGCCTATCCTTAGTCTGGTGACAGGATTGGGCTGGCCGTGGATGATTTCATCTTGCTATCACCCACCGCCGGTACCGGACCATGGCCAACCAAATGAACTCCCGCCTGGGGCAGATCCTCATCAACAAGGGTCTGATCAACTCCCAGCAGCTGGATGCCGCAATCAAGATGCAACTCACCTGCAAGATGCGGCTGGGTGAAGTACTGATAGCGCAAGGCCTGCTAACCCAGAAGCAACTGACCAAGGCCCTGAAGAAACAGAGCAATCTGCGTCTGGCAGCTACCCTTGTGGCTGCGTTGATGAGCCCCTTCCAGATGGCCAGCGCCGATATCCAGCGCCTGCAGCCGCCGGCCAGTATCAGCCGCCAGGAGACCCCGCAGGGCCTGCGTCCGCTGAGCGACCTGGAGATGAGCAATGTCAGCGCCCAGGGCCTGGACGACGTTCTGCAGGGCCTTTTCCTGCAAGCGGAGCAGGGCGATGGGTTGGGTGCAGTGAAGCAATTGGCGCGGCTGGTAATGCCAGTGCTGGACGGCCTGGACGCAGAGACCTCGATGAAGGATGTGGCCTACGACACCAGCAAGATGACCTCGGTGGTCAACCCGGATGGTTCGGTGAACCTGCGCCTGCCCAGTTCGATCGGCGAGTTGCGCTTCGAGAATATCCGTGTGGCCGGCGCACCACGGGACCAGAGTTTCGGCAGCCTGACCCTGAACAACATCGATCTGTCGCAGGCATCCCTGAAGATCAGCCTGCGGAACTGAACCAGGCGGGATACAAGAAAGGCACCCGACGGGTGCCTTTTGCATTCATGCGGCGCTGGCGGTCCGCGGATGGTCCGGCAGAACCTGCACCGGTCGCTTCTCCCCGTCGATGGCGACGAAGCTGAACAGGCCGGTGATGGCCTTCTCGCGAGTGGCGCAGTACATGTCCTCGACGAACACCTCGACCTCCACCTTGAGACTGGTATTGCCCACCTTCACGACGCGTCCCACCAGTTCGACGATGGAACCTGCCGGGATCGGGTGCTTGAAGTCGATGCGGTCGCTGGACACCGTCACCAGCGGCAGGCGGCAAAAGCGCGTGGCGGTGATGAAGGAAACTTCGTCCATCCAGGCCAGGGCGGTACCGCCGAACAGGGTGTTGTGATGGTTGGTGCTGGGCGGAAACACCGCCTTGGTCACCCGGCTCTCGGACAGTTCGGTCCGGCGGGCTATCTCTTGCTCTCTCGGGGTCATGCCACTACTACCTGAATCGAACCCATGTGGCTGCCACTCGTGCGGCGACTCTTGTGATTCTTCTATGCGCTACCTGGTAGGCAGGAATCTTCCTGGCTGGCGCTGCCAGCGGGGCACGGATTATCCCTTGCACACAGGCAAGAAAAAACCCGCCGAGGCGAACCTGGGCGGGTTTTTCGAGAAACTCTGGCGATTAGACCAGCTTCTCCTTGATACGAGCTGCCTTGCCGGACAGGTCGCGGAGGTAGTACAGCTTGGCCTTGCGCACGTCACCGCGGCGCTTGACGCTCAGGCTGTCGACCAGCGGGGAGTAGGTCTGGAAGGTACGCTCAACGCCTACGCCGTTGGAGATCTTGCGTACGGTGAAAGCGCTGTTCAGGCCGCGGTTACGCTTGGCGATGACCACACCTTCGAAGGCCTGCAGACGCGCACGGTCGCCTTCCTTCACTTTCACTTGAACGATTACGGTGTCGCCCGGGGCGAAAGCCGGAATCTCTTTGTTCATTTGTTCAGCTTCGATCTGCTGAATGATTTTGTTGGTCATCGCTATGCTCCTAAGGCAGGCCTTCTGGGCGTGCCATCGATACGTTAACTATCGTTCCGCTGGCGGACATATTCCTCCAGCAGCTTTTTCTCTTCTCCAGAAAGCGAGCGGCAATCCAGAAGATCGGCCCGACGTTCCCAGGTGCGCCCAAGCGCCTGCTGCAAACGCCATCGCCGGATGTGTTCGTGGTTGCCGCTGAGCAGCACCTCGGGAACACGCTTGCCTGCATACATCTCCGGTCGGGTGTAATGCGGGCAATCGAGCAGGCCGTCCGTAAACGAGTCCTCCTCGGCGGAGTCCGCGTGGCCCAACGCACCGGGCAGCAACCGCGTCACCGCATCGATCAGCACCATGGCCGGCAGCTCACCGCCGGACAGGACGTAGTCGCCAATCGACCATTCCTCATCGACGTGCTCTTCAATGAAGCGTTCGTCGATGCCTTCGTAACGACCGGCGATGAGGATCAATGCTTCCTCGTTCGCCAGCTCGCGCACGGCCGCCTGCTTCAGCTGACGCCCTTGCGGCGAGAGGTAGATCACCTTCGCCTTCTCCCCCGTCGCGGCCTTGGCTGCTGCCAGGGCCCGTTCCAGGGGCTGTATCTTCATCACCATGCCGGGGCCACCGCCGAACGGCCGATCATCCACCGTCTGGTGGCGGTCTTCGGTGAAGCTCCGCGGATTCCAGCAATTGAGCTTGAGCAGCCCTTGCTTCACCGCACGGCTGGTAATGCCGTACTCGCTGATGGCAGCGAACATCTCGGGAAAGATGCTGATGACTTCGACCTGCATGCTTTTCATGTCAGGCCCTCAGAAATCAACGTCCCAATCCACCCGCATCTCGCCGGCGTCCAGATCAATCGAGAGCACGCACTGGTCCGTATAGGGCAGCAGGCGTTCACGATCATCGAGGCTGCCAGCACAGGGCTTGACCACCATCACATCGTTGGCACCGGTCTCGAGGAGGTGATCGATTCGGCCGAGCAGTTGCTCGTCCTGGTTGATCACATTGAGACCTTCCAACTGGTGCCAGTAGAACTCGTCATCGTCGAGTTCCGGCAGTTCGCTGACGGGAACGCAGACTTCGAAACCTGCGTAGGTTCGTGCAACCTCGCGGTCGTCCAACCCTTTCAGCCTTACTACCAGGACCTTGCCGTGCACACGTCCGCTGGCGACTTCGACCTGCTTTACCTCGTTGTCACGCTTGAGCGTCCAACGGCGGTAATCGAGCACGTTATCCAGCGGATCGGTGAAGGAGTAGACCTTCACCTCGCCACGTACGCCATGCACCGAGAAAATCTTGCCGAGAACGATCAGTTCATCGGCGGGAGCCGGCGTCGTGCTCATAAAGATGCTTAGGCAGCAGCCTTGGCAGCTTCCTTCAGCAGCTGAGCAACACGCTCAGACGGCTGGGCGCCCTGGCTCAGCCAGTAGCTGACGCGCTCCTGATTTACGGAGAGCTTGACTTCTGCACCCTGGGCAACCGGGTTGAAGAAGCCAACGCGCTCAACGAAGCGACCGTCGCGCGCATTGCGGCTGTTGGTCACGGTCAGGTGGTAGAAGGGGCGCTTCTTGGAGCCGCCACGGGCAAGACGGATGGTTACCATTGAACTTCGTTCCTATAGTCGGTGCTTTTCAAGCTGTGCACACACATGGGCCATGGGCCCGAAAGGCCGCATATTCTAAGGATTATGCGGCCGATTGCAAATCTCTTTTTGGCGGCCACCGATCGGCGGCCAGGGCTCACATCTTCGGCATGCCACCGGGGAACATGCTGCCCATGCCGCGCATCATCTTGGCCATGCCGCCTTTGGCGGTGACCTTCTTCATCATTTTCTGCATCTGCTTGTGCTGTTTGATGAGGCGACCGACGTCCTGCACCTGGGTGCCGGAGCCCAGCGCAATGCGGCGCTTGCGCGAGCCGCTGATCACATCGGGATCGCGACGCTCTGCAGGGGTCATGGAATTGATGATCGCTTCCATCTGCTTGAACTGCTTTTCTGCGGCGTTCTGCGCGTTGCCCATCTGCGCCAGGTTGACGCCACCGAGCATGGGCAGCTTGTCCATCAGACCGCCGAGACCGCCCATGTTCTTCATCTGTTGCAGTTGGTCTCGGAAGTCTTCGAGGTCGAAGCCCTTGCCCTTCTTGATCTTCTTCGCGAGCTTCTCGGCCTTCTCGCGATCCATGTTCTGCTCGGCCTGCTCGATCAGGCTAAGCACGTCACCCATGCCGAGGATGCGCGAAGCGACACGATCCGGGTGGAAGGGGTCAAGGGCTTCGGTCTTCTCGCCCATGCCGAGGAATTTGATTGGCTTGCCAGTGATCGCGCGCACGGAAAGCGCGGCACCACCACGGGCGTCGCCGTCGACCTTGGTCAGTACCACGCCGGTCAGCGGCAGGGCATCGTTGAAGGCCTTGGCAGTATTGGCGGCATCCTGACCAGTCATGGCGTCAACGACGAACAGGGTTTCCACCGGTTTGATGGCGGCATGGACCTGCTTGATCTCATCCATCATCTCGGTATCGACGTGCAGACGACCCGCGGTGTCGACGATGACGACGTCGATGAACTTCAGCTTCGCTTCCTGAATTGCCGCTTGCGCGATGGCCACCGGCTTCTGGCTGGTTTCGGACGGGAAGAAGGTGACGCCAATGTCGTTGGCCAGGGTTTCCAGCTGCTTGATGGCCGCCGGGCGGTAGACGTCCGCGGAAACCACCAGCACCGACTTCTTCTTGCGCTCTTTGAGGAAGCGCGCCAGCTTGCCGACCGTGGTGGTCTTGCCCGCGCCCTGCAGGCCGGCCATCAGGATCACCGCCGGCGGCGCGGCGTTAAGCGCCAGGTCTTCGTTGGCGGCGCCCATCAGCTCCACCAGTTCAGCCTGGACGATCTTCACGAAGGCCTGGCCCGGGGTCAGGCTCTTGGAAACCTCGGTACCGACCGCCCGATCCTTGATCTTGGCGACGAAGTCCTTCACCACCGGGAGGGCGACGTCGGCCTCGAGCAGGGCCATGCGCACTTCACGCAGGGTGTCCTTGATGTTGTCCTCGGTCAGCTTGGCCTTGCCGGTGACATGGCGCAGCGTCTGTGAGAGGCGGTCGGTTAGGTTTTCAAACATGCGCGTTCCTTTCGGGCTCTCATGGGCCCCGGCTGAGCTTGCTGCAGGCGGCGGAGTATAACGAAGAGTCGGCGCCGCCGACACCGCCAGCGGTCTTTCACCGTCAAGCCTTGTATGCCACACTCACTGCCTTTCGGGCTTGCCTTACAAGGACTTATGCACCCTCTGCTGCCCAGCCTCCTGGCTGCATTCCTCTATATGGGCACCACTGGCTACCACGGCTTTCGCCTCAGCCAGCGCACTACGCCGGACAAACGTCTGCTGATCCTCGGCAGCGGCCTGGCCCTGCTCGCCCATTGCACTGCACTTTTCCTCCAGTTGATAACCCCTGCCGGGCTCTACCTGGACTTCTTCAATGCCGCCAGCCTGATCGCCGCAGCGGTGATTCTGCTGACCATCGTGGCGGTCGCGCGGATTCCCATCGAGAACCTGCTGCTCCTGCTGCTGCCTCTTGGCACCCTGACGGTGCTGGCGGCGGTACTGGTGCCGGGCGGCACGTCCCAGGCCATCAATGAAGAGCCGGGCATCCTTGCGCATATCCTGCTGTCCATCCTGGCCTACGGCCTTCTGACCATGGCGGTGTTCCAGGCGCTGCTGTTGCTGCTGCAGGACCACCAGCTCAAGCACAAGCATCCTTCCGGACTGATAAAGAACTTCCCTGCCCTGCAAACCATGGAAAGCCTGCTGTTCGGCTTCCTGTGGGCCGGCTGGTGCCTGCTGTCGCTGTCGCTGATCTCAGGTTGGGTGTTCGTGGACAACCTGTTCGCCCAGCACCTGGCGCACAAGACCATCCTTTCCTGCATCGCCTGGGTCGTGTTCGGGGTGTTGCTGTGGGGCCGCCACCAGCTCGGCTGGCGCGGGCACAAGGCCATACGGTGGACCCTTGCGGGCTTCTGCCTGCTGATGCTGGCGTATTTCGGCAGCAAGCTGGTCCGCGAATTCATCCTTCACGTCTGACTATCCCATGCACGGACTGCTCGCCGGCCTCCTCCTCGGAATCACTCTCTCCCTGGTAGCCGGCGCGCTGGTCGCATGGCTGACGACACGCCGCCGCCATGGCGTGGAGATCCAGCCGCAATCGCGGTTGCCGGTTGCTGTGACCGATGCTCTGCAACGGGTCAGTATCAGTTCCATCATGATTCCCCGAAGCGAAATCCAGGGGATCGACCTGGACACGTCGCAAGACGAGCTCATCGCCCAACTGCAGAACGCCACCCACACTCGCCTGCCGCTGTATCGCGAAGACATCAACCAGATCGAAGGCATCCTCCACCTGCGCCAGCTACCGCGCCTGCTGGCGGAGGGCAGGCCCAGCGCCGAATCGCTGCTGGCAGTCAGCCGGGAAACCTACTTCGTGCCGGAAAGCACGCCATTGCTGACGCAGCTGGTGAACTTCCAGAAGCAGAAGCGCCGCCTCGGCATCGTGGTCGACGAGTACGGCGATGTGGTGGGCCTGGTCAGCCTGGAAGACATCTTCCAGGAGCTGGTGGGCGAGTTCGGCAGCCTGGAAGACTTCGCTCCCAATCCCGGCATCCAATCGCGCGATGACGGCCACTACGAGCTCGACGGTGCGCTTCATCTGCGCGAACTGAATCGGGTGCTCGGCTGGCACCTCCCTTGCGACGGGCCGAAGACCCTCAACGGCCTGATCACCGAAGCCTTGGAGCAGATTCCCGACTCAAGCGTGTGCCTGAAGGTCGGCCCGTACCGCCTGGAAATCCTCCAGTCCGGCGACAACCGCGTACAGCGTGTGCTCGCCTGGCGCGCCGGACTTACGCCAAAGGCCTAGTAGTCCCGGCCGGGGCCCCTTCCTATAATCGACCCGGGCTTACCCGCCCTCCTCCGGCCACAGTCGCCACCCGCGACGCCGCGCCACCGGCCGCACTCTGCGACCACCTGAGAACCATCCGCCGCGGCCACCCGCCTGCAGCCCGGGATTCGATGGCGACACAGCGCCATCAGCCCATCCCTCAGCGATCGCCAGCTCCAGAGACCCGCCGGGCATCCCGCAAGGAGCACGTCCGGCCCATGCAAAGGGATATCCACAGATGACCAGCGCCGCCCTGAGCGACACCCCGGGCACCCAACCGGCCAACTCCCCGGTGCGGGTAGCGACCGCCAGCTTCATCGGCACCGCCATCGAGTTCTATGATTTCTATGTCTATGCCACCGCCGCCGCGCTGGTGATTGGTCCGGTGTTCTTTCCGCAGACCTCCAGCACCGCGCAGATGCTTTCGGCCTTCCTCACCTTCGGCATAGCCTTCCTCGCCCGCCCGCTGGGCTCGGCGCTGTTCGGCCATTTCGGCGATCGCATCGGGCGCAAGTCCACCCTGGTCGCCTCACTGCTGCTGATGGGCGTGTCCACCACCCTGATCGGCGTACTACCCGGTTACGAGAGCATCGGTGCCTGGGCGCCCATCCTGTTGTGCCTGCTGCGTTTCGGCCAAGGCCTCGGGCTGGGTGGCGAATGGGGTGGTGCGGCGTTACTCGCCACGGAAAACGCTCCGCCCGGGAAACGAGCCTGGTATGGCATGTTCCCACAACTCGGCCCATCCATCGGCTTCCTCGCCGCCAACGGTCTGTTCCTCGGTCTGGCCATGGGGCTCGATGACGAGCAGTTCCGCAGCTGGGGCTGGCGCATTCCCTTCCTGCTCAGCGCCGTGCTGGTAGTAGTCGGCCTCTATGTGCGGCTGAAGCTGGAAGAAACGCCGGTCTTCGCCCAAGCCATGGCCCGCCAGGAGAAATCCCGCGTGCCACTGCTGGACACCTTCTCCGGACACTGGCGGCCCGTGCTTCTCGGCGCCCTGGCCATGGTGGTGTGCTACGCACTGTTCTACATCTCCACGGTCTTCTCCCTGAGCTACGGGGTGTCCACCCTGGGCTACAGCCGCGAGACCTTCCTCGCCCTGCTCTGCTTTGCAGTGCTCTTCATGGCCCTCGCGACGCCGATATCCGCCTGGCTCAGCGATCGTTTCGGGCGCAAGCCGGTGCTGATCGGCGGCACGCTACTGGCGATCCTCTCCGGATTCACCATGGAACCCCTGCTGACCCAGGGCTCGGCCTACGGCGTGGCGCTGTTCCTCTGCATCGAGCTGTTCCTGATGGGCGTGACCTTCGCACCCATGGGAGCATTGCTGCCGGAGCTGTTTCCAACTCGCGTGCGCTACACCGGCGCTTCGGCGGCCTACAACCTGGGGGGCATAGTCGGCGCCTCGGTGGCACCCTTCTTCGCACAGAAGCTGGTCGCCATGGGTGGCCTGAGCTGGGTCGGGGGCTATGTGTCGATAGCGGCAGTAATCAGCCTGCTGGCCGTCCTCTGCCTGAAGGAAACCCGCGACAGCGACCTCAGCCTCACACGCTAAGGTCGAGCGCCAGGCCCTCCGCCTCCGGAGACGGTTGGGCCGAGGCGACGAACCAGTCCGCCAGTGACTCGCCCCAGACGCGATAACCAAGTGCGGAAGGATGGTAGCCATCCAACGCCAGAAACTCCGGGCGCATTTCCAGACTGGTGGCACAACAGACCAGCCCCTCACGCTCAGCCAACGCTCGCAGTTGACGGTCCAGCAGCCTGGCCCGCCAGCCGAGCAACTGGCGCAACAGCCAGGGCAATGCAGTGAAATGCTGCAGCGGCGGCACGCCGGCCAGGGCGACTTGCGCGCCACGCTCTACGAAATGCCGAGCCATCCCATTCAGGGCCTCCTGCCAACTACGGCTGGAGCTGAAATGAGTGGTGTCGTTGACGCCGAAGACCAGCAGCACCAGATCAACGGGTTCATCTGCCGCTTGCGGCAGCAAGCGCTTCAGGGCCTCGCCGGCGGTGATGCCATTCTCGCCGCAGGCACGCCAGGCCACAGGGCGCCGCAGGCGCAAGGCCAGAGCGGCTGCCAGCTGACCAGCCAGGGCGAAGTCCAGGCAGGACGCGCCGACACCGGCGACGGTGGATTCACCAATCAATAAAAGCCGGAGGGGATCGCCTTGCAGCTCGCTTCCGGCAAGCCCGCACTCCGAGCCAGCGGCCGGTGCCAGGCGCAGGGCGGTGCGACGAGTGTGCATGGCCATGGGCAGTGCTAAGGGTAACAGCGGCAACGCCGCTACCCACCAGCACAGCGTGGCCAGGCGCATCACAGCTTGATGTCGACCGCCTGGGCGGACCGGGTCGCCTTGGCCCGCGCCAAGTCGGTGGACTCGTCCCGCGCCAGGGCAACGCCCATGCGGCGCTGGCCATCCACTTCCGGTTTGCCGAACAGGCGCAGCGCGGTATCCGGCTCGCTGAGCGCAGCGCCCAGATTGCCGAAGCTGACCTGGCTGGACTTGCCCTCGACCAGGATCACCGCCGAAGCGGACGGCCCCATCTGGCGAATAGCCGGGATCGGCAGGCCAAGAATGGCTCGCGCGTGCAGGGCGAATTCGGACAAGTCCTGGGAAATCAGGGTCACCAGGCCGGTATCGTGGGGACGCGGCGAAACCTCGCTGAACCACACCTGGTCGCCCTTGATGAACAGTTCGACGCCGAACAGGCCTCGGCCACCCAGGGCTTCGGTCACTAGCTGGGCAATACGCTCCGACTCGGCCAGGGCCTTCGGATTCATGGCCTGGGGCTGCCAGGATTCGTGGTAGTCGCCCTTCACCTGGCGATGGCCGATAGGCGCGCAGAAGCTGGTACCGCCGATGTGGCGCACGGTGAGCAGGGTTATCTCGTACTCGAAGTCGATGAAACCTTCGACGATGACCCGCCCTTTGCCGGCGCGGCCACCTTCCTGGGCGTAGTCCCAGGCGGCCTTCAGATCTGCGTCGGATTTGAGCACTGACTGGCCTTTACCGGAGGAACTCATGATCGGCTTGACCACGCAGGGATAGCCGACGCTGGCCACTGCCGCGCTGTAATCCTCGAAGGTATCGGCGAAATGATAGGGCGAGGTGGGCACGCCCAGCTCCTCGGCGGCGAGACGGCGGATACCTTCCCGGTTCATCGTCAACTGGGCCGCACGGGCGGTGGGCACCACGGTGAAGCCTTCGGCCTCCAGTTCGACCAGAGTCGCGGTGGCGATGGCCTCGATCTCCGGCACGATGTAATGCGGCTTCTCCTGCTCGATCACTGCGCGCAGGGCAGCACCGTCAAGCATGCTGATGACGTGGCTGCGGTGGGCCACCTGCATGGCCGGTGCATCGGCATAACGGTCAACGGCGATCACTTCACAGCCGAGGCGCTGCAGTTCGATCACCACCTCCTTGCCGAGTTCGCCGGAGCCACACAGCAGCACACGGGTCGCGCTGGGCGACAAGGGGGTTCCAATACGGGACATGTCGTTTCCTCGGGGGAGTCAAGAAGCCTGGGGCGGAGTGCTGATGAACTGGCCGCTGGCCTTGGCGCGCTCGAAGCAGCGGGCCAGGACTTCGCGGCGCTCGGCATTGTCCATGCGGCCCCAGCGGGTGATTTCGTCGGCGCTGCGTTGGCAGCCGCCGCAGATGTCATGGTCGTCCAGCACGCAGACTTGCACGCAGGGGGAGCGGACGGGGCGTTCGGCGTCCATCAGTCGTCCTGCTCGGCCAGATCGCGGGCGTAGCGCTGGGCATTGTGTACGTAGTGGGCGGCACTGGCTTCGAGCATCTTCTTCTGTTGCTCGGTCAGCTCGCGCACCACCTTGCCGGGAGCGCCCATGACGAGCGAACCATCGGGAATTTCCTTGCCTTCGGGGATCAGTGCGTTAGCGCCGATGATGCAGTACTTGCCGATCTTCGCGCCGTTGAGCACCACGGCGTTGATGCCGATGAGACTGAAATCACCCACCGAACAGCCGTGCAGCATGGCGTTGTGGCCGATGGTGACGGAGCGGCCGATGTTCAGCGGATAGCCCATATCGGTGTGCATCACCGTGCCATCCTGGACGTTACTGTTCTCACCGATGTGGATCAGCTCGTTGTCACCGCGCAGCACGGCGCCGAACCAGATGCTGGCACCGGCATCCAGGCGCACCTTGCCCACCAGGGTGGCATTAGGTGCGACCCAGCTCTCGGGATGGGTTTCGACCTGGGAGGTTCCAAGGCGGTATTTCATCAGGCGCTCCTCAAACGGGGCTTATTTGAGTTTTATGAAGCTCGCGGGGGCGCGAGTCATATCGATTCCAGCGTCATAGACCAGGTTGACCAGTTCGATGACCATGATCGCCGTCAGGCCCCAGATCTTGTATTCGCCGTACTGATAGCTGGGTACGTACCAGCTGCGGCCGAGGTAGTCGATGCGGTGGGTCACCTGTCGCGGATCGTCGCGAAAGAACACGAGCGGCACGCTGAAGACCGAGTCGATCTCCCCATCGTTGGCCTTGTACTGGACGAAGTCCGGAACCAGCCCGACATAAGGTGTGACCTTTATGCCATGGCGGGAAACCAGGGGGCTGAGCGGGCCGATGACCTCCACCAGCCCTGGTGGCAGGCCCACTTCTTCCTCCGCTTCGCGCAGGGCGGTGTGGATCAGGTCCGCATCCTCGGGGTCGCGACGACCGCCGGGAAAGGCCACCTCGCCGCCATGGGTCGACAGGCCACTGGCGCGCAACGTCAGGACAAGCTCAGGCTCGTCGCTGCGAGTGATAGGCACCAGTACCGCCGCTTCGGGGAAGTCGTGATCGGTTTCCAGGGTTCTCGGGGAGTAGCTCTGCACACGACGGAGCAGGTCATCCAGCATGGATTTTCTCGTTGTTCTCGACTGCCGGGCATCATGGCATGAACCTGTGGGACGCCCAAGTCCCACGCCGACAGGTCGCACCATTCACCACCTTTGGTTTGCCCGGTACGTCGCTTGCCGTGCGACACCGTGCCGCGCCAAGATGAGCTCCTGCCCCCGAGGAACCACGATGAAATACTGCAGCCAGTGCGGCGGCCCGATCGCCCAGCGCATCCCCGACGGAGACAACCGCCTGCGCTACGTGTGCGACAGTTGCCACACGATCCACTACCAGAACCCGCGCATCGTCGCCGGCTGCCTGCCGGTTTGGGGCGAGCAGGTACTGCTCTGCCGCCGCGCCATCGACCCGCGCAAGGGCTACTGGACCCTTCCCGCCGGCTTCATGGAGAACGGCGAGACCATGGAGCAGGCCGCCGCCCGCGAAACACTCGAAGAAGCCTGCGCGCGGGTGAGCAATCTCAGCCTTTACACGCTGTTCGACCTGCCGCACATCAGCCAGGTGTACACCTTCTTCCGCGCCGAACTGGTCGATCTGAACTTCGCCGCCGGTGACGAAAGCCTGGAAGTGCGCCTCTTCCTCGAACAGGATATTCCCTGGTCGGAGCTGGCTTTTCCGACCGTGGGCCGTACCTTAGAATGCTACTTCGCCGACCGCACCGGGCAGGTCTTCCCGGTGCGCAACGAGCCGCTCGCGCCGTTGCGGGCCTACTACAAAAAAGCCTGACCGCTATATCTGCTTACTTGAACACTGTGGGGTTGTTGTGCCGATGCGCTGGTTGCTAGTCGTACTTTCCATGAGCCTTGCCGCTCTCGCCCAAGCGAGCACTACGCCGACTATGGGTGAAAAATCCATCGACAAGGTCCTGGTGGTGAAATCGGAGCGCAAGCTGCTACTGATGAATCGCGGCGACATTCTCAAGTCCTACCGCATCTCCCTTGGCAAGCAACCGCTTGGCCCCAAGCTGCGTGAAGGAGACCAGCGCACTCCCGAGGGCTTCTATTGGATCGACTGGCGAAAGACCAGCGACAAATTCAACCTGGCCATGCACATCTCCTACCCCAACGCCCGCGACGCCGCCAAGGCACGGGACAAGGGCGTGCCGCCGGGCGGCATGATCATGATCCACGGCACCCCGCTCGATGAGGAATACCCCGAGTGGTACTTCCACAGCCTGGACTGGACCGAAGGCTGCATCGCCATGAAGAACTCTGACATGCGCGAAATCTGGAGCCTGGTGAAAGATGGCACGCTGATCGAAATCCGCCCCTGAGTCGATCTGCTGCGAAAAAGGCGCCAAATGGCGCCTTTTTTATTTTCCATTGCACGAATCAGGGAAAGTTCGAAGCAGGCTGGCAACCTTTTTTCAGGCAGACTCAGGCCGAGGCGGCCAAAGGACGAAAGCTGAAATAGAAACGCAGGGCATCGATCAGGTCGGCATACTCCGACGGCGGCGCAACCAGCGAGAAGCCGGAATCGTAATGCCCGGGAGTCACGTCCTCATGGCACCACTGGCAGGTGGCATAGAAATCGATGAAGTGCAGCTGCCCATCCTTGCCCGGAATCTTCAGCTGCATGTCGAAGCGCGCGCCCACCAGCATGGGCAGCTGACTGATCAGCATCAGGCCGTCCATCGAAACATTGCCCAGGTAACCCATGGGCTTGTCGGTGATGCGATTGAACACCTTCAGGTAATAAGGCAACTGATGGCGTTCGATATGGCGCTTGGTCGGCATGATATCAAATCGCTATTGGTGGCACTTCAGTATGAACTCGTTGTAACCCCAGACCAACCTTCAATTGCAATCGCGGGAGATGTTCTCGCCGAGCTTGCGATGGAAGGTTTCGATCTCTTCATCAGTGTAGTACTGACGTTCGCCACGCTCGTCGACCCGGTAAAACGGGCCGCCGCGACTTAGCTGGTCCTGCTGCGAACGCAACTGGCCGCACCTTCTCTGCTGCTTCTCCCGAGCCTCCGTGGCCTGGTCAGCTGCAGCGGCCTTTTCCTGGCGGCGCGCATCGAAGAATTTCGCGGTGCGCGCCTCGCGCTCACGAGTCGCCTGGTCACGCTCCACCACCTGGGGCTTCACCGAGACCGGCTCGGCTCCCTCCCCGGGCGTCTCGCTGAAATGCACCTGTCCCTGGGCATCAGTCCAGCGATAGATCTCTGCACCGGCGATGGCCGGAACCAGCAACAGGCAGCACAGCAGGTGGCGCATTCCAGGGTTCCTCGGATTGACGCACAGCTTAGCCCCGGCCGAACGCAGCTCAAGCTGACAACGACCGACGGCCGGGTTACGGGTCAGAGCGGTGTGGCGCTGGCGCGGGCAGCGCTGCCGCCAAGGTGGCCGAGCTGCTCCAGGGTCTCCAAGCGGGCCTTGGCCCGATAGGCGTACTCGCTGGTGGGATAGCGGGCGATGATGAACTGGTAAGTCTGCGCTGCATCGACGAACAGTCTCTGGCGCTCCAGGCACTGGCCGCGCAACAGAGAGATTTCCGGTTGCAGGTACTGGCGGGACCGGCTTTTGCGCTCTGCCTTGGACAGCTCGAGCATCACATCCTCGCAATCCCCCTTCTCGTAGGAGCGGTAGGCGCTGTTCAGGTGATGGTCGAGGGACCAGCGGGTGCAACCGCCCACGGCCACCAACAGGGTCAGGATGATCAGGGTTCTCATGGGTAATTCCTCCGTCCCACGGGATATCGGCTGGGAGCGCCGCTTCTTCAGGCCGTTGGGCGAACGAGAAGTGCAAAGCATAACCTCCGATTGGTCCTGCTGGCGCGCGACTCGGAGGGCAAGCGGCCACTGCTAGACTGCGGAAGTCGCCCAAGGACACGCTCCCGCCATGCACTCCACGCGCCCCACCCTTCTCGCCCTGTGCCTGCTACTGGGCGCCTGCTCGCCCACCACTCCGCTATTCATTGCCCAGGTCACCACCAACGAGGTGGTGGAGTACAAGACCATGAAAAGCAATCGGATGGCCGCGGCAGTAGAGGAAGAAGGCGATCTGCTGACCTACAGCGCCATGGCCATCCGCGACGCGAAGAGTCCGGAGGCGGAAGAGCTGTATCTGGTCGGCTACCGCGACGACAAGTTCAGCGACGACGTACGCGCCATCAGCCTCTACCAGATCGGCCTGATCTATATGAGCCGTTACAACGAGCAGCGCAACGATGCCAAGGCGCTGGGCTACCTGGAGCGGGTGCTCGACGAATTTCCCAGCAGCCGCGCGGCTCAACGCGCCGAAGCGCGCATTCTGGTCATTCGCCAGCGGGCCGGGGAGCCAGTGCAGAAGACGTCCCGCGAACTCCTCGCCACCTGGCAGCCAAGCAACAACCTCGATCTCTACAAGCCGGGACTGGATCCGGACATGACCCTGCTTTCACGCCGGGCAGTACTCAAGGACCGCGTGGCCGAAGCCGAGGAGCTCTACCTGCTGGCACTGTCCGACGCCCACGTACAGCCTGACATCAAGGAGAAGGCGCTCTATCAACTGGGCCTGATGTACCTGGCGCCGGACAATCCCCACGCCAGTCGCGACAAGGCCATTGGCTATTTCCGCCGGCTACTGGTGCAGTTCCCCGACAGCGACCTGGCCAGCAAGGCTTCGCAGCACCTCGACCAGGCCCTCAATCAGAGTCGTCCGTAGCGCCGCCCAGCGGCCCACCTGAAACAATTCAGCGGGTAGTGCAAAGGAACAATGACTACAGTTTTCTCGCGTAGTAGCCTCGCGCTCTGCTTGAAAAATGGAGTCTTCGCATGCCTTTTCGCCGTACCAAAATCGTCGCCACCCTCGGCCCGGCCAGCAACTCCCCGGAGGTCCTGGAGCAACTGATCGTCGCGGGGCTGAACGTCGCCCGCCTGAACTTCTCCCACGGTAGCCCCGAGGAACACAAGGCACGCGCCCGCCTGGTCCGCGAACTGGCCGCCAAGCACGGCCGTTTCGTCGCGCTGCTCGGCGACCTGCAAGGCCCGAAGATCCGCATCGCCAAGTTCGCCAACAAACGCATCGAACTGAAGGAAGGCGACAGCTTCCGCTTCTCCGTCACCCATCCGCGTGACGCCGGCGACCAGGAAGTGGTGGGCATCGACTACCCGGACCTGATCAAGGATTGCGGCGTCGGCGACGAGCTGCTGCTGGACGACGGTCGCGTGGTGATGCGCGTCGTCGCCACCACCGCTGACGAACTGCATTGCACCGTACTGATCGGCGGTCCGCTGTCCGACCACAAGGGCATCAACCGTCGCGGCGGCGGCCTGACTGCACCCGCGCTGACCGCCAAGGACAAGGCCGACATCAAGCTGGCCGCGGAAATGGAACTGGATTACCTGGCCGTCTCGTTCCCCCGTGACGCCGCAGACATGGAGCTGGCCCGCCGCCTGCGCGACGAAGCCGGTGGCAAGGCCTGGCTGGTGGCCAAGATCGAACGCGCCGAAGCCGTGGCCGACGACGAGGCCCTCGACGGCCTGATCCGCGCCAGCGACGCCGTCATGGTGGCCCGTGGCGACCTCGGCGTGGAAATCGGCGACGCCGAACTGGTGGGTATCCAGAAGAAGATCATCCTGCATGCCCGCCGCTACAACAAAGCCGTGATCACCGCGACCCAGATGATGGAGTCGATGATCCACAGCCCGATGCCGACCCGCGCCGAAGTTTCGGACGTAGCCAACGCCGTGCTCGACTACACCGACGCCGTGATGCTTTCGGCCGAAAGCGCCGCTGGCGAGTACCCGGTCGAGGCCGTGCAAGCCATGGCGCGTATTTGCCAGGGCGCCGAGAAGCACCCGGATACCCGCCGCTCCCACCACCGCATCGGTCAGACCTTCGACCGCTGCGACGAGAGCATTGCCTTGGCGTCGATGTACACCGCCAACCACTTCCCAGGTATCAAGGCCATCATTTGCCTGACTGAAAGCGGCTACACACCGTTGATCATGTCGCGCATCCGCTCCTCGGTGCCGATCTTCGCCTACTCGCCTCACCGCGAGACCCAGGCCCGCGTGGCGCTGTTCCGTGGCGTGGAGACCATCCCCTTCGACGCCGCCGCACTGCCCCCGGAGAAGGTCAGCCAGATGGCCGTGGACGAACTGCTGCAACGCGGCGTGGTGACCAAGGGTGACTGGGTGATCCTGACCAAGGGTGACAGCTACACCACCCAGGGCGGCACCAACACCATGAAGATCCTCCACGTCGGCGACCTGCTGGTCTGACCTGGCCTGGAACGAAAAAAGCCGCCCTTCGGGGCGGCTTTTGGCTTTCTTGTAGGGGCGAATTCATTCGCCCCTACAGCATCGATTCCCCTACAGCGGCTCTCGCAGCCTCATACAAACTTCGAGAAATCCGGCTTGCGTCGCTGGGTGAAGGCCGACAGCGCTTCCACCGCCTCAGGCGAACGCAGGCGCTGGCTGAACATCTCGCCCTCTTCCGCGATCACCCGGCGCAACTCTTCGCGGCCCGGCGCCTGCATCAGGCGCTTGCTCACCGCCAGTGCCGAGGGCGCCAGGTCGAGGAATCGCAGTGCGGCCTCGCGCGCGCGGGCCAGAGTCGCAGCCCCATTTTCCAGTGCAGCGTTGGCGATACCCCAGCTGGCAGCCTGCTCACCCGTGAAGCCTTCACCCAAAAGCAGCAACTCCGACGCCTTCGCGTGACCGAGCAGACGCGGCAGGATCAAGCTGGAACCGAATTCGGGGCAGAGGCCAAGGCTGACGAATGGCATCTTCAGCTTGGCATCGCAGCTCACGTAGACCAGATCGCAATGCAGCAACAAGGTTGTGCCAATGCCTACCGCCGGACCACTTACCGCCGCCACCACAGGCTTGGGAAAGTCGAACAGCGCGCGCATGAACTGGAACACCGGGCTGCCCATCCCGCTCGGCGGTTCCTGCAGAAAGTCCACGATGTCGTTGCCGCTGGTGAAGCACTCCTCGCTGCCGGTGATCAGCACGACACGTACGCCAGCATCGTTTCGCGCGGCGTCCAGCACTTCGGCCATGCCGCTGTACATGGCACGGGTCAGGGCATTCTTCTTGTCCGGACGGTTCATCCGCAGCGTCAGCAGGCCCTGTTCGCGCTCGACCAGAATGTGCTCGCTCATGGCAAATCCTCGATGGGTGTTGGCCCGCGACTTCACGCTTCGCGGGTCAGGAAGGTATCGGCCAGCAACTGATTGCGGGGCAGGCCGGCCAGGTACAGCCGGCGTGCAAACTCTTCGACGCTGGCAGGATGGCCGCAGAGTAAGGCGATGGTCTGGCGGGAAACAAGGCGGAATTGCGCCAAAACCTCTGGCAGCTCGGCCGGGGAGATCAGGCTGACTTCCAGGCCTGGATGGGCTGTGGCCAGCTCGGCAAGGGGGTTGGCAAGGTAGTGGCCCTGGGCGTCATGGGCCAGGTGAATGACGCGCATGGGGCCTTGGTGATGCTGCCGCAAGGCCTCCCTCAGCAGCCCCCAGAGCGGCGCGAGACCGGTGCCCGAAGCGAGGAACAGTAGCGGCCGCGCATCCCAGGATGGATCGTAGTGAAGTGCACCGCCATGGAGTTCGCCCAGGCGCAGCTTCTCGCCCAATGCCAGACGACGAGCCCGATCGCTGAAGAGGCCGGGCTTGCGGCAATCCAGATGAAATTCCAGGCAGTCATCGACACCGGGCAGGCTGGCCAGGGAATAGGGCCGCGCAATACCCTCGTCGTTCCATAGCAGAAGGTGCTGACCCGCGCTGTAGCGCAGAGGTCGCTGCGGCACGAGCCGCAAGCGCAGGACGTCTGGAGCCAACCAGTCGATACCGACGACTTCTGCCTCAAGACCATCACGAGCGGGATCGAAGACCTCCACCACCAGGTCCTGCACTACCAGGCACTGGCAGGACAACCGCCAGCCTTCGGCACGCCGGACACTATCCAGCGCCTCAGGTAGGGCATCAGCCGGTTCTCCAGACAGGCAACGAACCAGGCAGGCGTGGCAACTGCCAGCGCGGCAGCTAAAGGGCACGTTGCAACCGCCGGCATTCAGGGCATCCAGCAAGTTGCTGGCAGGTGCAACGCTCCAGTGTTTTCCGGCAACTTCAAGTTCAGGCACCCTGCCCCTCCCAGGCGGCATCGCAACGGTTACGTCCGCCGCGCTTCGCCCGATAGAGTGCCTGATCCGCACGCTGCAGCGCATCATCCAGATCGTCGCCGGCCGTCAGCAGAGTCATACCCGCCGACAGACTCAACCGCTCAACCTGCACGCCCACCGGCTCGGCCTGTTCAAAGGCCTGGCGCAGGCGCTCGCAACAAGCGGTAAGGCGGTCTGCATCGCAGTTGGGCAGGAGCAGGACAAACTCCTCGCCGCCGTAGCGCGCAAGCACATCGCCATCACGCAGGCACGCCCGCGCGACGGCGGCGAACGTCTGCAACACCCGATCACCGGCGGCATGGCCATGGACATCATTGATTCGCTTGAAATGGTCCAGGTCGATCAGCGCCAGCCCATGCCGGCGGTTCGGCGTCAGGTTCTCCAGCTCGCGACTGGCCAGGCGTAGGAAATGACGGCGATTGAACAGCCCGGTCAGCTCGTCGGTGGCTACCAGGTCCTCCAACTGACGCATCATTCCACGCAGGGTGTCCTGGTGCGCCTGGAGGGCAAAGCGACGTTGACGCATGCGCTGGCGCAGCGCCTGGACATAGCTGGCGAACAAGCTCAGCCAGACCATCAACACGAACAGCACGCAAACCTGCAACAACGCCAGGGCCGGATCGGGCAAGCGCATCCAGTAGGCTTCAAACAGATTGAGGCCGGCGAAAGCAAAGAAGCCGACTGCCGCGCAGCGGGCGAATACCCGCGGTTTGAGCTGGAATACGCCAAACATCATGATCAGCACATAAACCGCCAGCAGTGTCCCCCTCGCGGTGTCGACCATGGACATCAGCCAAGTGTTCCAGGCCAGCGCCAGCAGCACCTGGGGCTCGGTCAGGCTGGGATCGGAAAAGCGCAGGTTGTGCCCGCTCATGAACAGCCAGAACAGGACGAACTGGGACAGGGCGACGAAGCCGGAGCCGATCAGGGCGGTGCTCGCCGAAACCCGGAACAAGCCACCGATCATCGCGACCCAGCACAAAAGCAGGACCATCGAGTAGGTAGCCACTGCCATACCGAAGCGCTTAAACAGCAAACTCTGCAAGGCTCTATGGCTGACCCGCTGGCTGGATGGGCTCATGGGGCTCCTTCCCGTAATGGCACCATGCCTTCAATGTACGCCTGTGATCACAAATTTCCTAGCCTGTAGGATGTGGCCGACAACCGACCAAGGTCGACTACCGGCGACTGTGCCCGAATGGCACCACGCGCTATACTGCCGCGCCTTTTTTAGCCTCGCGCGCCGGGTCGTGGTCCGGCGCTTCCCTGATGTTCCCTCCAAGAGGAGCGCCCACATGACCGTGATCAAGCAAGATGATCTGATCCAGAGTGTCGCCGACGCCCTGCAGTTCATCTCCTACTACCATCCCGTGGATTTCATCCAGGCCATGCATGAGGCCTATCTGCGTGAAGAGTCGCCCGCCGCGCGCGACTCCATGGCGCAGATCCTGATCAATTCGCGCATGTGCGCCACCGGCCACCGCCCGATCTGCCAGGACACCGGTATCGTCACCGTGTTCGTCCGCGTCGGCATGGACGTGCGCTGGGACGGCGCCACCATGAGCGTGGACGACATGATCAACGAGGGTGTGCGTCGCGCCTACAACCTGCCCGAGAACGTCCTGCGCGCGTCCATCCTGGCCGACCCGGCAGGCAGCCGTAAGAACACCAAGGACAACACCCCGGCGGTCATCCACTACTCCATCGTTCCCGGCAACACCGTGGAAGTGGACGTCGCGGCCAAGGGCGGCGGCTCCGAGAACAAGTCGAAGATGGCCATGCTCAACCCGTCCGACTCCATCGTCGACTGGGTACTGAAAACCGTCCCGACCATGGGCGCCGGCTGGTGCCCGCCGGGCATGCTCGGCATCGGTATCGGTGGTACCGCCGAGAAGGCTGCGGTGATGGCGAAGGAAGTCCTGATGGACCCGATCGACATCCACGAGCTGAAGGCCCGCGGTCCGCAGAACAAGATCGAGGAAATGCGCCTCGAGCTGTTCGAGAAGGTCAACCAGCTGGGCATCGGCGCCCAGGGCCTGGGCGGCCTGACCACCGTGCTCGACGTGAAGATCATGGACTACCCGACCCACGCCGCCTCCTTGCCGGTGTGCATGATCCCCAACTGCGCGGCTACCCGGCACGCCCACTTCGTGCTCGACGGCTCCGGCCCCGCCGAACTGGAAGCCCCGCCGCTGGACGCCTACCCGGAGATCGTCTGGGAAGCCGGCCCGTCCGCTCGCCGCGTCGACCTGGACAAGATCACCCCGGAAGAAGTGCAGAGCTGGAAGCCGGGCGAAACCCTGCTGCTCAACGGCAAGATGCTCACCGGCCGCGACGCCGCGCACAAGCGCATGGTCGACATGCTGAACAAGGGCGAAGAACTGCCGGTGGACCTGAAAGGCCGCTTCATCTATTACGTCGGCCCGGTCGATCCGGTCGGTGATGAAGTGGTTGGCCCGGCTGGCCCGACCACCGCGACCCGCATGGACAAGTTCACCCGCCAGATCCTCGAAAGCACCGGCCTGCTGGGTATGATCGGCAAGTCCGAGCGTGG
Source organism: Pseudomonas sp. BN606 (assembly GCF_029873115.1). Taxonomy (NCBI): domain Bacteria; kingdom Pseudomonadati; phylum Pseudomonadota; class Gammaproteobacteria; order Pseudomonadales; family Pseudomonadaceae; genus Pseudomonas; species Pseudomonas sp. BN606. The sequence continues at coordinate 170,810 of NZ_SSOF01000042.1, read as the reverse complement.
CCCTATCGCCATCGAAGCGATCAAGGACAACAAGGCTGTCTACCTGATGGCCGTCGGCGGCGCCGCCTACCTGGTGGCCCAGGCGATCAAGAAGTCCAAGGTCCTGGCCTTCGCCGAACTCGGTATGGAAGCCATCTACGAGTTCGACGTGAAGGACATGCCGGTCACCGTCGCCGTCGATACCAACGGCGAGTCGGTCCACATCACCGGCCCGGCGATCTGGCAACAGAAGATCGCCGAGAACCTGGCGGTGGAAGTGAAGTAAGCCTACATCGCTCCATGAAAAAGCCCGGCCATGTGCCGGGCTTTTTCGTTGTACCCGCAGGTTGGCGCTGAGCTTACGAGGCCGAACACAGCAATACCGAACTTCGCTCCGAGCAAGCGGAACGCCACCCCGCACCAACTTACTGGAGCTGTGCCTGGCCAAACTGCTCCGGCCAGTCCCGCCGGGTGAACACCTGCCCTTCCGTACGCACACGGCGCACCTCCTCCAGATCCAGATCGCAGATCAGCCACTGGCTGGAAGCGGGGCAGAGTTCGGGGCTTTCCGCGATAACACCATTGCTCGGCATGCCGTAGTCCGGCGGTACATAGAGGCCGGCGCGGCCGATGTTCTCGTCAAGCGCGGGCGACCATGGCGCCAAGCCGACGGTGGGGGCCTGGAGCACGGCGATCTGGTTCTCCAGTGCGCGCGCCTGGGCACCGATGCGCACACGGTTGTAGCCGGCTTCGGTGTCGGTGCAGCTGGGGGCGAGGATCAGGTCGACGCCGCCTTCGGCCAGGGTACGCGCCAGCATGGGGAACTCGTTGTCGTAGCAGATCAGGATGCCCAGTCGTCCCAGGGCCGTGTCGAACACCTTCAGCCCCTCCCCCGCCACGATGCCCCACTGCTCTCGCTCGAAACGGGTCATGATCAGCTTGTCCTGATGGCCGAGTTCGCCGCCCGGACCGAACAGCCAGGCGCGGTTGCGAAAGCGCCCGTCTGCGTCACGCACCGGCAGGCTGCCGGGCTGCAAGTAGACACCGAGCTTCGCGGCAATGCCGGCGCACAGCGCTCGCCAGTCCTGCAGGAGCGGCTGGATGCCGACGATGGACGCCTGCAGGTCGCCCCGCTCATCCGGCGGCAACTGGCCTGCCAGCACCAGGCCGGCGTACTCGGGCAGCACCAGCAGTTTCGCGCCAGTCGCTGACGCCTCGGCGCAGACTGCCTCCAGGTGTGCGGCGTAGGCGTCCCAGCTCTCATGCAGTTCGATGGCGTACTGGCAGGCGGCGATCCTGATCATGGAGTGAGCTCCTTGAGCCAGAAGGACATGGGTTTGGCCGACTGCGAATCTTCGTCCAGGTCGCGCCAGTGGTATTCGGTGCGCAGCTCCGGATGGTGGCTATAGCCACGCCGCGCCCAGAACTCATTGAGCGGCTGGTAGCCCGGAGGCCGTCGTGGATGATCGTCCGGTCGTTCCACCGCGCAGAAGGCGCAATGGCGAAAACGACCCAGGCGCCGTGCGTACCCCTCGCGCTCGGCGAAGAAGCGCACGCCCAGACCGCTGCCCCGGTATTCGGCCTGCAGCACGGACTCACCGAAGTAGAAGATGCGCTTCGGGTCCCAGCCCCGCTCGCGGAAGGGCCGCTGGAACTCCTCCGTTTCATCCGCCATCGGCAGGCCAGTGGAAGCACCTACGACGCGCTGGCCATCCAGGGCCAGGACGAACAGGCTCTCCGGCGATTCGGCATAGGTCGAGAGGTAGCGCGCTTCATATTCCAGCGTGCCATCGTAGAGATAGGGAAACTCGCGGAAAACCGTCAGTCGAAGGCGTGCGAGGTCTTCAATGTGGGGCGCGATGGCAGCGCCCTGGAGAAGTCGGATCTGCATGGGAGCGGTCGTTCTGGCGATGTGGATGACGCCCCTGGCTAAGCCGGGCCTGGGTCAAGAACCTATCATGCCGGGCACGGACCGAATGACCCCATTGCGACAGGAACCCAACCATGACCGCTACCGAACTGGTGCAAGCCTATTACGCCGCCTTCAACGCCAGCGACATGCCGGCCTTCCTCGCCCTGCTCAGCGAGGATGTGGTGCACGACATCAACCAGGGCGAACGCCAGCAGGGCAAGGCCGCTTTCGCAGCTTTCATGGACAAAATGAACCGCTGCTATAAGGAGCGACTGTCAGACATCGTGGTCATGCAAAGTGCCGACGGCAGCCGCGCCGCCGCCGAGTTCGTGGTGCACGGCCAGTACCTGTCCGACGATGAGGGCCTGCCGCCGGCCAAGGGCCAGACCTACGTGCTGCCAGCGGGCGCCTTCTTCCACATCCACTGCGGCAAGATCGCCCGCGTGACCAACTACTACAACCTGAACGACTGGGTCGAACAGGTGGTTTAAGGTCTCAGCCCTGCGCTCGCGCCTTTGGCAGCTCGACGACCGTGGCGCGCCGCTGAGCCAGATAGCGGGTGCAGCTCACCCGCAGGAAAGAGGCAAAGTTGATCACCTCGCCGCGGTACTCCATCACCTCGTCGTAGAGCTTGGTGATGAGTTGGTTGGTGGTCATGCCATCCACCTCGGCGATCTCTCGCAGGATGTCCCAGAACTGGTTTTCCAGGCGCAGGGTGGTCACGACCCCGCGGATTCGCAGCGAGCGCGAGCGGGACTCGTAGAGGATGGGATCGGCCTTGACGTACAGCTCGCACATGGGTGCCTCCAGGTTCATGGTGTGGTGCATCGGCGCAGGGTGGATCACGCTTCACCAATCCACCCTCGGAGGCCGGCACGACCTCGGTGGTGGAAACCTAAAACGGTTTCCACCCTACGCACCTCACAGCTCGATCTTCGTCCCGAGCAGCTTGAGGAAACCTGCCAGCCAGGCAGGGTGAGCCGGCCAGGCCGGGGCGGTGACCAGATTGCCCTGGGTGTGGGCAGCATCCACCGGGATATCCACAAACTGGCCACCGGCGAGCCTGACTTCCGGGCCGCACGCCGGATAAGCGCTGCACTCGCGCCCCTCCAGCACGCCGGCGGCCGCCAGTAGTTGGGCGCCATGGCAGACCGCGGCAATGGGCTTGCCCGTCTTGTCGAAGGCCTTCACCAACTCCAACACGGCAGCGTTCAGGCGCAGGTACTCCGGCGCGCGCCCCCCCGGGATCAACAGGGCGTCGTAGTCCTCTGCCTTGACCTTGGCGAAGTCGAAGTTGAGGGCAAAGTTGTGGCCAGGCTTCTCGCTGTAGGTCTGGTCACCTTCGAAGTCATGGATGGCGGTGCGCACGCTCTGGCCGGCGATCTTGTCCGGGCACACGGCGTGCACCGTGTGACCCACCATCAGCAGGGCCTGGAACGGCACCATGGTTTCGTAGTCTTCGGCGTAGTCGCCGACCAGCATCAGAATCTTCTTCGCGGCCATTTCGCATCCTCCTGGATTGGAAGCCCTGAGGCTTCAAAGGGTAGCCAATTATCCACGGCGTCTTTCGATCGCGGGTAATAGGCCCCTACTACAGGAATGCCAAGCGTCAGATGCCAATCTTATCCAGCACCCGGCCCACGCCGCGCCAGAAACCCTCCTGAGGGCGTACCACTTCACCGCTGGCGGCAACCCGCTCGATCGGCTGCACCTGACGGGTGGCAGTGATTTCCTGGCTGCCCAGGGATTCCTCCACCAGGTGCAGTGGACCGTTGCCCGCGCCGGGCTGTTCGCTGTTCTTCGGCGGCGGGTCCAGTTCGTCGTAGCGCAGGAAGTAGGTTCGACCGGCGCTGGCGTCCAGAGCAAAGGAAGTGACCAGGGTGAAGTCCAGTGGACCGTCGGCGAACAGGGTCCAGTAGCTGCCGAACAGGGGCCGACGCACTTCCAGCTTGTAGCTGGCGGCTTCGAATTCCAATGCCTGGTAGCCATTGCTCGGCAGGCTGCCGATCAGTTCGTTATTGAGGAAGATGCCAGGTGCTTCCAGTTCCTGGTCGGCCCATTGGCTTTGCGGCCGATAGAGGTAGACCAGCGCGTGCTCGCCATCGCTCGGCGCAATGGACTGGAAGGCCGGTCCCTCGGTTGCACCGAAGAACGCACCTGGGGTGGAACAGCCGCCCAGCACGGCGCACAGCAGCAGGATCGGCAGGTATCGGCGGCCCATGCAGCCACTCCCTCTTGTTGTTGTGGAGCAAGCCTAGCCCGGCATCGATCCGCAGACACCCGACGAAAGTGCGGCAGCCATTCCCGTGCCGCTAGCGGCGGCGGTCAAGCAGATTCACCACCAGACGGTCCAGCCATCCCCAAAGGCGCTGGCGCAGCCGTTTGATCAGGGGCCGGGCATGCCAGTCGTCCATGGTGATCTCGCGACTATCGGAGAAATCCTGGCGCATGCAGGCATCGACCGCCTGAGTGAAGTTCTGGTCCAGCGCCTCCACGTTGGCCTCGAGGTTGAAGCGCAGGTTCCAGTGGTCGAAGTTGCAGGAGCCGACGCTGACCCAGTCATCGGCCAGCACCATTTTCAGATGCAGGAAGCGCTGCTGGTACTCGAATATCCGCACGCCGGCACGCAGGAGGCGCGGGTAGTAGCGCTGGCCAGCGAAGCGTATCGGCGGGTGGTCGGTGTGACGGCTGGTGAGCAGCAGGCGCACTTCGACCCCCTGTCGTGCGGCCTTGATCAGGGCACGGCGAACCTTCCAGCTCGGCAGGAAGTAGGGCGTCGCCAGCCACACACGATTGCGCGCCGTGCGGATACTGCGCACCAGCGACTGGACGATGTCGCGATGCTGGCTGGCATCGGCGTAGGCCAGGCGACCAAGCCCCTCGCCCACCGCCGGATAGGGTGGCAGATGCGCCAGGCCCGGCGCATCGCCCGATTTCCAGGGGCGGCGGCCGAGGTTGGCCAGCCACTGGTAGTCGAAGATCAATTGCCAGTGCGCCACCAGCGGGCCCTCGATTGCGACCATCACCTCGTGCCAACGGCTGGCTTCCTGCGCCGGGTCCCAGAATTCGTCGGTGGCGCCGGTGCCGCCCACGAATGCCAGTCGGTCATCCACCACGAGGATCTTGCGATGGTCGCGATACAGGTTCCTGAAGCCGCGCCGCCAGCGCAGCGGGTTGTAGAACTGCAGCAGCACCCCGGCATCGTTGAGTCGCTCGCGAAGCACCCTGCCAAGTTTCAGGCTGCCGAAATCATCGAACAGGCAACGCACGCGCACTCCGCGCACGGCAGCAACGCACAACGCATCTACCAGCGCTTCGCTGCAACGGCCGTCTTCCACCAGGTACAACTCCAGCGCAACCTGGTACTCGGCCCGTGCAATGGCGGTGAGCATGATCGGGAAGAACTGCGGTCCGTCAATCAGCAACTCGAGGCGGTTGCCGGACTTCCAGGGGAAGATCTGCCCCATCAGCGCTCCGTGAAGATCAGCACGGCCCCCACCGGCACCGACAGGCTGATGCCCGGCAGGCCGGCGAGCTTGCGCAGGCCATCCAGCGCCGTGGTCAGGCCGAAGTCCTCCACCTGGAGCACCAGCGGCGCCAGGGTCACCACCTGGAAGCGATGGTCATCGAGGCGGGTGGCCAGGAGTTCCGCTCGGTATTGCTGCTGCTTTTCGCGAATCTTCACGGTGAGCGGCAGGCCCAGCTCCAGTTGTGCACCAGGTGCCAGGTCGGTGATCGGACGCAGGTCAAGTTGGGCGCTGACCTCGGCCTCGGGGTACTTGGCGATTTCGAAGAACTGATCCCGCAGGCGCTGGTCGCGCAGCGGCACGCCAGTGCTCACTGACTCCAGCTCCACGCGCAGGTTGGCCTTGCCATCCTTGCCGATCTTGCCGTGCAGGGTGAGGAAGCGGTGTACCTCGGAGATGCTGCCGGACTTGGTGGAGATAAAGGAGATCCGCGATGACTCGTTGTCCAGGTACCAGCTCGCGTGGACGGGCAACGCCAGAGCGGCGAGCAGGGCAACGAGGGGGCGTATCGATTTGTGCATGCGGGCTTCCTTTGGCATGTCGCTGACGGCCCAGAGACTCAGGCCGGACTCCATTGGTCACACGAATCGCCACCGGGTTCCCCCTGGGGCGATCCCGACGGACGGACAATGGAAGCAAAGCTACCAGAGGAATCGGAAATTTGATCTCGCCAAGATAACTGTAGGGGCGAATTCATTTCCCAGGCAGGCCGAAGGCCTGCACGCAGGCAAAGCCACCTCGGGGCCGCGGCGCGGCCCTTGTCGAATGAATTCACCCCTACAAGGCCTGTTGCGCTGTTACAGGCGCGGATAGTCGATGTAGCCCACCGGACCCTTGGCGTAGAAGAGCTCCGGACGCGGCTCGTTCAACGGCGCATCCAGGCGCAGACGCTCAGGCAGGTCGGGGTTGGCGATGAAGGGAATGCCAAAGGCCACGGCATCGGCCTTGCCACTTTCCAGCCAGGCACTGGCGCTGTCCCGGGTGAAGCGCTCGTTGGCGATGAACACGCCGCCGAAGGCTTCCTTCAGTTGCGGTGACAGGCTGTCTTCGCCCTCCTTCTCGCGGGCACAGATGAAGGCGACGCCACGCTTGCCCAGTTCACGGGCGACATAGCCGAAGGTAGCCGCCAGGTCGGAATCCCCCATGTCGTGGGAATCGGCACGCGGAGCCAGATGCACGCCTACGCGGCCAGCGCCCCACACCTTGATCGCGGCATCAGTCACTTCCAGCAGAAGACGCGCGCGGTTTTCGATGGAGCCGCCGTACTGGTCAGTGCGCTTGTTGGTGCCGTCCTGGAGGAACTGATCCAGCAGGTAGCCGTTGGCAGCGTGGATTTCCACGCCATCGAAACCAGCAGCCTGGGCGTTCTCCGCGCCGACTCGATAGGCCTCGACGATGTCGGCGATCTCTTCGGTTTCCAGGGCACGCGGCACCGGATAGTCACGCAGCGGGCGCAGCAGGCTGACGTGCCCCTTGGCCGCGATGGCGCTGGGCGCCACGGGCGCGTCGCCACCCAGGTAGCTGGGGTCGGAGATGCGGCCTACGTGCCACAGCTGCAGGACGATCTTGCCGCCGTTGGCGTGGACGGCCTTGGTGACGTTGCTCCAACCCTTCACCTGCTCGTCGGACCAGATGCCGGGGGTGTCCGGGTAGCCGACACCCAGGGGCGTGACGGAGGTGGCTTCGCTGATGATCAGCCCGGCGGACGCGCGCTGGGTGTAGTACTCCGCCATCAGCGCATTGGGCACGCGGCCCTCGTCGGCGCGGCAGCGGGTCAGCGGCGCCATGATGATGCGGTTGGAAAGTTCCAGATCGCCGATCTTGATGGGGTCGAAAAGCGTGGGCATGTCGTTTACCTCGGGTCAGTCGAGAGCCGCTTGCAGCTCGGGAGTACGGTTGCTGAAGGTGAGCAGGGTCGCTATCAGGGCGAGGATCGCCAGTACGGCAGCGGCCAGGGGAACTGTGGTGAGGCCGTAACCCTGGCTGATGACCAGGCCTCCGACCCAGGCACCAAGGGCATTGCCCACGTTGAAGGCACCGATGTTCAGGGTGGAAACCAGGTTCGGCGCGGCACTGCCGAAGTTCACAACGTTGACCTGTAGGGCCGGCACCGCGGCGAAGGCGGCCGTCGCCCAGAGGAACAGCGTGATTTCCGTGGGGATCAGCGCAGCGCTGGTCCAGGTCAGGGCACTGGAGGCAACAGCCAGCGCGACGAATACCCCCATCAGGGTCTGCGCCAGCTTCCAGTCGGCCAGGCGGCCACCGATCACGTTGCCCAGCGTCAGACCAAGCCCGATCAGCAACAGGCTCCAGGTCACACCTCGGGGCGAAATACCGGTCACCTCGCCAAGCAACGGCGCGACGTAGGTAAAGATGCAGAACACCGCGGCGGAGAACAGCACGGTGGTGGACAGAGCCAGCCACAGCCCGGCACCACGCAGGGCGGCGAACTCGGCACGGATGTCGGTGGCTTCTTCATCGTCCTGGCGCGGCAGCACCCGCCACAGGCCGATCAGAGCGGCGATGCCGATCAGGGTCACGGCCCAGAAGGTCGAGCGCCAACCGGCGGCCTGGCCCAGGGCGGTGCCCAGAGGAACGCCAAGCACGTTGGCCAGGGTCAGGCCAGTGAACATCAGGGCGACGGCGGAGGCCTTGCGGTTGGCCGGCACCAGGCTCGCCGCCACCACAGAACCGATACCGAAGAAGGCGCCATGGCAGAGTGCGGTGACGACTCGAGCCAACATCAGCAGGCCGTAGTTGGCGGCGATGGCGCAAAGCAGGTTACCAATGATGAACACGCCCATCAGGACCAGCAGAGCGCGCTTGCGTGGCAGCTTCGAGGTGACCAGCGCCATGAACGGTGCGCCGATGGCCACGCCCAGGGCATAGCCGGTGACCAGCCAGCCGGCGCCGGGAATGGACACGCCAAGGTCGGCAGCTACCTCGGGCAGCAGGCCCATGATGACGAATTCGGTTGTGCCTATCGCAAATGCGGACAAGGCGAGGACGAGAAGCGCAGTAGGCATTGGCCTGCTCCTGGGAAGATTTTCGGGTTGTGGCAGGTGCTGCAGTTACAGCTCGTCGCTCATCTGGCGAAGAAATTCAGCGATGACGGCTTCATTGCGTTTGAAGAAGTTCCATTGGCCCACCTTGCGGCTGGTCACCAGCCCGGCGCGCTGCAAGGTCGCCAGGTGCGTCGAGACGGTGGACTGGGACAGTCCGCAACGCTGGTCGAACTTGCCGGCGCAGACGCCGATTTCGAACGGGTGGTCCTGCTCGACGAAATACTTTTCCGGTTCCTTGAGCCACTGCAGCATCTCCCGTCGCACGGGATGGGCGAGTGCCTTGATGATTTCGTCGAGGTCAATCTGTGTGCTCATGGCCGGGTTCTCATATCGAGATGGAGCGAACTTTATATCGATCAAAATCGATACGCAGATCGTTTGTGACGATAGTCATCATCGACCGCCATGATAAAACCGCCCCTGGGTTAAGCTCAGCCAATGAACTACCTCGCCCACCTCCATCTCGGCGGCTCGCAGCCTGCACAACTGCTCGGCAGCCTTTACGGTGACTTCGTCAAAGGGCCGCTGGCCGGACGCTGGCCGGCGGAGATCGAAGCCGCAATCCGCCTGCACCGGCGCATCGATGTCTTCACCGACAGCCATCCCCTGATCACCCAGGCCAGATTGCGCTTTCCCAACGAGCGACGGCGATTCGCCGGCATCCTGCTGGATGTCTTCTTCGACCACTGCCTGGCTCGGGACTGGAAGCTCTACGCCACCGAACCGCTGGACGTCTTCACCCGCCACGTCTACCAGGTCCTGGGCAACGAGCCCGAACTGCCTGGCCGCCTGGCCCTCATCGCGCCACGCATGGCGGCCCAGGATTGGTTGGGCAGCTATCGGGAGTTCGAGACGCTGGAACTGGTCGTTGCCGGCATATCCCGTCGCCTTTCGCGTCCCGAAGCGCTGGCCGGCGCCATGGCCGAGCTGGAACAGCTGTACCACCCCCTGAGCGAGGATTTTCGGCAGTTCTATCCACAGCTCCAGCAGTTCGCCGGCGGCCAGCCAAACATCGCTTGACCTGCATCAAGGGAAATTTCCTACACCTGCAGTGGAATAAGCTTAGGAATCCGCTAAAGGAGGCGTCCGATGAAAGCCCTGATGCTCGCGACCGACCTTTCCAACCGTTCCGACCGTGCCCTGCGGCGAGCAGCCCGGCTGGCCCATCAGTTCAACTGCCCCTGGTTCATCCTTCACGTAGTCGATGAAGACCAGCCGCAATTGCGCATCGAGTTGGAAGTGGAGCAGGTCCGCCGCTACCTGAACGAGCAGCTGGATCTCTTCACCGAACTGGCTGGCCGCGCACCCGAAATCTGGGTGGAAGTGGGTGATCCGGCCAAGCACATCACCGACTGCACCCGCTGGGCCGACATCGACCTGCTGGTTGTCGGCAGCCACCGCAAGAACCCGCTGCGCGACATCTTCGCGGGTACCACCCTGGAACGTCTGCTGCGCACCAGCCATGTACCCATCCTGCTAGTGAACAAAGTGGCGGAAGACGACTACCGGATGCCCCTCCTGGCCCTGGACTGCTCCCCGGCTTCCGCCCAGGCGGTGCGTGCCGCCGTAGAACTGGGCCTGCTGCCGAAGACTGGCACCAAGGCGCTGCATGCCTTCGACCCGCTGGGTGGCGCGATGATGCTGGCGGCCTCTGCCGGCGCCGGGGCGATACCGGGCGACTACAGTGCCGACGAACGCCGCCGAGCCACAGCCGCGCTGGATGAGTTCCTGCGCCGAGAGGAACTGGGCGCACACGTCGACCAGCGCCTGATCGAGGAAGGCCAACCTATGACCGCGCTGCGTCGCGTACTGGAACGCGACTCCATCGACCTGCTGGTCATGGGCACGCGTGGATTGACGGGTATGAAGCGGATACTGATTGGCAGTGTCGCCGATGCCGCCATACGCGAGCTGGCCTGCGACATCCTCGCGGTGCCGCCAATCCGCTGGCCGGACAAAGACAAGGCCTGACCACCTATCAGGCGGCCAATGCCTCGTCTTCCTCCTTGCCGAAGAGCGCCAGTTGCACGGCGCTCTTCGCTTTCTGACTCAGCACCGTGCGGGTCAGCCCCTGGCTCGACACTGGTTCGAGCAACCGGATTTCCACCTCTGCCAGATCACTGCGCAACAGGCGGACCAGATGCGAAAGCAGGTCGTCCTCGCCGATGAAGGGGGCAACATTGTCACGCTCGCCATTACGCAGGTAACGGATGGCCACCGGTTGCACCGGCACACCGGTCTCGACCGCGCTGGTCAGCAGGCGACTGTGGAAAGTCTTCAGGAGGCTACCGTCGGTAGTAGTGCCCTCCGGGAAGATCAACAGGTTGCGCCCATCGCCCAGATGACGGGCGAGTTGCTGGCCAACCAATCCGCTATCCCCCGAGCCGCGGCGGATGAACAGCGTGCCGGCCTTGTGCGCCAGCCAGCCGGCAACCGGCCAGGTACGCACCTCGGCTTTGGAGAGGAACGACAACGGCGCGACGGCGCCGAGCAGTGGAATATCGGTCCAGGACACGTGATTGCTCACCCAGAGCATCGGCTGATCCGGCACGCTTCCGCTGACGTGTACGCGAAACGGCAAGGCACCGGCCAGGCAGTTGAGGAACCAGCGGGTCAGGCGCTGCCGGGTGGCCATGAGCTCGGCACGCCCCAGGCGCTCCAATACGGAAACCCAGGCAGCCAGTGACAGGCCGAGGCCAATCACCGCCATCAGCCGGACAACGCGCGCGTAGAAACGTACGGACTTCAGCATGCCCGGCCTCAGACCGCTGCCTTGAAGTGGCGGGCGTAACGCGGGCAGAGCTCGTCGCGCTTGAGCAGGATGAACACGTCGGCCACCTGGAAGTCCGGGTCCCAGCAGGGCTCGCCGCAGACCTTCGCCCCCAGGCGCATGTATGCCTTGAGCAGCGGCGGCATCTCGGTAATCACGTTGCCCGGCAACTCCAGGATGGGTAGCGGGTTCTTGGGCTCGGCGCGCAGGTATTCGGTGCACAGATAACGCTCGCGCAGACGCTGCATGATGGCCTGGGCCTGGATGCCGCCGTCCTGCATCGGAATGCTGGCGCAGCCCATCAGGTAGCGGTAGCCGCCCTGGTTCAACACCTCGGCCAGCTCACCCCAAAGCACGGCGATGGTCGCGCCATTACGGTAGGCCGGGTCGACGCAGGTACGACCAATTTCCAGCACCGGGCCCTGCAGTTCACCGAGTCCGTGGAGGCTGAACTCCTCTTCGCTGTAGAAGCGACCCAGGTCGCGGGCGGCCTGGTGGTCGAGCAGGCGGGTGGTGGCGACCAGCTCACCGCTGTCCAGATCCCGCACGCCGATGTGCTCGCAGTGCGGATCGTAGTCATCCATGTCGAGACCGAATTCGGCACCTTGCAGCTTGGCGTCGAACTCGGCGCTGAATACGCGGAAACGCAGGGCCTGTGCCTCACGCAGCGCAGCGATGCCTTCCAGGCGCTCGGCCTGCAGGCGGCGAGGGCTTTTCCCGTTGGGTGCGACACTGTCGCGGGTCATGGCGATCTGGGTCATGAATAAGCCTCCGTAGGCCGGCTCGATCCCGGTTGCAGCCGGACGATCTTGTTGTGCAAGCTCAGGCTAGGTAGACCCGGTGTCACGACCATGACGGTCCAGTGATGCTTGTATGACAGCCCTCGAGGAATCCCTAATGCCCTGGCAACGCCTGCTCGAAGCTTCCGCCCGCCTAACGTCCGGCCATCCGCTGGACGACTGGTACGGCGCTCTGCTGGACCGATTGGGCGAGGTCACGCCCTTCGAACTCGCCGTCCTCGGCGGCAAGTTGGCGCCTACCCCCGGCCTGGCTTTCCTGGCGGGTTACCAGGGCGCCCTTCGCCTGCTCTGGCCATCGGCGCCGCTGAGCCTGGGCGCGCTGTGCGTCACCGAGAACCGCAGCGTGCGCCCGGCGGACATGCAGACGCGCCTGGCGGGTCTCAGCCTCAGTGGCCGCAAGGACTTCGTCACCGCTGGCGACGCCGCCGACTGGTTGCTGGTGGCGGCCCGTGAGGAGGCCGAAGGTGAGTCACCGCGCCTGGCGCTGGTGGTGGTTCGCAATGGCGCTCCCGGCGTGCACGTCGAACAGCTCAAGCCGTTGCCGCTGATGCCCGACGTCCCCCATGCCCGCCTGCACCTGGAAGGCAGCCATTGCGAGCGCCTGGCAGGCGATGGCTGGGACGCATACGTGAAACCCTTCCGCAGCATCGAAGACCTCCACATCCTCGCTGCGATGGTCGCCTGGCTCTATGGCGTGGGACGCGACAGCGCCTGGCCGCAGCTCCTGCAACTGCGCCTGCTGAGCCTGCTCAGTGGCGCCGCCGAAGTCTCCCGCCAGTGCGCTACCACCCCGACGATGCACCTGCTGCTGGCCGCCCTCTTCGCCGAGTTCAAGGCACTCAAGCCAGAGTTGGACGCCGCCTTCGCCAGCGGTCCGGCGGAATGGGCCAACCTCTGGCAGCGCGACCAGGGCGTGCTGGAAATTGCCAGTGGACCAAGGGCCAAGCGGCTGGAGAAAGCCCGTGCAGCCCTGGGGCTCTGACGCGGTCCTGTAGAAGCGAAGTCATTCACGAATGGGGCCATGATCAATGGCTGACCTTCGGCCTGCATCGCGGTTGAAACCGCTCCCACAGAAGACGTTCCGATTGTGTCCCTGTGGGAGCGAATTCATTCGCGATTGAAATCGCCCCACAGCAAAGCCCGCCTCAGCCTGAATTGACTCAGGTCAGCACTCGTCCTTCAGAAATGCCTTACATCTGCGCGTCGCTTTTCCTATCGAGGTTTACATGCGTCGCGACCCCATCGTGCTGTTCGACAACGGCTCCCACCAATGCCTGATGTTCGACGATCTGGTCAGCGGCGACGGCGTGCAGTCCAACCAGTTCCTGATCACTGACCACGAGCAGTACCTGCTGCTGGACCCGGGCGGCGACCTGACCTACACGCCGCTGTCGCTGGAATTGTCCAAGCACATGCCGGTGCAGGACCTGACCTACATCTTCGCCTCCCACCAGGACCCGGACATCATCGCGTCCCTCGACAAATGGCTGCTGCACACCCGTGCGCGAGTGATCTGCTCCAAGCTCTGGGCTCGTTTCCTGCCTCACCTGACCGCCAACTACCTGGCCATCAGCCACGGCATCTCCACCTACGACCGCATCATCGCCCTGCCCGATCGCGGCCAGTCCATCAATCTGGGTCGCTGCCAGCTCAAGGCCGTGCCGGCACACTTCCTCCACTCGGTGGGCAACTTCCAGCTCTATGACCCGGTCAGCCGTATCCTCTTCTCCGGCGACATGGGCGCCTCCATGGTTGACGACGCCACGCCGGTGCGCGACTTCGTCAATCACGTGCCGAACATGGAAGGCTTCCACCGTCGCTACATGGCCAGCAACAAGGTCTGCCGTCTCTGGGCCGACATGGTGCGCGGCATGGACGTGGAGATGATCGTCCCGCAGCACGGCCGTCCCTTCGTTGGCCAGGAAATGATCAGTGCCTTCCTCTACTGGATCGAGAACCTGGAATGTGGCCTCGACCTGCTCGGTCCGGACGACTACCGCCTGCCACGCTGAACTGACTTATCGCGCCGAATAGCCACAGCAGCCGGCGCGTTCGGCGCTTTTTACCGTCACAAGGCCCGTGCTAGCTTCGCCCTTCGAAACCAGAAGAGGCCGAACAATGCCCATCCCCGTTCTACGACCGCTGGCCATGGCGCTCGGCTTGCTCACCGGTCTGGCCCAGGCTGAAACCTGGCCCGCCACCGACTGGCAACAAGCCCCTGCGCCCAGTAGTGCCGCCGTGAAGGCGCTCGAATCCTATGCCTTCCCGCAGCGTGACGACGCCAGCCGCAAGGGCGTGCGCACCGATGCCGTGGTGGTGATCCGAGATGGCGAGCTCATCTACGAGCACTACGCAGGTCCCACCCGCGTAGACACCCCACACCTCACCTGGTCGGTGAGCAAGAGCCTGCTGGCCTCCGTCCTCGGCGTCGCCTATGGCGAGGGTCGCTTCAAGTTGGACGAGCCAGTCTCACGTTACTACCCGGCCTTTGCAGGCCATCCCGGTGTCCGCCTCGACCATTTGCTGCATTGGGCCTCCGGGCTCGCCTGGCAGGAGGACTACGAGTACGCACCGCTGAAATCCTCGGTGGTGGCCATGCTCTATACCCGTGGCCGGGACGACATGGCCGCGTTCGCCGCCGCGCACCCACTGGATGCGGTGCCCGGCAAGCGCTTCCGCTACTCCAGCGGCGACACCAACGTGCTGTCCGCCACGCTGCGCGGCATGGTCGGGGAAAAGGCCTACGCGGAGTACCCCTGGACTGCGCTGTTCGAGCCCCTGGGAATTCGCTCGGCAATCTGGGAAACCGACGCTGCTGGAACCTACGTCGGGTCTTCCTACAGCTACCTGACAGCCCGCGACCTGGCGCGTGTCGGCCTGTTGATGCAGCGCGGCGGCCGCTGGGGTGAACGCCAGCTCCTGCCAGCGGACTGGGTCGCCTTCAACCGCAAGCCCTTCGCCGAGTACCGTACCGATCCGGCCAAGCCCGGAGAGGCCGTACCCGGCGGCCATTGGTGGCTCAACGTCCAGCTCGAAGGCAGCGCCAAACCCTGGCCGGACGCCCCGGAAGATGCCTTCGCCGCCCTGGGCCACTGGGGGCAGGCGCTGTACGTGCTGCCCAGCCAGAAACTGGTGATCGTGCGCTACGCCGATGACCGCGACGGCAGCTACCACCACAACGACTTCCTCAAGCTGGCCCTGGCCGCATTCGCCCCGGAGGTGCAGCCGTGATCGCCCGTCGTCCCGTTCTCAGCCTGCTGGTGCTGGCGCTCATCCTGCTGGCCGCGCTGGCCTGGCAAAATCGCCAGCACCTTGCGGCCTTCCCCGACATCATCAGCGCCTACACCGCCAAGGAGTACTGCTCCTGCCGCTACGTGATGGGCAACGACGCCGATTACTGCCAGGGCTACGTGAAGCAGTACGTACCCACCAGCGGTTTTCTCGACGACGCTGAGCACAAGCGCGTGACCGCCAGCGGCCTCGGGCGCAGCAGCACTGCCGCCTGGGTCAGCCCGCATCAGGGATGCCGCTTGATGTCCAACGCGAACAGTGCTCTCTGAGGCATTCGTTCCTCGCCCGTTGGGCGTCGTGGACTCAAACCAACCTACGGAACGCCCCGACGTCCCCGTAGGTTGCGGCTGAGCGGAGCGAAGCCCAACGCGGCCCTCGCCCCCCCCCCCCTGTTCCACCCTGTGGAACCACCTTCGATTGTTCTCATTTCGTCCTCGCGGTTAGCTGAGGGCCAGCCGCAAAAGGCGGTAGCCGCCCCAACGAGGAGAACAAGAACAATGACCCGTTACGCACACATCCAGGCCTGGCTCGATGACGTAGACGCCGACTTGAAAGCGCTGCGCCAGGACATCCACGCCCATCCCGAACTCGGCTTCGAAGAGCAGCGCACGTCCGCCCTGGTCGCCCGCCTGCTGACGGAGTGGGGCTATGAAGTACACAGCGGCGTCGGCCGCACCGGCGTAGTCGGCGTGCTGCGCAATGGCGCCTCCAACCGCACGCTTGGCCTGCGTGCCGACATGGACGCGCTGCCCATCATCGAGAACACCGGTCTGGCCTACAGCAGCTGCCACGCCGGCCGCATGCATGCCTGCGGCCACGACGGGCACACGGTCATGCTGCTCGGGGCGGCACGCTACCTGGCCGCGACCCGCAACTTCCAGGGCACCCTGAACCTGATCTTCCAGCCGGCCGAGGAAGGCCAGGGTGGCGCCGAAGCCATGCTCGAAGATGGCCTGCTGGAACGTTTCCCGTGCGAGGCACTGTTCGGCATGCACAACATGCCGGGCCTGGAGGCCGGCCACCTGTGCTTCCACGCAGGTCCGCTGATGGCCTCCCAGGACCTGCTGGAAGTGGTCATCGAAGGCGTCGGTGGCCACGGCTCCATGCCGCACCTCTCCGTCGACCCACTGGTAGCCGCCTCCAGCACTGTGATGGCGCTGCAGACAGTGGTTGGTCGCAATGTCGATCCGCAACAAGCGGCGGTGGTTACCGTCGGTGCCCTACAGGCAGGCGAAGCGGCCAACGTAATTCCGCAGCAGGCGCTGCTGCGCCTCAGCCTGCGCGCCCTCGATGCCCACGTGCGCGAGCAGGTGCTGGCGCGCGTGAAAGGGATCATCCACAGCCAGGCCGAAAGCCTCGGCTGCCGCGCCAGCATCGAGCACCGTCCGGCCTACCCGGTGCTGATCAACAGCCCAGCGGAAACCGCCTTCGCCCGGCAAATAGGCGTGGAGCTAGCCGGCGCCGACCAGGTGTTCGAAGCCCCCACCGTGATGGGCAGCGAAGACTTCGCCTGGATGCTCCAGCGCTGCCCCGGCAGCTACCTCTTCATCGGCAACGGCAGCGGTGCCGGGCGGCCGATGGTTCACAACCCCGGATACGACTTCAACGACGAAATCCTGGTGCGCGGCGCCGCGTACTGGGCCGCGCTGACGGAAACCTGGTTCCAGGACCCCGCCGCGCCTTCCCAGGCTTCTGCCACTGCCGCCTAGCCCAACACCAGATTCCGGAGATTCCCCATGCACGCTTCCCAAAGCGGAACCTCGCGCGCCCGTCAGGTGACCGCCGCCGTCATCGGCAATGCGCTCGAGTGGTACGACTTCATCGTCTACGGCTTCCTGTCCAGCATCATCGCCCGCTTGTTCTTCCCCTCCGACAGCGAGTACGCCTCGCTGCTGATGGCCCTGGCCACCTTCGGCGTCGGCTTCTTCATGCGCCCGGTAGGCGGCGTGCTGCTGGGCATGTACGCGGATCGCAAGGGACGCAAGGCGGCCATGCAACTGATCATCCTGCTGATGACCCTGTCCATCGCCCTGATCGCCTTCGCCCCGGACTACGCCGCCATCGGTATCGGTGCCCCCCTGCTGATCGTCATCGCGCGCATGCTGCAAGGCTTCGCCACCGGCGGCGAGTACGCCAGCGCCACGGCCTTCCTGGTGGAAAGCGCACCCGCCAACCGCCGTGGCCTCTATGGCGCCTGGCAACTCTTCGGCCAGTGCCTGGCGGTGTTCGCTGGGGCGGGCATGGGCGCCCTGGTGACCCACAGCCTGTCCCCCGAAGCGCTGGACAGCTGGGGCTGGCGGATTCCGTTCATCCTCGGTCTGCTGATCGGTCCGGTGGGGCTGTGGATGCGTCGCCACATGGAGGAAACAGAAGCCTTCATCTATGCCCAGGAAGAACACAAAGGCGAATCCTTCAGCCTGCTGCGAGTAGTGCGCGAACATCGCCGCGCAGTGCTGGCGACCATGGGCGGCACCATCAGCGGTACCGTGGCCTTCTATGTGGTGCTGGTGAACATGCCCACCTTCGCCCACAAACAACTGGGCCTGCCGCTGGACCAGGTGTTCATGGTGCAGATGCTGGCCGTGGCGCTGATGACCATCATCATTCCGCTATCCGGTGCCTTGTCTGATCGCATCGGCCGGCGCCCGGTACTGTTCGGCGGCACCCTGGCCTTCTTCCTCCTGGTCTATCCGCTGTTCTCCTGGGTCGCCCAGGCCCCCAGCCTGGAACGCCTGCTGGTGATGCAACTGCTGCTCTGCTCGATGATCGGCGTGTTCTACGGCCCTGCACCCACAGCCGTCGCCGAACAGTTCCCCACCCGCGTGCGCTCCACCGGCCTGGCGTTCGCCTACAACGTCGCCGTCATGCTGTTCGGTGGCTTCGCCCCGTTCATCGTCACCTGGCTGACCCAGGTGGGCGGCACGCCGGTAGCGCCTGCCTACTACGTGCTCTTCGCCTCCTTCGTCGGCCTCATCGCCACCTGCTATCTGCGCGAAGGCGCCCCCGCCGCCCTGGAGCGCCGCCAACGCCGCGACCTGCTCGCCACTGCCCGGAGCCTGTGAATGACTCGTTTCGAAACCAATCTTCCCCATGCCACCCTGCAGCAGGAAATCGTCGCACTGGATGCGCTGCCTCTGTCAGAGGCCATCCGCTCGCGCCAGCTGTCCTGCCGTGAGGTGATGCAGGCCTACCTGGAACAGATCGACCGCTTCAATCCCAGGGTCAATGCACTGGTTGCACTGCGCCCGGCAGAGGAACTGCTGGCCGAGGCCGATGAACGCGACCGCCAGTTGGCCCGGGGCCAATGGCTGGGCTGGATGCACGGCATGCCACAGGCGGTGAAGGACCTGGCTGCCTGTGCCGGGCTGCCGACCAGCATGGGTTCTCCGCTGTTCGCCGGGCAGATCGCCCAGCACGACGCCATCGCCGTCTCGCGGGTACGCGCTGCCGGTGCAGTCTTCATCGGCAAGAGCAACGTCCCGGAGTTCGGCCTCGGCTCGCAGAGTTACAACAGCGTCTTCGGCACGACCGGCAACGCCTACGACCCCAGCCTCTGCGCTGGCGGCAGTAGCGGCGGAGCGGCAGCCGCCCTGGCGCTGCGCCTGCTGCCGGTGGCCGACGGCAGCGACATGATGGGCTCGCTGCGCAACCCGGCGGCCTTCAACAACGTCTACGGCCTGCGCCCGTCCCAGGGGCGCGTGCCCTTCGGCCCCACACCCGAGCTGTTTGCCCAGCAACTGGGTACGGAAGGCCCCATGGGCCGAAGCGTGGCCGATGTGGCGGCACTGTTGCGCACCCAGGCCGGCCCTCATCGTGCTACGCCGCTGGCCCTTTCCAGTACCGCCGACCTGATCGGGCCGCTGCAGCGCGATTTCGCCGGTGCACGCATTGGTTGGCTGGGCGACCTGAGCGGTCGCCTGCCCATGGAACCTGGCCTGTTGGCTCTGTGTGAGAGCGCCCTGACGGATTTCCGCGACCTCGGCTGCCAGGTCGAGGACTGTCAGCCTGCGTTCGACATGGACCGGCTCTGGCGCTGCTGGTTGGTGCACCGGCAATGGCTGGTGGGCGGCAGCCTGGGCGCCGCCTACACCGACCCTGCCCGGCGCGCCCGACTCAAGCCCGAGGCAGTCTGGGAAGTGGAAAGCGGCCTTGGCCTCAGCGCCGCCGACGTCTTTCAGGCCTCAGTGGACCGCAGCGACTGGTACCGGGCCGTGGAAAAACTCTTCGAGCGTTACGACTTCCTGCTGCTCCCCAGTGCACAGGTGTTTCCTTTCGATGCAACGCTGCACTGGCCGAAGGCCATAGCAGGCCACGAGATGGACACCTATCACCGCTGGATGGAGGTGGTGATCGGCGCCACCCTGGCGGGTATCCCGGCCATGAGCGTACCGATTGGTTTCAACCCCGCCGGCCTGCCCATGGGTCTGCAAATCATGGGCCCGGCGCAAGCTGACCTGGCTGTGCTGCAACTGGCCCATGCCCACGAGCAGCTCACGCAATGGGTACGCAATTGTCCGCCACCGTTGCTCAAAGAGGCTGATTAAGCCAATGGGCGGCATCTCTGGCGCCTTCGGGTCCCGATCTTGCAGCGTTTTCGGAACGCAAATCCGGGAGGCGCGGCAGGTGGCGGAGACTCAGGGTAAAGACGATGGTGGCACGGTCAGGTCGGTGGAACGCGCGCTGGCGATAGTCGAGCTATTGGGCGAACACCAGGAACTCGGGCTGGAAGAACTCCACTACCTCACGGGACTGCCGAAGGCGACCGTCTCGCGACTGTTGCACACCCTGCAGGAGCAGGGCTGGCTCTACCGGGGACTGTGCGACCGCCGCTATCGCCTATGCTCCCGCCGCCTGTTCGGCAATCCCGCCCAGCGGTTCAGCCGGCTCCTTGTCGAGCAGGCTGCGCCGCTGCTGCTGGACCTGAGCGAGAGCACCGGGCTGGTGGCCGACCTGTCGTACTTTGACGGCGACGAGCTGCATGTGATGGAAAGCTCCATTCCGGAGGTGCTGCGCAAGCGATATCCGGGCAATCGTCTGGTCATAGGGTTGCGGGCCAGCCTGTTCCATTCGGCCATGGGCAAGGCCTGCCTCGGCGAGTTGGACAGTTCCGAGGTACAGCGCCTGGCGCAGCACCACCGGCTCAGCGGTGATGACCTGCTGCAGGCCCACGAACAGACCCACAACCGCGGCTTTGGCGAGCGCACCGAGGGCTCGTGGGAATACTCGATACGGCTGCCCTTCCTGATCCGCGCCGTGGCGCTGCCGATACTCAGCCGCGGCCGCCTGGTCGGCAGCATCGCGCTGCACTGGCCACGGGATACCGGCAGCGTCGAGAGCTTAAGGGAACGCCATCTCGGAAGACTGGCCAGCACCGTCAGCCAGTTGCAGCACAGTCTCGGCTGAACACTCGACCGCCGTCTTGATGAAAAGTATCCGTCGACAACTCTGACGGATACTTTTCATTCACTCTTGAAGTTGTGATTCCACAGCGCGGAACCCAATTGAATTGCCCTTTATTCGCGTGAATCGACAATAGACCACGACCCGGAAATCGGTCTTTTCGTCATAACACAAGAATAAAGGTGATGAGATGTGCAGAGTTCGCTGCGAGTATCTGGCAGGGATTGCCGGACTCTTACTGGCAGGAAGTGCAAGTGCCGATGGCTTTATCAATGACAGCATCACGTCACTTCGCTACAGCCAGTTCTACTGGAAGGAAAACAACGGCGACGGTGTCGGCCCCACCCGCGACGAATGGGTCCAGGGCACTCAGTTCAGTTTCAATTCCGGCTGGTACCGGGACGTGCTGGGCGTGGACTACAGCTACGGCCTGGCCGATGACCTGCGCATCGGCGACGACGCCAACAGCATCAGCAACCTCGAACCCGACGACTCGGTGCAGTCACCTCATGGTCTTGCCAAGCCCCTGGAGGCCTACCTGCGCGGCCGCCTGCAGGGAGACGCAGGCGAACTGGTGGTGGGCGGCGGCAAGAAGGTCCGCCGCTATGCCCAGTATTTCGATGACGCCACCCGTATCCTCCCCGCCGGTACCACGGGCCTCGATGCGGACTACCGCATAGGCAGCCTGAACCTGCGCTACAGCCGGGTGAACCAGTTCAGTCCGCGTAACGAGAATGGCTGGGGCGACGACCTGAGCAATTTCCGCGGCGAGAAGATCGACCAACTGCAGCTGTTCGCCCTTGCCTACCGGATGCCCTTCGGCAGCAACTTGCTGGCCGAATACTCCGAGTCCGATAACTACTTGCGCGCCGCCTCCATCAAGCTGGAGCACAGCTTCGACCTGGGTGCCGGCCGCTTCATCGATCTCTACGCCACCCAGGGCATGCAGCAGGATGCCGGCGATCTGTTCGACTACCAGGGCGTACCCGGACTCTACGAAGCAGAAACCTCCCATGACGCGCGCTATATCGATCTTTCCGCGAAATACCGTACGACGAACTATTACGCCGGCATGACCTACAACAAAGTTCGAGGTGACGACTTCGACCGTTTGTTCTTCAGCAAGGATCACGGCGCCTGGAACAGCAGCGCAAAGTTGTTCTATTTCTTCGGCGTGGAAGATGAGGAAATGTTCAAACTTGTGGGCGGCACCAACTTCAGTTCAATTGGTCTTCCACAACTCAGGCTGGATGTTCACTATGCCTTTTCCGATCACGCAGCCGGTTACGACGGGTTTTCCCGCCGGGAATTCCAGAGTTTGCTGCAGTACAGTTTCACGGGCGTCCTGAAAGGCTTGAGCCTGGTCTGGCTGCACAACGAGTTCCACACCAAGGGCCAACCGGACGGCATCGAGCGCACCACCGCTTCCCGCGGCCCGGCAGGGATCATTACCCACAATGCCGAGCGGTTTTATCTGAATTACGTATTCAGGTTTTAAGGCTGGAGACGCGATCTTCACTTTGAATTGAAAATTTATGCGCGTGTCCGGGCCTCCCTCCCCCGCCCCCTCTCCCAAACCTAGAGGGGTGACTCGCGCCGGCGACGACCTAACAATCCTGAAGCAGCCCGCGACCTGGAACTAAGCAACCATTCCGCCCCTTCAGAAGGCCGAGCGGAATCGTTGCAGAGGGAACGAGCGGCATCGATGCCGCGAGAGGCGAGAGGGGCCCGGCGCAATGATGGAGCGACGGCACCCGGCGAAGCCGGGCCGGATGCAGGGGCAAGCGTACTTGCTTCCTTTTGGGCGACTGCAAAAGGGAGTCGCCCGGGAAGGCGAAACAGTAAGCCAGAGCCCGCTCGGCAATGAGCTGGACTCCCAGGCTCCAGATTGCCAATAACATGCGAAACCTTCCCGAAACCTCGAATCACCCATAAAAAAGCCCCCGAACCACAAGGCACGGGGGCTTTTCTCAAGCAGCTTGGATCAGCGCATGTTCAGCTGCTGCTGCAGGTTCTGCACCTGGCTTTGCAGGGTGCTGATATTGCGGGTCATTTGCGCGCGGAAAGCATCGAACTCGGCGGTGCTGGCACCCTGGGACGGTGCCGGACGGTTGTCCATTTCGCTACGCAGCACCAGCAGGTCCTGCTCCAGGCCCTTGATCGCCTGGTTCGGATTGCCCTGCTTCTTCAGCGCCTCGACATCACTGCCCAGGCCCTTCAGACGGCTGTCCAGCTGGGCCATATCGCCTTGGGCGGCCTTGAGCCTGCTTTGCTCGCTCGCCAGGCCGTCGAGCTTGCTGCCCAGTTGGCTGCCCACCTGGGTCGCCGCACTCTGCGCAGCCTTGACGTCAGCCGCGAGCTGATCGACTCGCTTGCCCTGGCTGCCAAGCTGAGCGCCAGCGGCCTGCTGCTGCTTGGTCAGTTCGACTACCTTGGCCTGCAGCTGCTTGATCTGCAGCTTCATGGACTCACTGCCGCTGGTCACGCTGGATTCGGTGGCGACCACCTTACCGGAGATGTCCTGGATGCGGCCGGCTGCCTCTTCACTGATACGGGCAAAGCTTTCCTGCGTCGCCACCAGTTGCTGCTCCATCAGGCTGATCTGCTGGAAGCTCCACCAGCCGAGGCCACAGAGGGCGACGACCAGGGCAACCACCAGGGCCCAGAGCGGCCCGGTGCTGGCTCCCTTGCCCACGGGAGCAGCGGCTGAATAACCATTGTTGTGGCGATGCACGGGCTCAGCCACCGGGTGATGACCGAACTCGTCGCGATCACGGGCATCGGTAGTCAGGCTGGGGACATCATCCACTTCGTCAAGAGCGTCGTTGCGCATTGGGGGACCTTTGGAGAGAAACGCAGAACCGCGAATGGCCGGGAGTATACCGGTTCGCACGGCGGTCTTCAGCGTCGCGCCACGGCGGTGCGGGTTGCACTGCTCAGGGGCAGCGACACTCGATTGACCACGCCAGGGCCCAGCAGTTCCGGGGCTTACAGCCTGGTACGGGGCTTGCTAGCCAGTTGCCAGCCCCGGCACGGGGCCATGCCAGGAAATCGCCATCCGGAGCCAAAGGCTCCGCCAGGCTTCTCGCTCGTCGCCATGAAGGGCAGGAGCACACTTCGACCATGGGGGAAGAAGGAGTGGAATTGACCAAGGCTGTGCTGGACTGCATGCAAACCCTGCGGCGCCAGCTTCGAGACGAACAGGCTGTGGATATCCGCCTCAGCCAGCCCGACGCCATCCTGTCCATGCTCAATGCGTGCGCCGAATCTCAGCGCGACACGACCCGCGAGCTGGGCGAGCACCTCAGTATCCTGACCGGCATTCGCCTCAAACCGCCGGTGCTGAGCGAAGAAGAACTGGTTCGCAAGTACACCCAGTACGCCGGTCCCTTGCGCGGTTAGGGCTGCTGAGCGCCCCACCACGCACAGAACTCATCCAGCGCCGTCCAGACGTTCACCCGCGGATCGTAGTCCAGGTACTGCCGCGCGCGGCTGATATCCAGGGAGAAGTCCTTGGCCATCACCGCCACGGCCAGTCGATAAAGCGAGGGTTCCGGCCGCCCCGGCAGAATCCTGCAGACCGACTCGTTCACGAGCGCGGCACTGTAGGCCAAGCCATAGGGAACGTGCCGGGTCACCTGGGGGACGCCCAGCTTGCGCAGCACATAGTTGATGACATCCCAGATCGGCACCGGTTGGCCATTGCTGATGTTGTAGACCTGTCCAAGCGCCGGCCCGGCAGCCAGAAGGCCGCTGAGCAGGGCGTCGTTGAGGTTCTGCACGCTGGTGAAGTCGACCTTGTTCAAGCCGTTGCCGATGATCTTCAGACGGCCTTTGCGCTGCATGGCGATAAGGCGCGGAAAGATGCTGGTATCCCCCGCGCCAGTGACGAAGCGCGGACGGAAGGCGATCACTTCCAGGCCGAACTCTTCGGCGGCGAACACTTTCTGCTCGGCCAGGTACTTGGTGGCGCCGTAATGATCGGAGAAGCGCTTGGGCACCTGTTCTTCACGAATACCGACATGGGAACGGCCATCGAAGTAGATCGAAGGCGAGGACAGGTGCACCAGACGCTTCACTCGCTGCTTCAGGCAGGCTTCGACCACGTTTTCGGTGACCTGTACGTTGGCCTGGTGAAAGTGCTCGTACTTGCCCCAGACGCCGACCGCGCCTGCGCAATGCACCACCGCTTCGACGTCGTCGCACAGGCGCAGCACCAGGTCCGTGTCCGACAAGTCGCCCTGGACGAATTCGGCACCGCGCTTGACCAAATGCTCCACGCCCTCCGGCCGGCGTCCGTTCACCCGCACGTCGAGCCCCTGCTCCAGCGCGAAACGAGCGAAACGTCCGCCGATGAACCCACTCGCCCCTGTCACCAGAATCTTCATCGATGGTCCCCTGCCATGCCTCGTGATGCCCGCGACTCTAGCAGCCCTGATGCCTGCCAGGTGTGGCGTCGCGAGCCAATAGAACGACTCTGAACGTTATCCCCGATCATCGTTCCCGCCGGGCCGGCAACGTCACTGCGGCACCAGCCAGCGACTGGCTGCCGCAGCCAGATGATCGGTGAGCAGGCCCAGCAGTTCGCCGCCATGTCGCCAGTGATGCCAATAGAGCGGCACGTCGATGGGCTGGTCGGCAATCAATTCCCGCAACTCGCCCCGCGCCAGCTGCGCCCCCACCTGCTGCTCGGGCACCAGCCCCCAGCCCAGGCCGCCTTCCGTCAAGCGCACGAAGCCTTCCGAGGAGGGACAAAGGTGATGGACGAAGCCGCCTTCGACTCCCAACGCTGCCAGGTAACGGTGCTGCAGCAGATCATCCGGGCCGAACACGATTGCCGGTGAGCGGGCCAATGCCCCCGGCGTGACGCCCTTGGGGAAATTCCGCTCGATGAACGCGGGGCTGGCCAGGGCACGGTAACGCATCGCACCAAGCGGCAGACTGCGGGCGCCGGCCACTGGGCGTTCAGCAGCGCAGACACAGGCCGCTACCTCACCAGCACGCATGCGCTTCAGGCCCACTTCCTGGTCCTCCACCACCAGTTCCATCAGTACCCGCTGTTCGGCGCAGAACTGCCCCACGGCGGCGGCCCACCAAGTGGCCAGGCTGTCGGCATTCAGGGCAATTCGCAGGCGTTCCGGCATGTCGCCCTGCTCGAGTGCCGGCACCTGGCGTTGCAGGTCGCGTTCCAGCAGGCGCACCTGCTGCACATGGTTGAGCAGGCGCGTGCCCACTTCAGTGGGCGCTGGCGGCGTCGCGCGTACCAGCACCGGCTGACCGACCCGCGCCTCCAGCAGCTTGATGCGCTGCGATACGGCGGACTGCGACAGCCCCAGCAACTGGGCCGCGCGCTCGAAACCACCCTGTTCCACCACGGCCGCCAAGGCGGCCAGCAACTTGTAGTCGAACAAATCAGTTTTCCTAATGAGAGATCAGCAAGATTCGTTTTCCTTATACATCTTCGCGCCGCAGACTCGCCACATCCCAACCCGTCGTAGCGAAGGAAGCACCATGGCCGGCGAAACTGCACTCTCCATTCTGATCCGCAACATGTCGCCGCAACTCAACCCCGGCCAGTACGTGTTCTGCACCCTCGAAGACGCCGCCCGCCTGCAAGGCAGCGTGCCGCTGGGCAGTTTCCGCGAGCGCGAAGGACTGACCGTGATCCTTGAACGCAGCGAGGCCGATCGCCTGGGCCTGGCCTACGACTACAGCGCGGCCTGGATCACCCTGGAAGTGCATTCCTCCCTGAGTGCAGTAGGCCTGACCGCGACCTTCGCTGGCGCCCTGGCCCAAGCCAGCATCAGCTGCAACGTCGTAGCGGGCTATTTCCACGATCACCTGTTCGTTGCCAGCGCCGACGCCGAACGCGCCCTTTCTACCCTGCGGGCCCTGGCGGCCAACGCCCAGGCGGAGTGAGCAACATGTGGCAGAGCTATCTGAACGGAATACTGGTGGCGGCGGGCCTGATCATCGCCATTGGCGCACAGAACGCCTTCGTCCTTGCCCAGAGTCTGCGCCGCGAACACCACCTGCCGGTGGCCGCACTCTGCGTGCTGTGCGATGCGTTGCTGGTCAGCGCCGGCGTCTTCGGCCTGGCCACCCTGCTGGCACAGAACCCCGTGCTGCTGGCCATCGCCCGCTGGGGTGGCGTGGCCTTCCTGCTCTGGTACGGCATTCAGGCGCTGCGTCGCGCAGTTAAGCCCGGCATCCTCGACCAGTCCGCTGAAACCGGACCGCGATCGCGCCGCGCGGTACTGCTGGCGGCCCTGGCGGTCACCCTGCTCAACCCCCACGTCTACCTGGACACGGTCCTGCTGATCGGCTCCCTCGGTGCGCAACAGGCTGTCCCCGGCGCCTACGCCTTGGGCGCTGCCAGTGCCTCGCTGGTATGGTTCTTCGCCCTCGCCCTTGGCGCCGCCTGGCTCGCCCCCTGGCTGGCGCGTCCAACCACCTGGCGCCTGCTCGATCTGGCAGTGGCGGTAATGATGTTCGGCATGGCGGCTCATTTGGTGAACGGAATCTGAGTGCGTCGGGTCCAGATGAGATAACCGTGCCAGAGCCCTGGCGGCAGGGCTTAACCACACAGTTGCTGCGTGGTTAAGCCCCATGCCCGATGCTATGATCCGGACTTCGCGGCAATAAAGAGTACAAACTCGCAGCCGCTTTTTCGGCCGACCGTGAACGGCCCCGCGCCTGGCGCAAAAATCCCGACCTGATGATGAAGGAGATAGACATGGCTTTCGAATTGCCGCCGCTGCCTTACGAAAAGAACGCCCTTGAGCCGCACCTGTCCGCCGAAACCCTGGAATTCCACCACGGCAAGCACCACAACGCCTACGTGGTAAACCTGAACAACCTGGTTCCGGGCACCGAGTTCGAAGGCAAGAGCCTGGAAGAGATCATCAAGACTTCTTCCGGCGGCATCTTCAACAACGCGGCCCAGATCTGGAACCACACCTTCTACTGGAACTGCCTGAGCCCGAACGGCGGTGGCCAGCCCACCGGCGCCCTGGCTGACGCCATCAACGCCGCCTTCGGTTCCTTCGACAAGTTCAAGGAAGAGTTCACCAAGACCGCCATCGGCACCTTCGGCTCCGGCTGGGCCTGGCTGGTGAAGAAAGCTGACGGCTCCCTGGCCCTGGCCAGCACCATTGGTGCCGGCGTTCCGCTGACCAGCGGCGACACCCCGCTGCTGACCTGCGACGTTTGGGAACACGCCTACTACATCGACTACCGCAACCTGCGTCCGAAGTACGTAGAGGCCTTCTGGAACCTGGTCAACTGGGACTTCGTAGCCAAGAACTACGCAGCCTGAGACCCGCTCCAGCGGTAAGAGAAACCCGGCCATTCGCCGGGTTTCTTCATTTTTGCGCGTCATTCGTCGTCTTGTTGCGGTACAAGGGAAAAATTGTCGGACACCCCCTCAAGGTCGGACCGGTTCGCACCGACATAAAGGAGAGGGGGAATCGAAAGCGGCGGTCCCGAGAGTGGATCGATGCTTTGAATAGTGGCATACACATACTGGCCCTTTGACGGCCAAGGCCTGTTTGCCAATACTCACACCCGTCTGACGCCTGGCGGCATCGAACAAGGAATCTCCATTTGAAGCTGGATCTCAAACACAGCTTGTCGCTGAAGCTGCTGCGTGTGGTGCTGCTGTCCGCACTGGTTGTCGGTGTGGTGCTGAGCTGCGCGCAGATCGTGTTCGATGTCTACAAGACGCGGCAGGCGGTTTCCAACGACGCCAACCGGATCCTTGGCATGTTCCGCGACCCCTCGACCCAGGCCGTCTATAGCCTGGATCGCGAGATGGGCATGCAGGTGATCGAAGGCCTGTTCCAGCACGAATCAGTGCGCCACGCCTCCATCGGCCACCCCAACGAGCCGATGCTGGCGGAGAAGGACCGGCCGCTGATGGAGCTGTCGACCCGCTGGCTGACCGACCCCATCCTCGGCAAGGAACAGACCTTCACCACCCAACTGGTCGGCCGCAGTCCCTACAGCGAGTACTACGGCGACCTCAGCATCACCCTAGATACAGCCCCATACGGCGAAGACTTCGTCACCAGCTCGGTGATCATCTTCATCTCCGGTGTACTCCGCGCCCTGGCCATGGGCCTGGTGCTCTACCTCGTTTACCACTGGCTGCTGACCAAGCCGCTGTCGAAGATCATCGAGCACCTCTCCAGCATCAACCCTGACCGCCCCAGCGAGCACAAGCTGCCCATGCTCAAGGGCAACGAGAAGAACGAACTGGGCCTGTGGATAAACACGGCCAACGACCTGCTGGCCTCCATCGAACGCAATACCCACCTGCGCCGAGAAGCCGAGAACAGCCTGCTGCGCATGGCCCAGTACGACTTCCTCACCGGTCTGCCCAACCGCCAGCAACTGCAGCAACAACTCGACCAGATTCTCGAAGACGCCGGCCGTCTGCAGCGCCGCGTGGCGGTGCTCTGCGTCGGCCTGGACGACTTCAAGGGCGTCAACGAACAGTTCAGCTACCAGACCGGCGACCAGTTGCTGATTGCCCTGGCCGACCGCCTGCGCAGCCACAGCGGCCGACTGGGCGCCCTGGCACGCCTGGGGGGCGACCAGTTCGCCCTGGTCCAGGCCGATATCGAGCAGCCCTACGAAGCCGCCGAACTGGCCCAGAGCGTGTTGGACGATCTCGAAGTGGCCTTCTCCCTGGAACAGCAGGAAGTACGCCTGCGCGCCACCATCGGCATCACCCTCTTCCCGGAGGATGGCGACAGCACGGAGAAGCTGCTGCAGAAAGCCGAGCAGACCATGACCCTGGCCAAGAGCCGCTCGCGCAACCGTTACCAGTTCTACATCGCCAGCGTCGACAGCGAAATGCGGCGCCGCCGCGAACTGGAGAAGGATCTACGCGAAGCCCTCAACCGAGGCGAGATGCACCTGGTCTACCAACCCCAGGTGGATTACCGCGACCACCGTGTAGTGGGCGTCGAAGCGCTGCTGCGCTGGCAACACCCGCAGCACGGTTTCGTGCCGCCGGACCTGTTCATCCCGCTGGCCGAGCAGAACGGCACGATCATTCCCATCGGCGAGTGGGTGCTGGACCAGGCCTGCCGCCAGCTTCGCGAATGGCACGACCAGGGCTTCAGCGAACTGCGCATGGCCATCAACCTTTCTACCGTGCAGCTGCACCATGCGGAGCTGCCACGGGTGGTGAACAACCTGCTGCAGGTCTATCGCCTGCCACAACGCAGCCTGGAGATGGAAGTCACCGAAACCGGCCTGATGGAAGACATCTCCACTGCCGCCCAGCACCTGCTGAGCCTGCGCCGCT
The DNA here is from genome assembly GCF_029873115.1 of Pseudomonas sp. BN606. Classification (NCBI taxonomy): domain Bacteria; kingdom Pseudomonadati; phylum Pseudomonadota; class Gammaproteobacteria; order Pseudomonadales; family Pseudomonadaceae; genus Pseudomonas; species Pseudomonas sp. BN606. The sequence goes on along the minus strand of NZ_SSOF01000042.1, from coordinate 140,750 downwards.
CCGGCGCGCTGATCGCGATCGACGACTTCGGGACTGGCTACTCCTCGCTGAGCTACCTGAAGAGCCTGCCGCTGGACAAGATCAAGATCGACAAGAGCTTCGTGCAGGACGTGCTGGAAGACGAAGACGACGCCACCATCGTCCGCGCCATCATCCAATTGGCGCGCAACCTGGGCATGCAGGTGATCGCAGAAGGTGTGGAAACCACCGAGCAGGAGGCCTACATCATCGCCCAGGGCTGCAACGAGGGTCAGGGCTATCTCTACAGCAAGCCCCTGCCCGCCCGCGAACTCACCCTCTACCTCAAGCAGGCCCGTCGCCTGTCCAACGCTGCGTCCAATCCCGCCACACTCTGACGTCAACCCTCTCCCCCTACCCTTTCCCTGAAGGGAGAGGGTGCTTACCGTGCAAAGCTCAGGATTCGTTTGTGGGAGTGAATTCATTCGCCAAGGGTCGCGCAGTGACCCCGCAGGGTGGATGGCGCCCCCACATTGAGCGCCAATGGTGGATCGATGAAGCGTGATTGGATCTACAGGAGCCCAGTCACCTTCAGCAGGTAGACGGCCGCCACCGCACCGCCGACGCAGAGCACTGCGCCAAGCAGTGCCTGCCAACGGAACTGCCGGGCGAGCACATCTTCACCATGACTGGAGAGCAGGAAAGGGTGCGACTCCACCGGACGACGCATCTGATTCACGGCAGGCGCCGCGCTGGTCTGGCGATGACGGTCTTCGGCTTCGAGGCTGGCGGCCAGGCGCACGCGCGACCACTCCGCTTCGTCCAGCTGGCCATCGCCGTTGCTGTCGAAGCGTTGCAGCAGGCCGGTGAAATCGCCTTTCCATTCGCGGATCACCGCCCCCTGGGCCGAGATCGGGTCCAGACCCTGCCGACCACCGCCACTGGTGCGGAAGTCACCGATGGCGTACAGCGGCTCGTCGGCATGCAGACGCTCCTCGGTATAGCGGTACTCGCCGCCAGACAACCAGCCACTCAGGCCGCCAGAAACGCGGGCACCACGAGGATGACGCTGATGGCCTTTCCAGACTTCGCGGGTCGACGGGCGCACTTCGGCACCGCGCGGATCGATCAGGCATTCGCCAGTGGAGTCGGCCAGGCGCAGCCAGGCGTCGCTGACGCCACTGTCCACCACTCGCCAGCTCTTGCTCTTGCCTCGCTCGCTGTACTCCTCGATGCGATAGCGCCACCAGAGGCAGGGCTTGCCCGTCAGTGGCGCCACCAGTTGGCCGTCTCCATTGGGATGGAGCATGCCGTAGAGCTCCACGTATCCCTGGGCCGCTGAGCGGATCTTCGAGGTCGGGGTATCCAGCAGCAGCCGCGCCTGGGCCAGACGGCGCAGGCACCACCAGCCACCACCGGCAAAGGCGCCCAAGCTGAATCCCAGGCTGATGGCCAGCCCGGCTACATCCACTGCCATGTCAGCTGAACAGGCTCTTGAGATCGACGTCGGCTTTCTCGGCGTCGCTGAACTCCAGCAGCTCGGCAGCCTTGAAGCCGAACAGGCCGGCGATGATCACATCCGGGAACTGCTCGATGCGCACGTTGTTCAGGTTCACCGCCTCGTTGTACAGCTCACGGCGGTCGGCGATGCCGTTCTCCAGGCCGCTGATGCGCTGCTGGAGGAACTGGAAGCTCTCGTTGGCCTTGAGTTGCGGGTAGCTCTCCGCCAGCGCGAAGAGCTGCCCGAGGCCGGCGCGCAGACCGCTCTCGGCCTGGCCGAGCGCGCCGATGTCACCCTTCTCGCGGGCACTGGCCACGGCATTGCGCGCTGCGATCACCCGCTCGAGGGTGGTGCGCTCGTGCTGCATGTACTGCTTGCAGGTCTCCACCAGCTTGGGCAGTTCGTCATGCCGCTGCTTGAGGAGCACTTCGATGTTCGACCAGGCCTTGCCTACCCCGTGCTTGAGCCGCACCAGCGCGTTGTAGAGGATCACCGCGTAGGCGGCGACCAGAAGCAGGACCACGATCAGGGCAACGCTGGTCAGACTCATGCAGGCTTCTCCTTCAGGCTGCGGGTCATGGGGAACCGGGCGATTCTAATGGCATTCGTACAGGGACGCGGAGACCCCGTACACAGCTGTTGCAAAACGCCCGACAACATCCTTTCCAAAAATGAAAATCTTTCGCATTATGTTGCGGTTTTCATTTGCGCAACTTCAGATTGCCATCACCCAGAAGCAAAGGACCTCGCCCATGATTCGTAAGCCCCTGGCTGCCGCCAGCCTGCTCGCCGTCGCCATTGCCCTCACCGGTTGCGGTGACGACAAGAAAGAAGCTGCAGCACCGCAAGCCACCGCACCGGCTGCCAGCACTGCCGCGGCCCCGGCTGCAACTGCCAAGGTCGATGAGGCCGAGGCCAAGAAAGTCGTTGCTCACTATGCAGACCTCGCCCTGGCCGTCTTCACCGACGCCCACGCCACCGGCGCAAACCTGCAGAAAGCCGTTGACGCATTCCTCGCCAAGCCCGACGTCGACACCCTGAAGGCAGCCCGTGAAGCCTGGCTGGCCGCCCGCGCGCCCTACATGCAGACCGAAGTGTTTCGCTTCGGCAACCCGGTGGTCGACGACTGGGAAGGCCAACTGAACGCCTGGCCGCTGGACGAAGGCCTGATCGACTACGTCGCCGGCGACTACCAGCACGCCCTGGGTAACCCTGGCGCCACCGCCAACATCATCGCCAATACCACCATCCAGGTCGGCGAAGAAAAGATCGACGTCACCGAAATCACCGGTGAGAAACTGGCCAGCCTGAACGAACTGGGCGGCTCCGAAGCCAACGTCGCCACCGGCTACCACGCCATCGAATTCCTCCTCTGGGGTCAGGACCTGAACGGCACCGGCCCGGGCGCCGGCAACCGTCCCGCCACCGACTACGTGGTCGGCGAGGGCTCCACCGGCGGTCATAGCGAGCGTCGCCGCCAGTACCTGAAGGCCGTGACCGACCTGCTGGTTTCCGACCTCGAGTACATGGTTGGCCAGTGGAAACCGGGCGTTGCCGACAACTACCGCGCCAAGCTGGAAGCCGAACCGGCCGAATCCGGCTTGCGCAAGATGCTGTTCGGCATGGGCAGCCTGTCTCTCGGCGAGCTGGCCGGCGAGCGCATGAAGGTCGCCCTGGAAGCCAACTCCACCGAAGACGAGCACGATTGCTTCAGCGACAACACCCACAACTCTCACTTCTACAACGGCAAGGGCATCCGTAACGTCTACTTGGGCGAGTACAAGAAGGTCGACGGCACCACCCTGACCGGCCCGAGCCTGTCCTCCCTGGTGGCCAAGGCTGATGCTCAGACCGACACCACCCTGAAGGCCGACCTGGAAGCCACCGAAGGCAAGCTGCAAGCCCTGGTGGACAGCGCCAACAAGGGCGTGCATTTCGACCAGCTGATTGCCGCCGACAATACCGCCGGCCAGCAACTGGTGCGTGACGCCATCGCCTCTCTTGTCAAACAGACCGGTGCCATCGAGGATGCCGCTGGCAAACTCGGCATCACCGACCTGAAGCCGGACAACGCCGATCACCAGTTCTGATCGACACAGCGGTAGCAGGAAGCGGATGCGGCCCAGTGCCGCATCCGCTTTTTTGTGCCTGAAGTTCCGTGCGTTTCCTTGTAGGGGCGAATTCATTCGCCAAGGGTGGCGCAGCCGCCCCTGCGCGGCTTCGGGGCAGGACTTCGTCCTGCTTGGCGATTGAAATCGCCCCCACAAGGATGTCTACGGACTCCGGCCAAGAATGCAAGACAAACGCAAATCCCTCTTATTCAGAGCCCCCAGTCCTGATAAGCTTGCCGGCCTGTTTATTTGCCGACCGGACCCCGCCAATGCTCGCTCCACCGGCCTTTCGCCGCCTGTCGCCCCTGCTGCTGGCCCTTGGCCTCAGTGCCTGTGACGACGCGCCGCGGTTCACCCAGGCCGAACCCGGCGAGCACCTTTCCGGCGGAGCTGCTTCGGTCCGCCAGTTCGACCACAACGCCTTTTCCATGCCCTCGGGCAACCTGACGCCCTCGCGCAGGCTGGACTTCAGCGTGGGTAACAGCTTTTTCCGCAACCCCTGGGTTATCGCGCCCTCCACCACCACGGCGCGTGACGGCCTCGGCCCCCTGTTCAATACCAATGCCTGCCAGAACTGCCACGTGAAAGACGGTCGCGGCCATCCGCCGGAACCAGGTGCAAGCAACGCCGTGTCGATGCTGGTACGCCTGTCGATTCCGGCTGACGCCTCGGCCGAACACGCAAGGCAGCTCGAACGTCTGGGCGTGGTGCCGGAACCCGTTTACGGCGGCCAGCTGCAGGACGTATCGATTCCCGGCCTCGAGCCCGAGGGCAAAGTGCGGGTCAGCTACGACACCGTTCCAGTGACCTTTGCCGACGGCACGACTTTAGAGCTGCGCAAGCCGCGCCTGGAAATCACCCAACTCGGTTATGGCGCGATGCATCCCGATACGTTGTTCTCCGCACGCGTCGCCCCGCCGATGATCGGCCTGGGCCTGCTCGAGGCGATCCCCGAAGCGGCGATTCTCGCCAATGCGGACCCGGACGACACCGATGGTAATGGTGTCCGCGGCCGCGCCAACCAGGTCTGGGACGATGTCGCCGGCAAGACGGTGCTCGGTCGCTTCGGCTGGAAGGCCGGGCAGCCGAATCTGAATCAACAGAATTTTCACGCTTTCTCTGGTGATATGGGCCTTACCACCAACGCCCTGTCGAAGGACGATTGCACGGCAGCACAGACCGCCTGCAAGACCACGGTGAATGGTGGAGAGCCGGAAGTCAGCGATAACATCCTGTCCCTCGTATTGTTCTACACCCGCAACCTGGCCGTACCGGCCCGCCGCGACGTGGATAGTGCGCAAGTACTGGAAGGCAAGGGCCTGTTCCACCGGGCTGGCTGCCAGTCCTGTCATACCCCAAGTTTCACCACTGCGGCCGATGCCGCCGAACCCGAGCTGGCCAACCAGGTGATCCGTCCATACAGCGACCTGCTGCTCCACGACATGGGCGAGGGCCTGGCCGACGGCCGCGCTGAGTTCCAGGCCACTGGCCGCGACTGGCGCACCCCGCCGCTCTGGGGCATCGGGCTGACCGAAACCGTGAGCGGCCACACCCAGTTCCTGCACGACGGCCGCGCACGCAACCTGCTGGAGGCCATTCTCTGGCACGGAGGCGAAGCGGAAGCGGCGAAGCAGAAGGTCCTGAAATACGATGCCGGACAGCGTGCCGCGCTGCTGGCTTTCCTGAATTCTCTATAAGGAGCCCTGCATGTTCCGTCCCAAACTGCTGTTCACCAGCCTCGCCGCCCTGGCCCTGGGCGCCTGCGCCCCGCAGGACCCCCAGGCGCAGACCGCCTCGGCCCTGGCCAAGGACGTGATCCTGCCAACCTACAGCCGTTGGGTCGATGCGGACCGCCAACTCGCCGCAAGCGCCCTGGCCTTCTGCTCCGGCAAGGAGGATCTGGCCAAGGCCCGCGCCGACTTCCTTGCCGCGCAAAAAGCCTGGGCTGAACTTCAGCCGTTGATGGTGGGCCCGCTGGCCGAAGGCAACCGCGCCTGGCAGGTGCAGTTCTGGCCGGACAAGAAGAATCTGGTCGGCCGCCAGGTGGAACAGCTGATCAAGGCCCAGCCCAACCTCGACGCCACCTCCCTGGCCAAGGCCAGCGTGGTGGTCCAGGGCCTTTCGGCCTACGAATACATCCTCTTCGACAGCAACCTGGACATGGCCGACGGCGCCCAGAAAGCACGCTACTGCCCGCTGCTGCAAGCCATCGGCGAGCGTCAGAAGACCCTGGCCGAGGAGATCCTCACCCGCTGGAACAGCAAGGACGGCATGCTCGACCAGTTGAGCAAGTTCCCCAACCAGCGCTACGCGGATTCCCACGAGGCCATCTCCGAGCTGCTGCGCGTCCAGGTCACCGCCCTGGACACCCTGAAGAAGAAACTCGGCACACCTATGGGTCGCCAGACCAAGAGCCTTCCGCAGCCGATGCAGGCCGACGGCTGGCGCAGCGACTCTTCCCTGGAAAGCCTGAGCGCTAGCCTGGCCAGCGCCGAAGCCCTCTGGCTGGGCAAGGACAAACATGGCATCCGCAGCCTGCTGGGTGACGACCAGAAGGCCTTGGCCGAGAAGATCGACGCTGGCTACAGCGAAGCGCGCGGCAAGCTGGCCGCCGTCAAGCAGCCGCTCAGCGAATTGCTGGCCAGCGAAGACGGCCTCAAGCAGCTCAATGACTTCTACGACAGCCTCGACCGCGTACAGCGCCTCCACTCCGGCGAGCTGGCCAAGGCCCTGAATGTACAGCTCGGCTTCAACGCCAACGACGGTGACTGAAATGCTCCGGCGCCAGGTCCTCACCCTCGCCAGCCTGCTACTCGGTGCCGTTGGCATCGGCGGCTGGACCCTGAGCCGCAAGGGCGAATCGCCCCTGCTGCTCTCCGCCCGCGACGACGCCGACGGCCAGCATTACGCCGTGGGCTTCCGCCTGGATGGCACCCAGGTGTTCGCTACCCGTGTCGCCCAGCGTTGCCACGACATCGTCGAGCATCCCAGTGAACCGGTGGCGCTTTTCGTTGCCCGTCGTCCGGGCACCGAGAGCTACCTGGTGGACCTGCGCGACGGTCGCCTGCTGCAGACGCTGACCTCGCAGAAGGACCGCCACTTCTACGGTCACGGCGTCTGGCATCGCGACGGTGAATGGCTCTACGCCACCGAGAACGACACCACCGACCCGGGCCGGGGCATGCTCGGCCGCTACCGCTACCAGTCGGGCCAGTTAACCCACGAGGGCGAAATTTCCACCCACGGCCTCGGTCCGCATCAGGTTTCCTGGATGCCCGACGGTGAAACCCTGGTAGTGGCCAACGGCGGAATCCGTACCGAGGCCGAAAGCCGTGTGGAGATGAACCTCGACGCCATGGAACCGAGCCTGGTGCTGATGCGCCGCGACGGCGGCCTGCTGTCGAAGGAAACCCTGCCACAGCAGATGAACAGCGTCCGTCACCTGGCCATTGGTGCCGATGGCACCATCGTCGCCGGCCAGCAGTACATGGGAGATGCCACCGATCGCGCCGACCTGGTCGCGATCAAGCGCCCAGGCCAACCCTTCCAGCCCTTCCCGCTGGAGGACGAGCAACGCCTGGCGATGGTCCAGTACACCGCCAGCGTCGCCATTCATGACGAGCTGCGCCTGGTGGCCCTCACTGCACCGAGAGGCAACCGATTCTTCATCTGGGACCTGGATAGCGGCGCCGTGCGCCTCGACGCACCGCTGCCGGATTGCGCCGGTGTCGGGGCCGTGAAAGACGGTTTCGTCGTCACCTCGGGCCAAGGTCGCTGCCGTGTCTACGACTGCCGCAGCGACCAGTTCACCGCCACCCCGCTGCAGCTGCCGGCAAGCTTCTGGGACAACCACCTGCACTTGGCCGTGTAGGAGCGCGCTTGCTCGCGAACAGTCCGCGCGCACTCTTTCGCGAGCAAGCTCGCTCCTACAGAGGCCCGGCCTTCGTCCGGCACCAGTGAAAGCCCCGCCACTCCTGGCTTCCTGGCACTTCCGTACCCCACAAATTCCCTGTCGCAGCCCTTCAGCGGCACCGCGCCGTGCCGACTATGTGTATGCCTGCCTGACGTACCCCCAACGCGCCTTCCTGGCGCTCACACAACTGCAACATTCGTCAGGTAGAGAGCCACCATCCCTTCCTTTCTCCACGAGGCGCAACATCATGTCTCTGCGACGCTCCCTGCGCGGCCAGATCCTCACCCTGCTCGGCGGCAGCCTGCTTCTACTCCTGCTGATCGCCCTGGCCTGTTTCCACTTCCTCTCCGGCGGCATCCAGTCCTATCGCGGGCTGGTGGACGGCACGCTGGAAGCTTCAAGTCTGGTGGATGAGGCCAACCTCGAATTCAAGGTGCAGGTCCAGGAGTGGAAGAACGTGCTCTTGCGCGGCAAGGACCAGGAGAACCTGAACAAGTACTGGAGCCAGTTCGAAGGCCAGGAAGCCAAGGTCCAGGCCGTACTCGGCAAGCTGCTCGACAAGGCCCGCGACCTCGACGACAGCGCCCTGCGGGCAAAGGTGGAGAACCTGCGCAACGAACACCGCAACCTCGGCATCGCCTACCGCAAGGGCCGTGACGTGTTCGTCGCCTCCGGCGCTGATCCGGCGGCCGGCGACAACGCGGTCAAGGGCATCGACCGCGCCGCCAGCGAGCAGATGAGCGCACTGGTGGCTGAACTGCATGCCCGTGGCACCCAGCAATCCGAAGCCATCAGCGCCGGCGCCGACAACACCGTAAACCTCGGCCTGGCGGTCATGCTGTTGTCGAGCATCGGCATCGGCCTGTTCAGCCTCTGGTTGCTCAACCGCAACCTGATCGCGCCCATCAGCTCGTTGATCGAGCACATCGCCCAACTCAGCCAGGGCAACTTCGGCCAGCGCGTCGATACCCGCCGCGCGGATGAACTGGGCCGGCTGGCCGTAGCCGCCAACACCCTGCGCGACTTCCTCGCCGATACCTTCAACCGCCTCAAGCAGAGCACCGCGCAACTGGACAGCGCCAGCGGCGAACTCAGCGCCATCGCCAGCCTGATGGCCGAAGGTACCCGTGAGCAGTTCTCACGCACCGACCAGGTGGCCACAGCCATGCACGAGATGTCCGCCACGGCCCAGGAGGTGGCTCGCCACGCCGCCGAGGCCGCCGGTGCGGCCGATCAGGCCGACCATTCGGCGCAGCAGGGTGGCGCGGTGATGCAGGCGACCATCCACAGCATCACCGGCATGCGCAGCGAGATCGCCAACACTGCCGAAGTGATCCGTCGCCTGGAAAGCGACAGCGGCCGCATCGGCAAGGTGCTGGAAGTGATTCGTGGCATCGCCGAACAGACCAACCTGCTGGCGCTGAACGCCGCTATCGAGGCGGCCCGTGCGGGTGACCAGGGCCGTGGCTTCGCGGTCGTCGCCGACGAGGTACGTACCCTGGCACAGCGCACTGCCGAGTCCACCGCCGAGATCCATCAGATCATCGACACGGTTCAGACCGGCGCCCTCAACGCTGTCCGCGCCATTGAGAACGGCCAGAACCGCAGCGAGGAAAGCGTTGCCCAGGTCACCGAGGCCGGCGCCATGCTGCAACGCATCACCGATTCGGTCGAAGCCATCCGCGACATGAACCGGCAGATCGCTACCGCCGCGGAAGAACAGACCTCGGTGGCCGAGGACATCTCGCGCAACCTCACCGAGATAACCGCCATCGCCACCACCAACGAGGAAAATGTGCGGCGCACCCAGGGCGCCAGCCAGCACCTGCATGGACTTTCCGGCGACCTCAACCAGCTTACGGGACGCCTCCAAGCCTGAACCGAATGCAGCACAGGGAAGTGCTGCCGGGCCTTGTCCCACGATCAGAAAGGTCCGAATCCTTCCGTAGGAAATTCATCGATCTGATTCGATCTCCAGCGATTCTCACGGCGCATAAGCAGCAAACTGCGTGAACGCAACGTTCTGCAATTTCTTGTCTTTGACTTGGTCTAACTCTGGTACTAAGGTGCTTGCCTCGCCTATTCCCAGGCCACTTTTTCCCTGCCAAGGAACCGGAATATGTTGCTCCGCCGCATGCTCATCATGCTGGGCGTGGTTGCCCTCGTGGTGACCGCCCTTGCCGCCTATAAAGGCTTCTCGATCTACCAGCAGATCCAGCAGTTTTCTGCGCCCCAGCCTCCCATCAGCGTCTCTGCCGAGCAGGCCGTCGAGCAGCCCTGGCAAAGCCGCCTGCCCGCCATCGGCTCGCTGAAAGCCTTCCAGGGCGTCGACCTCACCGTGGAAGCCAGCGGTACCGTCCAGGACGTGCTCTTCCTTTCCGGCGAGAAGATCAAGCTGGGCCAACCGCTGATCCAGATGGACAGCGACGTCGAACGCGCCAGCCTGGCCACCGCGGAAGCCGAACTGTCCCTGGCCCGCGTCGAGTTCGAACGCGGCCGCAGCCTGGTCAGCCGGCAGAACATCTCCAAGAGCGAGTTCGACCGCCTGTCTTCGGAACTCCAGGCCGCCACTGGCAAGGTTGCCCAGCTCAAAGCCCTGATGGACAAGAAGCGCATCGTCGCGCCCTTCGCCGGCACCATCGGCATCCGCCAGGTCGACGTCGGCGATTTCCTCTCCTCGGGCACCATCATCGCCACCCTGCAGGACCTGAACACCCTGTTCGTCGACTTCTTCCTGCCGGAGCAATCCGCTCCGCTGCTGAAAGTCGGACAGAAGGTGCGCATCAGCGTCGCCGCGTTCCCTGGCGAATCCTTCGAAGGCGACATCGCCGCGCTCAACCCCAAGGTCGAGGAAGCCACCCGCAACCTGCAGGTGCGCGCGATGCTGCAGAACCCCGACGGCAAGTTGCTGCCGGGCATGTTCGCCAACCTCGAAGTGCTGCTGCCGGGCGACCAGGAGCGCGTGGTGGTTTCGGAAAGCGCGATCACCTACACCCTCTACGGCAACTCCGTGTATGTGATCGACGAGAAGAAGAATGCCGAGGGCCAGACCGAGAAAGACCAGGACGGTCAGCCTCAGTTGGTGGTGGAGCGCCGCTTCGTTGAAACCGGCGAACATCGCGATGGCAAGGTCGTGATTCTCAAGGGCCTCCAGGCTGGCGAGCAGGTGGTGACGTCCGGCCAGCTCAAGCTGGATAACGGCTCCCACGTCGCCATCGCGCCCGACCAGACCCTGTCCAGCCCCCCGGACAAACAAGCCCGCGCCCAATAAGCGGCATACGCGCGAAGGAACGGAACATGGCTTTCACAGATCCTTTCATCCGTCGCCCGGTACTGGCGACCGTGGTCAGCCTGCTGATCGTGCTGCTGGGCTTCCAGGCCTTCAGCAAGCTGGTGATCCGCCAGTACCCGCAGATGGAAAACGCCCTGATCACGGTAACCACCGCCTACCCTGGCGCCAACGCCGAGACCATCCAGGGCTACATTACCCAACCGTTGCAACAGAGCCTGGCCAGTGCCGAGGGCATCGACTACATGACGTCGTCGAGCCAGCAGAACATGTCGGTCATCCAGATCTATGCACGCATCGGCGCCAACTCGGACCGCCTCTTCACCGAACTCCTGGCCAAGGCCAACGAGGTGAAGAACCAGCTGCCACAGGACGCCGAAGACCCGGTGCTGTCCAAGGAAGCGGCAGACGCTTCGGCGCTGATGTACATCAGTTTCTACAGCGATGAGCTGTCCAACCCGCAGATTACCGACTACCTCTCGCGGGTGATCCAGCCCAAGCTGGCGACCCTGCCGGGCATGGCCGAGGCGGAAATCCTCGGCAACCAGGTCTTCGCCATGCGCCTGTGGCTGGACCCGGTGCGGATGGCGGCCTACGGCATCACCGCCAACGACATCAACGACGCGGTGCGCAAGTACAACTTCCTCTCCGCCGCTGGCGAGGTGAAGGGCCAGTACGTAGTCACCAGCATCAATGCCACCACCGACCTCAAGTCCCCCGACGCCTTCGGCGCCATCCCGGTGAAGACCGTGGGTGACAGCCGCGTGCTGGTGCGCGACGTGGCACGGGTGGAAATGGGCGCGGAGAACTACGACTCCATCAGCTCCTTCGACGGCATTCCGTCGGTCTACATCGGCATCAAGGGCACCCCCAGCGCCAACCCACTGGACGTGATCAAGCACGTGCGCGCGATCATGCCGGAGTTGGAGTCCCAGCTTCCGCCGAACCTCAAGGCATCCATTGCCTACGACGCCACCCGATTCATCCAGGCCTCCATTGACGAGGTGGTGAAGACCCTGGGTGAAGCAGTGCTGATCGTGATCGTGGTCGTGTTCCTGTTCCTCGGCGCCTTCCGCTCGGTGCTGATCCCGGTGATAACCATCCCGCTGTCGATGATCGGCGTGCTCTTCTTCATGCAGTTGATGGGTTACTCCATCAATCTGCTGACCCTGCTGGCCATGGTTCTCGCCATCGGCCTGGTGGTGGACGACGCCATCGTGGTGGTGGAAAACATCCACCGGCATATCGAAGAAGGCAAGACGCCATTCGATGCGGCCATCGAGGGCGCCCGTGAAATTGCCGTGCCGGTGATCTCCATGACCATTACCCTGGCAGCGGTCTATGCCCCCATCGGTTTCCTGGAAGGCCTGACCGGCGCGCTGTTCCGCGAGTTCGCCCTGACACTTGCGGGCGCAGTGATCATCTCCGGCATCGTCGCCCTGACCCTGTCGCCCATGATGTGTTCCAAGCTGCTGCGCCACGACGAGAACCCGTCAGGCCTGGCGCACAAACTGGACATGATCTTCGACCGCCTTAAACAGCGCTATCAGAAGGCCCTGCATGGCACCCTGAATACGCGCCCGGTAGTCGTGGTATTCGCTGTCATCGTGCTCTGCCTGATCCCGGTATTGCTGAAGTTCACCAAGAGCGAACTGGCCCCGGACGAAGACCAGGGCATCGTCTTCATCATGGCCAAGGCCCCGCAACCGACCAACCTGGACTACCTGAACGCCTACACCCAGGCTTTCGTGAAGATCTTCAAGGAGTTCCCCGAGTACTACTCCTCGTTCCAGATCAACGGCTTCGACGGCGTGCAGTCGGGTATCGGCGGCTTCCTGCTCAAGCCCTGGGACGAGCGCGAGCGCACTCAGATGGAACTGCTCCACGAGGTCCAAGGCAAGCTGAACGAGATTCCCGGCCTGCAGATCTTCGGCTTCAACCTGCCGTCGCTGCCGGGTACGGGTGAAGGCCTGCCGTTCCAGTTCGTGGTCAACACCCCCAACGACTACGAGTCGCTGCTACAGGTGACCGAGCGGATCAAGGCGCGTGCCATGGAGTCCGGCAAGTTCGCTTTCCTCAACGTCGACCTGGCATTCGACAAGCCCGAAGTGGTGGTGGACATCGATCGGGCGAAGGCTGCGCAGATGGGCGTGTCCATGGAGGATCTGGGGTCGACCCTGGCGATCCTGCTGGGCGAGGGTGAAATCAACCGCTTCACCATCGACGGCCGCAGCTACAAGGTCATCGCCCAGGTGGAGCGCGCCTACCGCGACAATCCGGGCTGGTTGAGCAACTACTACGTGAAGAGCGAGAGCGGTGCCATGGTGCCCCTGTCGACCCTGATCAGCGTGCATGACAGCGCCCGGCCGACCCGCCTGAAGCAGTTCCAGCAGCTCAACTCGGCGATCATCGAAGGTTTCCCGACGGTGAGCATGGGTGAGGCTATCGACACGGTGGCACAGATCGCCCGCGAAGAAGCGCCGCGCGGTTATGGCTTCGATTACGCAGGTGCGTCGCGCCAGTACGTACAGGAAGGCAGCGCGCTCTACGTCACCTTCGCGCTGGCCCTGGCGATCATCTTCCTGGTGCTGGCAGCCCAGTTCGAGAGCTTCCGCGACCCGCTGGTGATCCTGGTCACGGTACCGCTGTCCATCTGTGGCGCACTTATCCCGCTGTTCCTGGGCGTGTCCAGCATGAACATCTACACCCAGGTGGGCCTGGTGACGCTGATCGGCCTGATCAGCAAGCACGGCATCCTGATCGTAGAGTTCGCCAACCAGCTACGCCGCGATAAGGGCCTCTCTGTCCGCGAAGCGGTCGAAGAAGCCGCAGCCATTCGCCTGCGACCGGTACTGATGACCACGGCAGCAATGGTGTTCGGCATGGTGCCCCTGATCTTCGCCACCGGCGCCGGTGCGGTCAGCCGCTTCGACATCGGCCTTGTGATCGCCACCGGCATGTCCATCGGCACGCTGTTCACCCTCTTCGTCCTGCCCTGCATCTATACGCTGCTGGCGAAGAAGGACCTGGTGCCCGAGGGCCAGCCGGCGGTGAGCCACTGAGCCCGGACGCGATAAAGAAAAGCCCCGCGATTGCGGGGCTTTTCTTTGCCGGCCTCATCATAGGGTGCGCCATGCGCGCCGGCTCTGTGCCTGCGTGGGGTTTGAAGTAAACCGGTAACGCCATTGGTGCGCGCGGCGCACCCTACCCAAGGTGCGCAAAACAAGCGCTCTCGCGGGGTTTTCGGATCTCATTCCTGGGCGCGCAATCCCTGGGACAATCCGAACATGAACAGCAGCAGGTTCTGGTCCGGCTGCACTTGCGCCTTCAACCGCGCATTGGGCGGTAACGGGCAGTAGCCGAGGCCGTTGACGCTGACCACGGAGGGCGAAGGCTCATGCCAGGCAGCCACCGCCAGGGAGGCTACTCCCAAAGCGCCGACGAGAAACAAAGCTCGCGTGACTTCTAATTTCATGATCGCAAACCCTTGATAGCGCTGCCAAACGCTGCTTCATAACCGTAGATCAGCACCTGCCAATCCGCTTCGCTCAGCGACGAGTGGCGCTTAAACTGCCACAAGTCGCGCAGAGCTGCCCGCTTGCTCGACAGTCGGCGCCGGGCTTTTTCCAGATCCAACAGGGCAACTTCGGGCAGGCCACCCTCTCCCGCCGGACGGACGAAAACATGTTTGGCATAGAGGCAACCGTGCTGCCACCCACCCCGATGCAAGCGGGCCAGGGTAGCCGCCAATTGTTGCAATACGAGGTGTTTGGCGCCTTCGCCCACCTGGGCGGCGTACCAGCGTTCGAACTCGATGAAGCCTTCCAGCGCTTCGGTCACCAGCAGCCCTTGCCACCCTTGTAGCGGGCAGCGGTGAACACCCCCGAATACGACCCTAGGGACGCGCACGCCCAGCCGCTCGACGGCCAACAGTGCCTCGCGCTCGCGCAGCACCGTCGGACGACCAAAGGGATGGCGCAGACTGCGGTAGAGGTGCTCGACCTGACGCTTCACATACCACTGCCGACCGTCCCCCAGGACAACTCGCTGTACGCCGCTTTCACCACCGCGACGTCGATTGGGCTCCTCAACCCATTCACCACGCAGCGACCAGACACGCAGGAACGGCTCATCCGACCGGGAGCCCGCCGCCCCGACCAGCTCACTGGCCATGGCTGGCGACCTTGCGCAGCACGTAGACCCGCCACATCGCGTAGAAGGGCAGGAAGTCCAGCCGCTCCTGAATGTCGAAACCCGCCTCGCGAAACTCCGCTTCGGCAGTGGCCACCGGCAGGACGAAACGATTCTGGTATCCCTGCTCGCTGTGGCGGGCCTGGCGTCGGTTTTCCAGGCGCTGGCGACGCCAGGCCTTGTAGTTGCCATCGACCCATAGGGAAAGGATCAGGCTGTCACGGGTGACCCGCCGGCACTCCCGAAGCAACGTCATGCGATGTGCAGGGTCACCGATGTGGTGCATCAGGCGCATGCAGAAAATGCTGTCCACCGAGCTCTCGGGCAACTGGATGGAAAAGGCCGAGGTCTGCAGCAGGCGCACGCGCCTGACCACTTCGACCGGTTGGACCTCGCTGGCCACGCGCAGCATCTGCTCGGAGTTGTCGGCACCGATAATCACCCGATTCGGCTTTTCCGCCAGCAACGGCCAGAAGCGTCCGGCGCCGCAAGGAAGGTCCAGCACCAGGCCGGGATCGTCGGCCAGGGCCAGCGCCTTGCGCGCCAGCTGCAGGTCTCGCCAGTTGGACAGGCGACGCCACAGGCCGGCCTGATGCTTACGGTGATATGCCTCGGCGTGCTTGCGGTCGTACTTGTCGGAGAATTCGAGGTTGATCGGGCGGGTCATGGACCACCTCCAGCTTGAAGATGGCCCTTAAATTAGCCAGCCCCTGGTCAAGAAGTGGTCAAGCGCAGGTGAAAAAAACGTCAATCGACGAGAGCGCTTCGCCCGCCGAGATCCACCTCAAAGCGGCAACCAGTAGGCTCGACGGCACTCAGGCTGACCGTCCAGCCCTGGTTGTCACAGATTCGCTGCACCAGGGAGAGCCCCAGCCCAAGACCATCGCCGCGCTTCGCCGGACCACGCACGAAAGGACGAAACATCGCTTCTCGCTCCTCTTCGGGAATGCCAACGCCACTGTCCTCCACCACGAAGCCGCAATCTTTCAGCACCAGGCGGATGCTGCCGGTATCGGTGTAGTGCAGCGCGTTACGGAGCAGGTTGCCCAGCACCGAGCGCAGCAATGAGGCGTTGTAGGCGCGCTCGTGTGGCACTCCGGGCTGGTACTCGAAACGCAGGCCCTTCTGCTCGATGGCTTCGCGCCACTGGTTGGCGAGATCACCGGCGACACTGGTCAGGCTCGCCTGGGGCGCCACGCTGGCTTCATCGCGCTGTGACCGCGCCAGCATCAGGAAAGTCTGGACCAGGTCGCGCATTTCCTCGGTAGCCCGGGCAATACGCTGCACATGGGCACGGCCACGAGCATCGACATGGGGATTCTCCGCCAACAGCTCACAGGAGGTTGCCAGCACCATCAGCGGGGTCCGTAACTCGTGACTGACGTCGCTGGTGAACAGGCGCTCGCGATTGAGCACCTCATGCAGCCGTCCCAGGGTGTCGTCGAAGGCCTGGGCCAGCTGTCCCACTTCGTCAGCGGCATAGTCCGGCGCCAGCGGGGGGGCCATGCCCAGCAGCTGGTCGCGATGGCGGACCTGCCCGGCCAGGCGCACCACCGGTTCGATGACCTTGCGCGCCAGCACCCAGCCCAGCATCAGCGCCAGAATCACGCTGAGCACGAAGCCGACCATCACCACCCGGTAAAGCACCTGCTCGCGGGCCTCGAACTCGCTCTGGTCCTGCAGCATCACATAGCGGCGGCCCTCGATTTCGCGGACCAGCGCATGGTAGGAACTATCGCCCTCGAAGACCTCGTGAAACCCTGGTTCCAGATCGGTCAGGGTCTCGGGAATCGCATAGGGCCCGGCATTGTCGCTGCTGTAGAAGCGGGTATCGCTATCCAGCGCAGGCGGCTTGCCCTGGAAGATGTTTTGGGTGAGGACACGGTGGAGCTCGTTGTTCAAGTCACGGGAAATCAGTTGCTCTTCGATCAGGTGTACGACTTCGATGATGCCGATAGAGAAGGTGCCTCCCACCAAGGCGGTCATCAGCACGAAGGCGATGAGAATCCGCCGTGCGAGGCTCTGCTTAAACTCCATCAGCCGACTCCGCCAGGCGGTAGCCCAGGCCATGCATGGTGTGCAGCAGGGGTTTGCCGAAGGGTTTGTCGATCACCTGGCGCAGCTGGTGGATATGGCTGCGCAGGCTGTCGCTATCAGGGCAGTCATCTCCCCACAGGGCCTCTTCCAGGGCTTCCCGGCGCACCAGGTGCGGGCTCTTCTGCATCAACACTGCGAGCAGCTTGAGACCGATGGGATTGAGCCGGAGGGTCTTGCCCGCGCGACTGACTTCCAATGTATCCAGGTCATAGCTGAGGTCGCCCACCTGCAGGCTGCGCCTGCCGCCGCCCTGGGAACGACGCAGCACGGCCTCGATACGCGCAGCCAGTTCAGAGAGGGCGAAGGGCTTGAGCAGATAGTCGTCGGCGCCGGACTTGAAGCCTTGCAAGCGGTCGTCCAGGGCATCGCGGGCGGTGAGCATGATGACCGGAGTATCACGTCGAGCCTCTTCACGCAGCCGACGACAGAGGTTGTAACCATCCAGCCCCGGCAGCATGACATCGAGCACGATCAGGTCGTAATGCTCACTACTGGCCAGGTGCAGCCCGGATAGGCCATCCCGTGCACAGTCGACGGAGTAACCCTTGAGTTCGAGGAAGTCGACCATGTTGCCCAGAATGTCGTTGTTATCTTCGACTAGCAGGATCCGCATTGGCTCAACTCCATTCATCCACTGATGGCCACTTGCCGGCCAGAGCACGCCCTAACCGGGAATCCGCAGGAAGTTTCCGTCAGCGCGCAACGACCGATCATACCCACGTGCGGCGCTTCCGCACATTTTCGCGGGCAAGAAAAAGCCCCGCGCGAGGCGGGGCTTCTTCGGACCGGATGGCCGGGTGGCTTACATCATGCCGCCCATGCCGCCCATGCCGCCCATGTCCGGCATGGCCGGGGCGCCCTTGTCGTCGGCCACTTCGGCAACCATGGCCTCGGTGGTGACCATCAGGCCGCCGATGGAGGCAGCAGCTTGCAGAGCGGAACGGGTGACCTTGGCCGGGTCCAGGATGCCCATTTCGATCATGTCGCCGTAAACGCCGGTAGCAGCGTTGAAGCCGTAGTTGCCGGAACCTTGCTTGACCTTGTCAACCACGACGCTCGGCTCGTCACCAGCGTTCGCCACGATCTGGCGCAGCGGGGCTTCTACAGCGCGACGCAGCAGCGCGATACCGACGTTCTGGTCTTCGTTGTCGCCCTTCAGGCCTTCGATGGCCTGCAGGGCGCGAACCAGGGCTACGCCACCGCCAGGAACCACGCCTTCTTCGACGGCAGCACGGGTAGCGTGCAGGGCGTCTTCAACGCGGGCCTTCTTCTCTTTCATCTCGACTTCAGTAGCCGCACCGACCTTGATTACGGCAACACCGCCGGCCAGCTTGGCCAGACGCTCTTGCAGTTTTTCCTTGTCGTAGTCGGAGGTGGTTTCCTCGACTTGCTTGCGGATCTGGGCAACGCGGGCTTCGATGTCAGCCTGGGCGCCAGCGCCGTCGATGATGGTGGTGTTTTCCTTGCTCAGGACAACGCGCTTGGCGTTACCCAGGTGCTCCAGGGAAGCGCTTTCCAGGGACAGACCGACTTCTTCGGAAATCACGGTGCCGCCGGTCAGGATGGCGATATCCTGCAGCATGGCCTTGCGGCGGTCGCCGAAGCCCGGAGCCTTGACGGCTGCGACTTTGACGATGCCACGCATGTTGTTCACAACCAGGGTGGCCAGGGCTTCGCCTTCAACGTCTTCAGCGACGATCAGCAGCGGGCGGCCGGCTTTGGCAACTGCTTCCAGGACCGGCAGCATTTCGCGGATGTTGGAAATCTTCTTGTCCACCAGCAGGATCAGCGGGCCGTCGAGCTCGGCGACCATGGTGTCCGGCTTGTTGATGAAGTAGGGGGACAGGTAGCCGCGGTCGAACTGCATGCCTTCTACGACGGACAGTTCGTTTTCCAGGCCCGAGCCTTCTTCAACGGTGATCACGCCTTCCTTGCCCACTTTCTCCATGGCTTCGGCAATGATGTTGCCGATGGAGTCGTCGGAGTTGGCGGAGATGGTGCCTACCTGGGCGATGGCCTTGGTGTCGGCGCAAGGCTTGGCCAGCTCTTTCAGCTGGGCAACGATGGCGATGGTGGCCTTGTCGATGCCGCGCTTCAGGTCCATCGGGTTCATGCCGGCAGCAACGGCCTTCAGGCCTTCGTTGACGATGGCCTGAGCCAGAACGGTAGCAGTGGTGGTGCCGTCACCGGCAGCGTCGTTGGCCTTGGAGGCAACGTCCTTCACCAGCTGGGCGCCCATGTTTTCGAACTTGTCTTTCAGCTCGATTTCCTTGGCAACGGAAACGCCATCCTTGGTGATGGTCGGAGCGCCGAAGGATTTGTCCAGAACCACGTTACGGCCTTTCGGGCCCAGGGTAGCTTTGACGGCGTCGGCCAGTACGTTTACGCCAACCAGCATTTTCTTGCGGGCGGAATCGCCGAATTTGACTTCTTTAGCAGCCATGTTGATTGATCCTCAATTCTTTAGTGTGTAGGCGGAGATTCGCGAGACTCAGGCTTCGACGACGGCGAGGATTTCGCTCTCGCCCATCACCAGCAGTTCTTCGCCATCGACCTTGATGGTGTTGCTGCCCGAGTACGGGCCAAATACCACCTGGTCACCGACCTTGACGGCCAGAGGACGCACTTCGCCGTTGTCCAGCAGGCGACCGGTACCTACAGCGACGACTTCGCCACGGTTCGGCTTTTCGGCAGCCGAGCCCGGCAGCACGATGCCGCCAGCGGTTTTGGTCTCTTCTTCGCTGCGACGGATGACGACGCGGTCATGCAGAGGACGAAGCTTCATTGTCGATCTCTCCCAATAGTGTTGTTACTTCGACCGGCGCGAGCACCGGTGGGTTGGTAATGTCCGGCGGAGCCGGTTGCAGCGCGACGGGGCGCCGCTTAATTCAGACCTGCAGATCAGCAGGAACCTTGCGGTGACCGATACATAGGGGCGCGCGAAGGCATTTCAAGGGCGAGGCGCAAAAAAAATGCACTTTATTGGTCGCGGCGCTCGTACTCACCTTCGATCACGCGCGGACGGGTTTGGCCGCTGCGGGCGGCAAGGTCGTCGGCGAAGGCGCGCTGGCGAATCGCCTGGGCCGCAGCGCGCTGGCGCAGGCTGCGAATGAACAGGCGACGAGTGAAGGGGATCAGGCAGAGCAGGCCGAAGATGTCGCTGATGAAGCCCGGCAGCAGCAGCAGGCCGCCACCGACGGCGATCAGCAGGCCTTCAAGCACTTCCTGCTCCGGCACCTCGCCCCGGGCCAGGCGCTCGCGGGCGCGCCAGGCAGTGGCGACACCGGCTACCCGCAGCAGCACGCTGCCGAGCACGGCGGTGCCAATCACCAGCAGCAGGGTGGGCAGGACGCCGATCGCGCTGCCGACCTGGATCAGGACGGCCAGCTCGATCAGCGGAAAGAGCAGGAACAGAAAGAGAAAAGCGCGCATCTGGGGTTTCCTTGGCGGAAGAACGGTTTCCGATAATCCGTTAGATGAAGCCGCCCTCCTCCCAATTCAAGCTACGGCCTCATCACTGGTCGGCCAGGATTCGGCGCGAGCCAGCTGTACCAGGGCCTGACGGACAGCGCCAGGGTTGTTACAGGATGTTGGGAAGGGCAGCCAATGAAGCGTCTGACCGATGCGTAGGTGGAATCCTTCAGAGTCGATCCCAACCATCTCCGCCGCAGGTTGGGACGGCAAACCGGCCAGTTCCACATAGTGAGCGATGGCATTGGCGTGATCGCTGTTCATATGTTCCAGCATGCTGATCTCGGCTTCGCCAGCAAACGCATTGGCCAGCACCAGTTGATCCACCCAATGGATGGCGCCAAATCCACCGATGAAGCGGGCGCGCACCGGTTCGAGGCGCCAGAAGTCGAAATCGTGGGTGCGGTGATAGTCCGCGGCCTGCGGGAAGTAGCGGTAGTAGCGGGTTGATGCGGCTTCCACTTCGGCTTCGTCACTGATTTGCCGTGCCTCGGCCAGCAGGGTCAGGCGCCCGGCGGCCTGGACATCCGCGGCGCCGCGCTCGCCCACCAGCAGCGAGCACTTGGCGTCTTTTTGCAGGTTGTGAGTGTGCTGAGCGATACGGCTGATGAGGATCAGTGGCCGGCCTTCGGCGTCCAGGCAGTAAGGCACCACTGATCCGAAAGGGAAGCCAGGCATGGTCTTGGAATGGGTGGACAGCACCCCCTGGTATTCCTTGAGCAGCATTTCTCGTGCATGCTTTGCGGCTTTCACGCTCACCTTATGACTCCTCGCAAAGAATCCGTCGAAAACGGACGAGCGCCCAGAATAGCGGTTTAACGGCGCAAGCGGGGACAAAGCGACAGTTATTCGAGGGGATTCTCATGCAACTCAAAGACAAGGTCATCATCATTACCGGTGGTTGCCAGGGCCTTGGCCGCGCCATGGGTGAGTATCTGGCCGCCAAGGGCGCGAAGCTCGCCCTGGTCGACCTGAACCAGGAAAAACTGGATGAAGCCGTGGCTGCCTGCAAGGCCGCCGGTGGTGATGCCCGTGCCTACCTCTGCAACGTGGCCAACGAAGAGCAAGTGACCCACATGGTCGCCCAGGTGGCCGAAGACTTTGGCGCCATCAACGGCCTGGTGAACAACGCCGGTATTCTTCGCGATGGCCTGACCATCAAGGTCAAGGACGGCGAAATGACCAAGATGAGCCTGGCTCAGTGGCAGGCTGTGATCGACGTCAACCTGACCGGTGTCTTCCTCTGCACCCGTGAAGTCGCCGCCAAGATGATCGAACTGGAGAACGAAGGCGCGATCATCAACATTTCCTCCATTTCCCGCGCCGGCAACATGGGCCAGGCCAACTACTCCGCCGCCAAAGCCGGTGTAGCTGCGGACACCGTGGTCTGGGCGAAGGAACTGGCTCGCTACGGCATCCGTGTGGCAGGCGTGGCTCCGGGCTTCATCGAGACCGACATGGTCGCCAGCATGAAGCCGGAAGCCCTGGAAAAGATGACCTCGGGGATCCCCCTGCGTCGCCTGGGCAAACCGCTGGAAATCGCCCACTCGGTCGCCTACATCCTGGAGAACGACTACTACACCGGTCGTGTCCTGGAGCTGGACGGCGGCCTGCGCCTGTAATACCTCGCACCATGAAAAAGCCCCGCATTTGCGGGGCTTTTTTTATTGCAGGACATCAGGTGTAGGAGCGAGCTTTGCTCGCGAAGCCTTGTTTGCGTCCACTCGCGCAGAACTAGCGCGCACAGATTCGTGCCCTGCGGGAACGAGTTCACTCGCGACCCGCCGCTCCTTCCCCACACACCGGCAGCGCGCTGCACTGCCCTTTTCCGCTTGACGCTGTTCCCAGCGGCGCCGACAGACGCGCATCCCCCGGCGCCAATTGGCGAGCGCAGGCTCGGGCTTGTGCAGCCTGGGCAGCGCAGCCCTTCTCGTTGAGCACCTCAGACAGATTGAACCAGCCCAACGCGTAATCAGGCTTGCGCTTCAGGCTCTCGCGCAAGGCCTGCTCGGCGCCTTCACGATCACCGTCGGCATAACGCGCATTGGCCAGCGCGAATAGAGGCAACGGCTCCGTCGGCCAATGTTCGGCAGCTGTACGGAATGCACGCTCCGCGACTGGGCGCTGGGCGGTTTGCTCCAGGTCGCTGGCGGCCTTGATCCAGGGTTCCAGGCGAGCTTCTGCGGGGAGTTGATCCGCCGGCAAGGTCACTACGGCCCAGCGCTCGGCACGCTGCCAGGTGCGATCGAAGCTGCGCAGGTCGGTCACCCAGCGCTTCTCGGTGCCAGACCGCAGCACCAGTTCGTCTTTGCTTCGATCAAACCCGACCACCACGGCGAAGTGCCAGCGCGGCAACCAGTCCAGGCCGAGGTTCTGCATCACCAGCACCGGGTTGCCGGCTGCCACCTGGGCCAGCAGCGCATCCAGGTTGGGCTCCAGTGGATAAACCAGCATCCCGTACTGGCGCGCGGCGGCCACCAGTTCCAGCTTCAGGCTGCCTTGCCGGGAAGGCAGGTAGACCTTGGGCGTCAGCTCCTCGGGTGAGGTTTTCACCCCACGCTGCACCAGCACCGTGGCCAGCGCGGCCGGGCCGCACTGGTAGATCTCCTGTGGATAGAACGGCGTCTGGGCCAGCTCCGTGCGCTGTGGCAGGCGGTCGCTCTGGGGCGATAGCAAGGGTTGCTGCCCGGCGCAGCCCGCCAAGGCCAGCGTCAGGACAGCGAGCCAGAGCCGCATCAGTTGATGCACTTGATGAAGCTGAAGATGTCAGTGGCGCAGAGCATGTCGGTGATGATGAAGATCACCAGGAACAGCACGATGATGCCCACCCAGCCCCCAGCCGGTTCCTGCTCAAGGCGCTGATTGAACTGTTGCAGTTCGGCCGGCGTCAGGCTGGCGATACGGGCCTCCACCTGCTCACGCGGCACGCCGAGGGATTCGAGCTTCTGCTGCACCTTCTCGTCATCGAGCATGGCGCGCAGTTGTGCCTGGTCCACCGGCTGCTGCTGCGGCGCCTGCTGTTCCTGCATGGCTTGTGGAGTGCCAATCATGGCCGCCTGGGCCAAGGGCATCTGCGCAAGGAAAACGAACTGGCTGGCAATCAGCAAAGAAGCAAGGCGGCGGTTGCAGGGACGTGAAAGCATAATGGTTCTCCAGGTTTTGTTGCCAGTTGACCACGGTACGTGTTTGCCGGTTCCAGCTTTCCCACAGCAATAGCAGAAGATTCTTCACCACAGACTGATTATTGCTGAACTCCGGCCAGCAGATATAGAATGCGAAACATTCCCATTTGCCTCCGAGTCCAGCTCTTGAATCACGGAGCCGACGCCCTTCCGCCTCCGCCGGTCGAATCTTTGCAGAAGCTCTACAGCGACCACCACGGCTGGTTGACAGGCTGGCTGCGCCGTCGCCTGGGCTGCCCGCAGAACGCCGCAGATCTTGCGCAAGACACCTTCCTGCGCGTGCTGCTGGCGCGGGAAAAGCCGGTGATCCTCGAACCTCGCGCCTTCCTCACCACGGTGGCCAAGCGCGTGCTGGCCAACCATTACCGGCGCCAGGACATCGAACGTGCCTACCTCGAAGCATTGAGCGCGCAGCCGGAAGCGGCCGCGCCGAGCGAAGAGGAGCGCGCCATCATCCTGGAAACCCTGGTGGAGCTTGACCGCCTGCTGGACGGCTTGCCGGCGGTGGCGAAGAAGGTCTTTCTGCTGGCCCAGGTGGACGGCATGACTTACGTGGAAATCGCTGCCCAACTCAATATTTCTCTCTCTACCGTCAAGCGCCACATGGTCAAGGCGGCGCAGCGCTGCTATTTCGCGGAGAGCCTTTGAGATGAACCTGCTCAGCGTGGATCGCAACCGAATCGCCCCGGCCATCGCCGAGCAGGCGGTGGAATGGCTGGTGGAATTGCAGGGTGGCGAGGTCAGCGAACAACGTCGCCAGGCCTGGCAGGATTGGCGCAGCGCCAATGCCGAGCACGAGCGTGCCTGGCAACGCATCGAGGCGGTCAACGTGGGCCTGCGCGGCCTGGAATCCCCCGCGGCGCTGGCAGCCCTCGGCGCTCCGGCCCACCGTAGCCGCCGCGAGGCCCTGAAACTGCTGATGCTCTGCGCCATGGTCGGTGGCGGCGCCATCAGCCTGCGTAACAGCGAGCCGCTGCTGGTCCTGCGCAGCGACGAATCCACCAGCGTCGGCGAGCGTCGTGCGCTGCGCCTGGCCGACGGTTCGCGCCTGGAACTGAACACCGCAAGCGCTGTGGATATCCGCTTTGATGCCGGGCAACGACTGATCGAGATGCGCCAAGGGGAAATCCTCGTCGAAGGTGTCGCCGATTCCCGCCCCCTGCGTATCCATACCCCGCAAGGCCTGATAGAGAGCCGTGGCGGTCGCTTCAATGTGCGCGTCCTCGATCGCAGTAGCCGGGTCAGCCTGTTCGCCGGAAGCGCCGACCTGCTCGCCGACGGCCAGCGCCAGTCGCTGCTGCCCGGTCAGCAGACGAATCTCAGCCCCACCCGCATCGACACACCCGACAGCGTCAGCGAGGACAGCCTGGCCTGGACCCGGGGCATGCTGGTGGCGAGTCATATGCGCCTGGACGATTTTCTCGCCGAACTCGGCCGCTACCGCCATGGCCACCTCAGCTGCGCCCCGCAAGTGGCCGGGCTGCTGATTTCCGGCAGCTATCCGCTGGATAACACCGAGCGCATCCTCGCCATGCTGCCCAAGGCGCTGCCAGTGGAGGTGCATAGCCTGACCCGCTACTGGGTCAAGGTGCATCCGCGCGCCACCGGTTGAAGGGGAGTATCCGTAGGTTGGCACAGTGCGAAGCGAGGCCCAGCCTACGGCACGACTCTGACGTTGGGCTTCGTACCTCAGCCCAACCTACGGCCTCCATCGATAGCCAGATTTTTTGCGAAAGCTGAGCCTTTTTTCCGACCTCGCGTGACAAGGCAGGCAGAGACCTTCCCAATTCACGAACGAGACGCCCCCATGCAGTGCCCGCCCCGCCTTCGCCACTTCGCCCGAAAACCGCTGGTCCGCGCCATGCAACCCCTGCTGCTCAGCCTATGCCTGACCGCTGCCCTGCCCGCCAAGGTCATTGCTGCCGCCCTGGAAATTGGCGCCGAAAGCCAGCGCCGAGCCTTCGACATTCCAGCCGGCCCGCTAGAGGCGGCACTCAACCAGTTCGGCCGTGAAGCCGGCGTGCTGCTGTCGTTCAGCCCCGAGCTGACCGCTGGCCGCCAGACCCAGGGTCTGCGCGGCCAGTACGGCGTCGAAGAAGGCCTGAACCAGTTGTTGGCCGGCAGCGGCCTGCACGCCGTGGCCCAGGACGGTGGCTACAGCCTGCAATCGTCCGGCGCGGCCATCGAAGTGGATCGCCAGGTGGTGGTCGGCTCCCGCGCGCCCACCAGCATCAGCGAACTGCCAGGCACCGTCTGGATCATCGACGCGCCGCAGCTACAGGAGCAGACCAAGGCCGGCGTGCCCTTCAAGGAAGCCCTCGGTCAGTTGATCCCTGGCCTCGACATAGGTCCACAGGGCCGCACCAATTACGGCCAGAACATGCGCGGCCGTAGCGCCCTGGTGATGATCGACGGCGTTTCCCTGAACAGCTCCCGTGGCATCAGCCGCCAATTCGACTCCATCGATCCGTTCAACATCGAACGCATCGAGGTCCTTTCCGGTGCCAGTGCTGTGTACGGTGGCGGCGCCACCGGCGGCATCATCAACATCGTCACCAAGAAAGGTGACGCTGGCGCAGCCCGATTCAACAGTGAAGTGGGCCTGCGCAGCGGCTTCGAAACCAGCCAGGAACACGATTGGCGTGTGGCCCAGTCCGTCAGCGGCGGCAGCGAACAGATCAAGGGCCGCGCCGCGGTGGCGTACCAGAAGAACGGCGCCGCCTATGACGGCAACGGCGACCAGGTGATGCTCGACATCACCCAGACCGACCTGCAGTACAACCAGTCGGTGGATGTCATGGGCAGCCTCGACTTTGCCTTTGCCAATGGGCATAGCCTGAGCCTGGGTGCCCAGTGGTACGACTCCGGCTACGACGGCGACAAGGGCGTAGACCTCGGTCGCAACTTCCGTGGCCTGCGTGGACTGGAGCCCTTCGAGATCGAAGGCGGCGCCAACTTCGACCGCGAGCCGCGCACCGAACGCACCCAGTTCAACGCCACCTACCATGCCCCCGAAGTGCTGGGCCACGATCTCTACCTGCAGGCCTACTACCGCAGCGAAGAGATGGCCTTCCAGCCCTATCCGAGCATCACCTTCACCGGCACTGGCGCGATCAACCCGTCCCGCTCCTACTACTCCGCCTCCCAACAGGACACCAACTACTACGGGCTTAAGGCCGTGCTGGTGAAAGAGTGGGACCGCTTCACCCTGACTTACGGCGCCGATGTCGAGCGCGAAAGCTTCGACTCCGACCAGGCTCTGTTCGACCTCAGCACAGCTGCCCAGACCGGCGGCCTGGTAGCTGACGAATACGCCAAGGTCGGCCGCTACCCGGGGATCGATACAGACAGCAATTCGCTATTCGCCCAGGGCAGCTGGCGCGCGACCGACGCCCTGACCCTGTCCGGTGGTGTGCGTCGCCAGCGCACCAACAACGACGTCGGCGACTTCGTTGCAGCGGCCCAGCAGATCCAGATCAGCAAGGGCAACGGCACCAGTGCCGACGCCATTCCCGGCGGCGAGAAGGACTACCAGGTCGACCTCTACAACTTCGGAGCCGTGTACAAGCTGAACAAGGCGCAGCAAGTCTGGACCAACTACTCCGAAGGCTTCGAACTGCCCGACCCGGCCAAGTACTACGGCCAGGGCACCTACTCCGCCGCGCCGGTCAACGGCCGCTGGGTGCTGCAGAAGGGCGTGAACGTGAAGGACTCTGCCCTCGACGGCATCAAGACCAAGCAGGTGGAACTCGGCTGGCGCCACTACGACGGTAGCTTGGACGCCCAGTTGGCGGCCTTCTATGCGTGGTCCGACAAGAGCATCACCTATAACCGCACCACCCTGCTGGTGGAGCAGCTGGACAACAAGAAGCGCAACTTTGGCCTGGAAGGCCAGGCCAACTACTGGCTGAACGATAACTGGCAGATCGGCACCAGCGCCCTCGCGATCCGTTCCCAGCAGAAGATCGACGACCGCTGGCAAAAGCAGGACGTGACCGCGGCCAGTCCCTCCAAACTGACCGCTTTCGTCGGCTGGCGTGACGACGACACCAGCCTGCGCCTGCAAGGTGTGCGCACCTTCAACCTCTCCGACGACGGTAATGTCCTCGCCAATGGCCAGTTCGACGGCAACGACCACAAGATCGACGGCTACGCGACCTTCGACCTGCTGGGCAGCCAGGTCCTGCCGGTGGGTACGCTCAACTTCGGCATCCAGAACCTGCTGGACAAGGACTACACCACCGTCTGGGGCCAGCGCGCGCAGGTGTTCTACAGCGCCAACATCCCGGCCGACCTGTTCGACTACCACGGCCGTGGTCGTACCTACAGCCTGAGCTACAGCGTGGAGTACTGACAGCCCTCACCCCCAGCCCCTCTCCCAGAGGGAGAGGGGTGACTCCCGGCTCACCTTCAGCGCAATCCTGTAGGGGCGAATTCATTTGCCAAGCGGGCCACAGGTCCGCCCCAATGGCCGTTC
The DNA here is from genome assembly GCF_029873115.1 of Pseudomonas sp. BN606. Classification (NCBI taxonomy): domain Bacteria; kingdom Pseudomonadati; phylum Pseudomonadota; class Gammaproteobacteria; order Pseudomonadales; family Pseudomonadaceae; genus Pseudomonas; species Pseudomonas sp. BN606. Next base: position 112,560 of record NZ_SSOF01000042.1, on the reverse strand, counting down.
AGTACGACACTGTCTTGTCCTTAGGCGCGATGTTCCAGCGGAACCAGTCATCCAGCATGGTCTTCTCGTAGCGCAGGCGGTCGTTGCTGAAGTAGTAGTTGCCGTGTTGCAGGTAGGACTGGTCGATCACCGTGACATCGCGACTAACCAGGGTCTTGCCGTCCTGTTCCAGTCTGTAGTGCAGCTTGATCCTGGGCCAGGTCACTTCGCGCATGAAGCGCACGTCCTGGAAATTGACCCGCCAGGGCTCGAACTGGCCGGCGAGGTCGATATCGCGGATATCCATCTTGAGGGTCTGGCCAGATTGCAGGTAGCGCTTGCCGAGCTTCTCGATATGCGCCTTGAGATCCTTCAGCACGAAGTCATCCGCACCCCGACCGTAATCCCGGTTCAGGCGCGCATCACTGTACTTGTCGGGCTGGCTGAAGCTGACCTCGGTGGTGGAGGCGAGCACGGTCGGGGAAAGGATCACCAGGGCCAGCACGACGGGGGGCAGCGTGGGTCGCATGGAACACCTCCTGACGGCGAAGCGAGGCACCGCAAGGACCAGTTTACGTCCGCAATTGCGAACGGGATGCGGCTCCAGTCGGACGGTTCAGAACAGGCGCAGCAGGCCAGCGCCCAACGGCAGCAGGGCCACTAGCGGCAGGACCCAGCGGGCCTGCCAGGCCAGCAGCGCAACCAGCAACAGGCCGGACAGCATCAGTTGGCAGAGCCAGATCACGATGCCGATTTCGCCACCCAGTTCGACGATGGCCAGGGACAGGCCAACCAGCATGGCGAGCGCCGCGCCGACCCGCAGCAGTCGGGTACGGAATTCACTCAGGGCGACACTGAAGAGCAGCTTGTGTTGTCGGGACATGGCCAGGGCCAATCCGGTCATGGCCAGGTAGCAGAAGGCGAAACTCAGGAGCAGCATCAGGCGCTTTCCTCTACCAGGCGGCGGCGGACGCGCGGGGCCTTCGCCGTCTGCGGTTGCGAACGGCGCCAGGCCAGGAAGCCGCAAAGGGTACCAGCCGCAATCAGCACCAGGTCGATGCCCGCCATGTCCCAATCACCGCGCGCCAGAGTCGCCAACAGGCTGCCCTGAGGAGTGACAAGCGCGTTAAGCAGCGGCAAGCCGAGGGCCAGCGCTGCCACGGCGACCAGCGCGTCGCGGGCGACCTTGCCGCTATCGCGGCGCAGTACGGCCCAGACTGCCACCAGCAGCCAGACACCGACGAAGACCCAGGTTTCCACACTGGCGCGCTCGGCCAGACCGGCCGGCAAAAGGCGATTGCCATAGAGCAAGCCCAGGCTGGCGATCGGCAGGCCGCCGACCACTGCGCCATTCAGCGCCCGCACCAGACCGATGCCGTAGCCGCCACGCGCCTCGCGCTTGCGCAGCCAGACCTGCAGGCCAGCCACCAGCATCGCGCAGCCCATCAGGCCGAGCAGCAGATAGAGGGCACGGACAATCTGCCCACCGAACTGCGCCATGTGCAGGTTGGTCAGCCAGGCATAGCTCTGGTAGCCGGGGCTGTAGGGCTTCTGTTCGTGGAGCAGCTCACCGCTTGCCGCGTCGTAGGACAGGGTCCACTGGAAGTCGACAATGCCGGAACGATCGTAGCGGCGGATATCCACTACTGCAGCTTCGTCTCCCGGATGATGCACGCTGATCCAGCCGGTCTCGGTGCCACCCCAGCGACGATGCGCATCGGCCAGCAACGCATCGAGGGACTTGGGCGCAAGCGCCGGGCGCTTCACATCCTCGCGGTGGTACGCGCCCATGGTGTCGTTGAAGAACTCTTCGGCATTGCCCTTGTACGCCAGCTGGATGCCGGCGGGCATGTAGAAGGTCACGAAGATGGCCAGGCCCGTGTAGGCAATGAGCAGGTGGAACGGCAGCCCCACCACGCCGAACAGGTTGTGCGCGTCCAGCCAGGCCCGTTGGCCGTTGGCGTCCGGACGCAACGTGAAGAAATCCTTGAAGATGCGCCGGTGGATGATGATGCCGCTGATCAATGCCACCAGCATGAACATGGCGGCGATGGCCACGATGTACATACCGATCATGCCGGCGTTGAGGTCGTAGTGCAGCGTGAAGAAGAACAGCCCACCGACGGTTTCCGGCATCGCCTCGCCGGTGGCCGGGTCGAGGGCGAAACGCACGAACTCGCTTTCGTCGGCCGGCTCGTAACCGGCCCAGTAGAAGGGCTCGCGCTCGCTCGGCGGGCGAATCCAGATGGCATGGGCATCCGGCGCCTTGGCGAGCATCGCTTCACGCACCTGGTCCACGGTCATGCTGTGGCTGGATGGCTCATGCAGGGCCGGGCGCATCCAGCGCTCCAGTTCCTTGTCGAAGCAAGCGATGCTGCCGGCGAAGAAGATGACGAACAGCAGCCAAGACGGTAGCAGTCCGCCCCAGGTGTGCAGTCCCGCCATGGATTGGCGCAGGCTCATGGACGTACTCCGAAATCGCTGGGCAGGTAGGCGGCCAGCGCCATCAGGACGGTCGCTCCGACCAGCATGAACCAGGCGCGCACGGCCGAACGCGCGGCAAAGGCGTAGATGATGGCGAAGGTGTAGACGGCGAAGCAGGACAGACTGGCGAACACCACCCGGTCGCTGCGCACCAGCGGTAGATAAACGGACAGGAACGCCGTGGCCGCATAGGCCGCCGCGTAGCCACCGAGAATCGCCGCCAGCATCCTTGCGGTCACGTCCCAGCGCGTGGAGGTCTTGGCTTTGCTCACGTTAGTTCCTTGATCAAGGACGCTCCCGGCGGGATTGTTCCAGCAGGGCAAGAGGCATCTTCAGAAATATACTGCGAATTATTTACATACGCATCATATTTGCAACAGAGAAACACTATCATCCATCAAGGAGCGACCCGGATCAGGCTATACGCGACAGCTGGTCGGTCCGTCGGTCATTGCGGTTCGAACTTTGCAGTTCTCCTGGCGTCCATCGACACATCGCTCCATCAACCAGGTGACAGGCCATGTACAACCCCTTCCAGATCCTCACCGACGCATTCCAGGCCGAATACCGGGTCAACCTCAGCCTCGTGAGCCCGGACGGCAGCATCATGCTGACCCTCACCAATGAACGCGGCGTGGTGGCGCGGCGTTTGATCAGTGCGGCACAGCGTAATGACGTGGTACGCCTCAATCGCGTGATCGAAAGCATTCGCCTGGGGATAGCCATCGAGAGCGGGCACAAGGTGGGCGAACTGCTCACCAGCATGACAGGAGGTCATGTGGCGCCGGTCCGCGCGGGGCTGGTCAATGCCGCACAGATAGCGCGCATCTGATGCACGCTATCCGTGCACGAGGTCAGGCTTCCTCTTCCGCCTCGACCTGACGACGCAGGTGTCGCCGACGCGGCGGGGCGTCGGACTGCTCGGAGGGAAAGCGCGAAGAAGCGAAGCGCACCACCAGGATTGCAAGAGCCAGCAACAGGATCGCGCCGGAGACGAATACCGCACCCAGGTCGGGACGATGATGGTGCGAAACGTCGGAGATCAGCAGGCGCGTCAGAGCGGTGATTGCCACATAGATCAGGAAACGCACCGGCATGTGGTTGGTCTTGAAGTAGATGCCGACCATGGCGCCCAGTTCGAGGTAGATGAACAGCAGCAAGATGTCATCGACCGTGATGTGCCCCTTCTCCACCATGCCCAGGAAGGCCACGACAGCGGCCCAGGCGGTGATACCGCCGATGGCGAACAGCGCCAGGTAGTGGAAACTCTCCACAAGGAGATTTCCCAGCGACTCGGCCAGGCCATGCACATTTGCACGCAGTTGTTCAGCCCAGTTGATTTTCACGATACAGCTCCTTGCGACAACGGCCCCGATGGTGCCGGCGAAAAATGACAGTGGGGTTATGCAGGATGGGGGCCGCCCTGGCCCCCACGCCACGAGGCAGGTTGTCGCAGCCAGCCCTCCGCAGGGACGAGGCACGGACTATGCTTGGGTTCCAGCGGAATTCGGGCCGATTCGCAGCGACCGTTGAGAGAGGCCGGCAAATGGAAATTTCCTACGGGGTATTTCCATTTGCCATCATTCCGAATACTGTACGCACATCCAGTATTTTTCCAACCAATGAAGGTGAGGGGTGATGAATGGCCGTCGAAGTGGTGTACCGCAGCAGCCGCGATCCGGAGCGCCTGTTCATGGATAAGGCCGAAGCCGACCGTTACGACAAGATGCTCGAACTGGCCGAATCCCTGGCCGAAGTCCTGCACAAGGCGGTTCCGTCACTGAGCGAGCAGCAGGTGGAAGACATCGGCATCTTCATGGCCAAGCATCGCGACACCTTCGCCCGCGCCTTCAAGAACCAGCCCGACGCCCTGGGCGAACTGGAGCTGGCTGGCGAGTAATCCGCCCTCTCCAACGGCCCCGCCCATTGCCCCTGCAATGGGTGTCGCCCAATCCCATCTTGCGCGGTTTCTTCAATCCGGCGGAGGCCCTTCCCCTCACGCTGGAGGTCCCTTTCAAGGAGACCTCCCATGCGCTCACTCTTTGCCTGGCTCTACGCCCCGCTGTTCCTTTTCGGCTTCCTCGCCCTTGGGCTCTGGACCACTGCCCATCATCCGACCTACTGGCTCGCGGCCCTGCTGGTGCCGGCCATTGCCCTGTCCTTCCTCGCCGAAGCCGGGCTGCCCTATGAGCCACAGTGGAACCGACCACGGGGCGACCGCTTACGGGACGGCCTGCACGCGCTGTTCAACGAAAGCCAGAGCCTGCTCGGCGTGTCGGTCATCCCGCTGGCCGCTACCTGGCTGCAGGGACTCGATACCTGGCCCAATCACTGGCCACTGATTTTCCAGTTGCTGCTGGCCGTCCTGGTCGCCGACCTCGGCGTTACCCTGATGCATTACCTCAGCCACCGGCTCGAGCCGCTCTGGCGCCTGCATGCCGTGCACCACAGCGTCCAGCGGCTGTATGGCTTCAATGGCCTGATGAAGCATCCGCTGCACCAGGCCGTCGAGGCACTGGCAGGTACCGCACCGCTACTCTTACTAGGCATGCCGCAGGGCATCGCCGCGCTGCTGGCCTTCGCCATCGCCCTGCAGCTCCTGCTGCAGCACAGCAACGTCGACATGCGCATCGGCCCACTACGCCATCTGTTCGCCTGGGCGCCGGTACACCGCTTCCACCACATGAAGTACGGCCGCGCCGGAGACGTGAACTTCGCGCTGTTCTTCAGCTTCTGGGACCGCCTGCTTGGCACCGCTTTCCACAGCGACTACCCCTTGGGCGTGCATGATCTTGGCATCGGCAGCCGTCCGGACTATCCGCGCAACTACCTGGCCCAGTTGATCGAACCCTTCCGCCCTCAACCGCATGGAACCAGCCCCGAGGCACCGGAAGGGCTGCGCCAGGTCTAGTCGATCAGCCGCAACGACAGCCGCGCCACGTTGCGGTCGGCGCGGATTCCGAAGGTGGCACGCATGGTGCGAGAGAAGTGCGCGGCGTCGGCGAAACCGGCGTCCATGGCAGCGCGGGTCAGCGTCGCGCCTTCGAGGGCCAAACGCAGCGCCAGACGCAGGCGGCGCCAGAGTACGAGACGCCGCACCGAGAGCCCCACCTGGTCGCTGAACAGTCTTTCCAACTGGCTAAGTGACAGGCAGGCCCTTTGCGCCAGGACCACCGCACTGACCTTCTCCTCCAGCAAGGTATCCACCGTTGCCAGCGCATTGGCGATTCGCGGGTCCAACTGTTGCCGGGGCGCAGCCTGCAGCAGGTCGGCCAGCGCTTCAAGGTTCGTCGGGGCATCCGCGAGCAACTGGCGTAACGTCTCCGGACTGAAGGCCAGGGGTTCGGCATACACGGCGACCACCTCCTGGCTGGGATCCTCGATGGCATGGGAACGCATCGATTCCACCAGCAGGAAGCGCCCGCAAAATAGCTCACCCTCCAGGGTCAGGCGAAACGGCAAGGCCTTGGCCAATAGCGCCTGGTGGGCGTAGTGGGCGTGGGGGCGCGCACTACCAGCAACGCCCTCGAGCAGGCAAAAGTCGCGGGCCATCCATAGCGCGCCCTGCCAGGGTAACTCGATCATCAGGGGCCTCCTGCCGGCTCAAGGCAGACAGCAATAGCTGCCGGTCGCCGGATCGGCAAGATGAGTGTCGAGGTATCTTTGGGGGCGAACTCATTCGCGAAATGGAATGGCACTAAGCGGCGCCTGACACAGCCCTCACCCCAACCCTCTCCCAAAGGGAGAGGGGACAGTTCGCGCCGGAGCTTAGCGACGTGCTTTTCCTGTGGGGGCGATGTCAATTGCTGAGCAAGGCACAGCCCTGCCCTACGGCTGCTCCAGCGCGTGCACCAGCGCCTTCAGAAACCTCGCCGCCTCGCCACCGGTGACGGCCCGGTGGTCGAAAGTCAGCGACAGCGGCAGCACCGGGTGGATATCCACCTTGCCCTGCCAGGCCACTACCTCGTCGCGGATGCCGCCCGCACCGATGATCGCCACCTGGGGCGGAACCACCACGGGATTGGCGTAGCGGCCAAACAGGGTGCCGAAGTTGGACAGGGTAATGGTGGCGCCCATCATTTCCTGCGGCGGGATGGAGCGTGCCTTCACGTCCGCCCGCAGGCGCGACATGCCCTCTTTCAGGTCTTCCGCGCTGCGCCCGCCCACATTGCGCAACACCGGTACGAAGAGCCCGTCGGGGGTATCGACTGCGATACCGAGGTCGAGCTTGTCGTGCTGGCGGATGGAAAGGGCGCGGCCGTCGAACCAGCTGTTGAGGATCGGCTCAACCTCACAGGCCGCGGCAATGGCCTTGCCCAGGCGGATCAGCGGGTCACGGGCTTCCGGCCAACGGTGCAGGTCGGCGTCACCGAAGATGGTCACCGGCACCACTTCGGCGTGGGAACGCGCCATGTTGATCGCCATGCTGCGGCGCACACCTCGCAGCCGCTCACCGCCGAAGCTGTCGCGGGCGCTTTGCGCGGCCTGCTCCACATCGGCGCGGGTCACCAGGCCATCCGGGCCACTGCCGGCCAGGGCCGCAAGCTCCACGCCCATTTGCCGGGCAAGCTGGCGAACAGCGGGAGTGGCGCGAGGCGCCAGGTGTTCACGGGTGGAGGGCGCGGCGCCGACGAAGAAGCTGTCGGCCTGAGCATTGCCGCCACCTTCCAGGCGACCGACCACGGTTCCGGCGTCGGCATCTTCCCCCTCATAACCGAGCAAGGGTTCGCCGACATGGAGGATGTCGCCCTCCTTGCCGAACGTCTTCGCTACCACGCCATCGTGGGGCGCCGGGATGTCCACCAGGGCCTTGGCGGTTTCCACCGAGACGAGCAACTGGTCAGCCTTGACGCTGTCCCCCGCCTTCACGTGCCACTGGACGATTTCCGCTTCCTGCAGACCTTCGCCCAGGTCGGGCAGTTTGAAGTATTTCATCGTGCACTCCTCAGGCGTAGTTCAGCACCAGGTCGCAGGCCGCGAGAATGTCTTCCGGGCTGGGGATATAGAGCTGTTCCAGGCGATACAACGGTGGCGGAATGTCCGGTGCGGTGACTCGCTGGATCGGCGCCTGCAGGTCGAGCAGCACGCGCTCGTAAAGACTGGCGGCGATCTCTGCGCCCACACCGCAACTGCGCGGTGCTTCGTGGACGATCACGCAACGGCCGGTCTTGCGCACCGAGGCTTCCAGGGTGTCGAGATCCAGCGGCTTGATGCTGGCGACATCTATGACCTCGGCAGACACGCCCTGCCCTTCCAGCCTGGCGGCGGCCTGCAGCGTTTCATGGACGCTGGCGCCCCAGCTGACAAGGGTGATGTCCGAACCTTCGCGCAGGGTGAAGCAGCTATCCAGCGGCAGGCGCTTGCCGTCGTCGATGATGGGTTGCGGGTTCATCCGGTAGAGCCGGGTAGGTTCGAGGAAGATCACCGGGTCCGGATCGTCGATGGCCGCCAACAGGAGTCCGTAGGCCCGTGCCGGTGACGACGGGATCACGACTCGCAGGCCGGGGATATGCGCGAACAAGGCCTCTGTGCTTTCGCTGTGATGTTCCGGCGCACGGATGCCGGCGCCCATGGGGCTACGCAGCACCAGCGGGCAGGTAAGCCGGCCACGGGTGCGGCAGCGGAGGCGACTGGCGTGGGATACCAGATGCTCCATGGCGGCGTAGATAAAGCCGAGAAACTGGATCTCCATCACCGGCTTCAGGCCCTGGGCGGCCATGCCCACAGCCAGTCCGCCGATCATGGCTTCGGCCAGCGGCGTGTCGATTACCCGCTTGAATCCGAAGCGGTCGCGCAGGCCGAGGGTGGCGCGGAACACGCCGCCGTTGACGCCCACGTCTTCCCCCAGGATCACGACGTTCTCGTCTTCCTGCATGGCACGGTGCAGGGCCATGTTCACGGCTTCCAGCAGGGCACGTTTTTCGATGGTGGCGTTGAGGTTACTCATGATCCTGTTCCTCCCTGCGGGCGACCCGTTCAAGGAGCATTTCGCGCTGCTCGCCAAGGGCGGCCGGCCAGCGCGCATAGACGTGGTCGAGCACCGACTCGACTGGCTGGACGCCGGCGCCTTCGAAGTTATCCACAGCGACCTGCACCTGGCGCTGGCAGTCGGCGATCAGCGCCTGTTCGCGCCCTTCGTCCCAGACCTTGTGACTGGCGAGGAAGGCCTGCATGCGCTTGATGGGCTCGTCCTGCCAGGCCGCCTTGACCTCCTCGGCACTGCGGTAGCGGGTGGCGTCGTCGGCGGTGGTGTGGTCACCGAGACGGTAGCTGATGCACTCCAGCAGCACCGGCCCCTTGCCGTGTCGCGCACGATCCAGCGCCCATTGCATGCGGTCGTAGACGGCAAGCACGTCGTTGCCATCCACCTGTTCGCCATGGAAGCCGGCACCGATGGCCTTTTGCGCCAGGGTGGGCGCGCCGCTCTGGATACGCCGGGGCACGGAAATCGCCCACTGGTTGTTGTTCACCACGAAGACCACCGGCAGCTGCCAGGCACCGGCCACATTAAGGGCTTCGAGGAAATCGCCCTTGCTGGTGGCGCCATCGCCACAGGTGGTTACCACGGCGCGATGCTGGCCGCGGATCTTGATTGCCGTCGCCACGCCGCAGGCATGCAGGGACTGGGTGGCGATGGGCACGCAGATGGGGAAGTCCTCTTTCGAGCGCGGGTCCTGGAAATCACTGCCACGTTCGTCGCCACCCCAGTAGAGAAGGATTTCCTCCATGCGCACGCCACGCATCAGTTGCACGGCGGTGTCACGGTAGTAAGGCACCAGCACGTCCTCACTCTGCATCAGGCTGCCGATGGCAACGCCAATGGCTTCCTGGCCGAGTGTCGGCGCGTAGGTACCGATGCGGCCGGTGCGTTGCAGGGCCACCGCCTTCTGGTCGAACAGGCGGGTCAGCACCATGCGGCGGTAAAGGTCGGTGAGCAGGTTGAAGTCGTCGGCCCAGACCGGCAGCTCGCCGACCAGGTGTCCCTCAGGGTCGAGGAAGCGCGTATAGGGCAATTCGATTCGATTGGACATGGCATCTCTCCTTACACCTTGTGGGTGCCTGTCGAGGCCCGGGGCTTGTGGCGCCGGGAGCGTGCGGGCCGGACCGCTGGTTGGCGGTCGCTCAGCCAAATAGCAGGCGTTCGGCCAGGGCGTCGGCGACCCGCGCGGGGGATCGCTTGTCGGCCTGGGCGTGCGCGTATATCTCGGTAAGGCGCTGGCTGATCCGCGACAGGTGCGCGGTGATCGCCGGCAGACTTTCGCCCTTGTGCTTGAGCGCGACGTAGATGAGCCCGCCGGAGTTGATCACGTAGTCCGGCGCGTAGAGGATGCCGCGCGCTTCCATCTCGTCGGCGATATCGGGGCTGGCGAGCTGGTTGTTGGCCGCTCCGGCAACCGCCGCGCAACGCAACTGCCCCACGGTCTGGGCGTTGAGCACGCCGCCCAGACCGCAGGGCGCAAGAATGTCGCAAGGCGTGGTCAGGAACGCATCGCTGGCCACCGGATGGGCGCCAAGCTGTTCCATCGCCAGTTGCACGCGGCCGGCGTCCAGGTCGCTGACCAGCAGTTCAGCACCCACCGCATGGAGCTGTTCGGCGAGGGCGTAACCGACATGGCCGAGCCCCTGCACGGCGACGCGCAGGCCTTCCAGGTCATCGCTGCCAAGGCGCGCATGGGCCGTGGCGCGAATCCCGGCAAACACGCCAAGCGCGGTGTGCGGCGAGGGGTCGCCGGCAGCGGTGGTGCTGGTGACGTGCCCGGTCTGCTGGGCGATGCAGTCCATGTCGGCGCTGGAGGTACCGCTGTCCACGGCAGTGATGTAGCGGCCACTCAAGGACTCGATCATGCGCCCGAAGGCTTCGAACAACGCGGCGCGGTCATTCACATGGGAAGGCCGGATGATCACAGCCTTGCCGCCGCCCTGGTCAAGGCCGGCCAGGGCGGCCTTGTAGCTCATGCCCTGGGCGAGGCGGATCGCATCGCGAATGGCACTTTCATCATCCGGGTAGGCGAGATAGCGACAACCGCCCAAGGCTGGGCCGAGGCGAGTGTTATGGATGGCGATGATGGCCTTGAGTCCGGTGGCGGGATCATTGGCGAGGTGCAACGCCTCCAGCCGGGCGGTTTCCATCATGGCGAACATGGCGGGCTCCCTTCCTGACGTTACGGCCAGTATAGGCCGAGCTTCGCCGTCCGCCCCCTCGCATCCGGGCATAAGCCTGGCCATCGAGATAACCGCTATTCGCGCCACTACTGGACGAAAATCAACCAGTTGACTACAAGGAATCAACCCGTCGGAGATACCCATGGACCCGCGCCAACACTGTCTAGCCTGCCTCGAACGCGACCCTCCAGCGATGCTGGAGGCGGCGCTGTGGATTGCCGCCGAACACGATCCGAGACTGGAGCCCGGACAAGTGCTGCGTGACTTCGGCGCACTGCTGCAACTGGTCGCTGCCGGCTTGCCACAACTGCCGCCGACGGAGTTGGCGCAACCCCTGTTGCGGCGTCTGAACGAACTGGACTTTCACGAAGACGACGAAACGCCCCTTCGTCCGCGGGCTGCACTGCTGCCTCAGGTGCTGGCAACGCGACGTGGCCAGCCGCTGTCCTTGGCGCTGATCGCCCTGGAACTGGCCTCCCGGTTGGGCATTCCGCTGGTCGGGGTCAACTTCCCGGGCCACTTCCTGCTGCGTGTGCCGAGCGCCGATCACCTGCTCGACCCGTGCAGCGGGCGCCGGCTCTATACCCGTGACTGCCGGGATCTGCTGATACGCGTTCAAGGCCCGCAGGCCGATCTCAAAGCCGTGCACCTGCAGACCGCCAGCCCCGGAGACATGATCCAGCGTCTGTCACGCAACCTCAGCCAGCTACACCGCGAGGCCGGCGAGTTCCTCGCTGCCCTGAAAGACGCCGAGCGCGTATTACTGCTTGGCCCGCCGAACATGCACGACCATCTGGCGCGCGCCGACATCTACCATCGTCTGGATTGCCCGCAGGCCGAGCGCTACGACCTTGAGCGCGCCCTGCTGCTCTGCGACAACCCGACCCAGCACCTGCAACTTGCTCAGCGCCTGCGCAGGCTGGGGCATGTTCAAGCCCTGCATTGAAGGCCACCCTCTGGCTCGGGCATGCTTTGGGCTTCCCCTCGCCGTGACCGCCTCATGAGTTCGCACGATCAAGCTGCCGATCCCCTGACCACCGCCACCCGTGACGTGGTGATGCGCTACCACCTTAGCTGGAAAGCCCGTGACATCGAGGCCGTGCTCGCGCTCTACCACCCCGAGGTGGAATACAACGACTTCTTCCAGAACCGCTGCATGCGCCGCGAAGACCTCCGCGACTACCTGATCGCCACCATGCCCAGCGGCCCGGAAGACTTCCTCGAGCACAACGACCGCATCCGCATCGATGGGGACACCGCATTCATCCAGTACGCCATCAGCGTCGCCGGCGGTGGCACGTTCCGCGCCAGTGAAGCCATCACCGTGCGCGACGGACTGATCTGGCGGATCAACGAATACGCCCTGCTGGTACAACCCGCTGCCCAGCCCGGCAAGGCCCAGTCGCCGCGCCCGGCGGCCAGCCGTCTTGGCCTTTCGGCACGCCAACTGGGCATGCTGGCGCGGGACATCGAGGAGTACTTCCAGCGCTCCCAGCCCTACCTCGACCCGAGCCTGGACCTGCACCAGGTAGCGAACGCCACCGGCTACACCCGTAACCAGATTTCCTACCTGCTCAACCAGATGCTTGGCCAGAGCTTCTACCAGTACGTCAACCAGGCCCGCCTGCAGCACTTGCTCGAACTGCTGAAAACCGCCCTGCCGCCGGTTCGAATCGACGAACTGGCCTTCAGCGCCGGTTTCAATTCCCTTTCGGCGTTCTATCGCTGCTTCCGTCAGCACACCGGCCAATCACCCAAGGCCTATCTCAAGCAACACCCCAAATCGTAGGGTGCGCTACGCGCACCGAGCAGAGTTCAGCCCCGCACCGGGGTTCTGGTGTGCACGGCGCCCCCTGCGACAGGGCATGTGCAACCAGCACATTCCCAGCGTGCCCGCGCACACGACAAGCGCCCTGCCACCCTCTAGCCTTGCCAGCCACGACAACCTGCCAACGGGGACCTGCCTATGCCGAACTGGCGCCAAATCAGCCTGTGGATGGACACGCTCGACGAAGACCTCAAGCCACGACCGGCGCTGGCGGGATCGCTCGAAGTGGATGTGGCGATCATCGGCGCCGGTTACACCGGACTGTGGACGGCCTATTACCTGAAGCGCCAGGCCCCGGAGCTGAAGATCGCCATCGTCGAGGCGCAGTTCGCCGGCTTCGGCGCCAGTGGCCGTAATGGCGGCTGGCTGATGGGCAACCTGCTGGGCGAGGACCGCGCCCTGGCACCGCTGCCTGCTGACGTGCGCAAGGCGTCCTTCGACCTGCTGCACGGCATTCCCGATGAAGTGGCCGAAGTGCTGCAACGCGAAGGCATCGATTGCCACTTCCGCAAGGGCGGCATCCTTTACTGCGCCGCCCGCTATCCGGAGCAGGAAAAGCGTCTGCGCGACCAACTGGCGGACCTGCATGCCGAAGGCCTCAGCGAAGCCGACTACCGCTGGATGAGCCCCGAAGAGTTGAATGGCCAGCTCCGTGTGGCCAACCCCTACGGCGGCATCCATACCCCGCACTGCGCCACCATCCAGCCGGCCCGGCTGGTGCGCGGACTGGCCCGGGCGGTGGAGCGCATGGGTGTGCAACTGTTCGAGCAGAGCCCAGCCACTCACTGGCAACCAGGACTGGTGCGCACCGCGCAGGGCGAGCTCAAGGCGCATTGGGTAGTGCCTGCCATCGAAGGCTACGCCGCCAGCCTGCCCCCGCTGGGCAAATACCAGTTGCCGGTACAGAGCCTGCTCATCGCCACGGAACCACTAAGCGACGCGCAATGGGCGGAGATCGGCCTGGGACACGGCCAGGCGTTCAGCGAGAGCAGCCGCCAGGTCACTTATGCACAACGCACCGCGGACAACCGCCTGGCCTTCGGCGCACGGGGCGGCTATCGCTTCGGCGGCCGCTTGCGGGAGGACTTCCAGCTCACCGACGACGAAGTCGGCCTGCGTCGTTACCTGCTCGGCGAACTCTTCCCGCAGTTGCGCAACGTGGGCATCACCCATAGCTGGGGTGGCAACCTGGGCATGGCGCGGCGCTTCCGTCCGCACATGCTGGTGGACCGCAGGAACGGCATCGCGCTGTCCGGCGGCTACGGCGGCGAAGGTGTCGGCGCCAGCAACCTGGGCGGTCGCACCCTGGCCGACCTGATCCTCGGCAAGGAAACCCTGCTCACCCGCCAGCCCTGGGTCTTGGGCGACGGCCCATTGGAGCGCCTCAGCACCTGGGAGCCGGAACCCTGCCGCTGGCTCGGTTACAACGCCATCATCCGCAGCTTCGTCCACGAAGACCGGGTGCTGGCCAATCCTCACAGCGCGCCCTGGCGCCGCGCCATGGCGCTGAAGCTGGCCAACCTCATGGAAGGCCTGATGCGCTGAGCCGCGCGAAACATTACTGCACCTATTCGCGAGCAGAGCTCGCACACCCAGGCATTTGCGGAGCCAACGACATGAAAGCCACCTTGCTGCAGAACACCCACGAGATGCCCCTGTCCGCTCCTAGCCCGGTCGCGGTGCCGATCGACGAGCCCGTGCCGCACACCCGCGTGCATTCGGTGGAGCGCACCGACAGCGTGGAAACCGGCGTCTGGGAATGCAGCCCCGGTCGTTTCCGCCGGCAGATCGTCGAGCAGGAGTTCTGCCATTTCACCCACGGCAGCTGCACCTTCACCCCGGACGGTGGCGAGCCCATCGAGATCAAGGCAGGCGACGCCCTGCTGCTGCCGGCCAACAGCCTGGGCATCTGGGATGTGAAGGAAACCCTGCGCAAGACGTACGTGATCATCTCGCGCTGATCAAGCTGGCCTCCAGGCAGGGCTGCGCCCTGCTTGGCGAATGAATTAGCCCCTACAGCGTTCCATCGAAATCAATCGCTGAAACTGCCGTGCCGCCCCTGCCCCGCCTTGAAGGAGCGCGCGCCGGCCAATGTTTCCCCGCTGCGGATAACCTCCATCCCTCCCGCGAATTCGTTGGCGATGGCCGCCTCGAACGGCAGCTCCCACTGGGCATAGGCGCTGGCTCGGTCAGCCAGCATGCAGCGTTGAGGAAAGGCCGCAATCGCATGGGCCAGCTCCTCGGCTGCGGCACGGGCCTGCCCTTTTGGGACGACTCGATTGGCCAGGCCGATTGCCAGGGCTTCCTGTGACTTCACCGGGCGTCCAGTAAGGATCAGGTCCAGCGCCCTGCCCTGGCCGACGATGCGTGGCAGACGCACCGTGCCGCCGTCGATCAGCGGCACGCCGAAACGTCGGCAGAACACCCCGAACACCGCGTCCTCGGCCATTACCCGCATATCCGCTACCAGGGCCAACTCCAATCCCCCCGCCACTGCATGGCCTTCGACGGCTGCGATGAGCGGCTTCGCCAGTTGCATTCGGCTCGGTCCCATCGGGCCGTCACCCTCGGTTTCCAGGCGATTGCGCCGCGCACCGTCTTCCGCCACCGCACCCAGGTCAGCCCCGGCGCAGAAGGTGCCGCCCGCCCCGGTAAGCACTGCGACCCGAGCCTCCTCATCCGCCTCGAACGCACGCAGTGCTGCCGCCAGGGCATCGGCGGTAGGACGGTCCACGGCATTGCGCACATCGGGGCGGTCGATGATGAGCGTGGTGACCGGACCGTTCTTCTCGACTTTGACGTTCATGGGGGGCTCCTGGGTTTGGCAGATGGAGGGGCAGTTTTCTTGTGGGAGATTCATTCGCGAAGATGCTGCGCGGCAGCCCCCTTGGGCACTCCGTAGGGCAGGCCTGTGGCCTGCATCGCAAATGAACTCGTTCCCACATAATGAAAAAGGCCGGCAACAAGGCCGGCCTTCAACATAGTGCTTCACCGAAGGAATGTTCAGCCCACTGGCGGAACTGCCCCGGTGAACGGCGGGATCAGAGGGCGTACTTCTGCAGGTTGGCCATCATCTCGCGGAGGGCTTCGACGTTGTCCGCCGGGTGCGCGGCGCCTTCGAAGTCGCAGATGGTCTTCCAGTTGGCCGCCACGTCCTCGGCGTCGAAGCCGGCCTTGGGATCGAAGCCAAAGCCCAGGCTACGCTCCCAGCGCACCTTGCCGATCCAGCCACCGCCGACTTCGAACAGGCCGGAAGTTTCCTGGCATTGCTCGCTGCCCAGGAATACCACCAGCGGGCTGACCAGTTCGGGCTTCAGCTGTTCGAACACCTGCGGTGGAATCAGCCCTTCGGTCATGCGGGTACCACCGGTTGGGGCGATGGCGTTGACCAGGATGTTGTTCTTGCGGCCTTCGATGGCCAGGTTGCGGGTCAGGCCGTAGAGGCCGAGCTTGGCCATGCCGTAGTTGGACTGGCCGAAGTTGCCATAGATGCCCGAGGTGGACGAGGTGAAGATGACGCGGCCGTAGTTCTGCTCGCGCAGGTGCGGCCAGGCGGCGCGAGTGACCTTGTAGGCGCCTTCGACATGGACTTTGTAGACCAGCTCCCAGTCGGCGTCTTCCATCTTGTGGAAGGTCTTGTCGCGCAGGATGCCGGCGTTGTTCACCACCACATCGACGCGGCCGAAGTGATCGAGGGCGGCCTGGACGATCTTCTCGCCATCGGTCACCGAGTCATGGCTGGCCACGGCGGTGCCGCCGGCTTCGCGAATCTCCGCCACCACACGGTCGGCCGCCGAGGCGTTGGCACCCTCACCGTGGGTGCTGCCACCCAGGTCGTTGACCACCACCCGGGCGCCGTGCCGGGCGAAATTCAGCGCGTGGGCGCGGCCAAGGCCACCACCGGCGCCGGTGACGATTACGACTTTGTCTTGGAAGCGGATTGCATCGCTCATTGGCTGGGCTCCTCGGCACGCCTGGGTATCCGCCGAGTCTCCGGCAGCTCAACCGGACCCACAAGAATCGGAGCCGCCATGAATGGTGCCCGATAAGGGCAACGCTACTTGATGGGAATGAACAGGCAACCGTGCGGCCGCAGTTTGAACAACCACCAGTGATAGCTGTGGCAGAGCAGCGCCAGCAGCCCGGCGCCCAGCAGGCAAGCGCCGGCGGCGAGCCAGCTCCACCAGCCCGGCTGGCGCAGTACCGCGTAACCAATCAGGCTGATGCCGGCGATGAGCAGCAGGGCGGCGGCAGCCGGTCCCAGGTTACGAATGACGGGATAGAGGAACACCAGGAAACGGAACAGCATGATCGAGCCTCGATGGCGCCGGGCAACCCGTGCCCGGCCAATGGATGAGGCCGGAAATGCTAGTGCTACGCCGCCAGCAACTGGAGGCGAGCAAGTCCGATTCGTCTGTGGGAAATGCCGCTATCGGCCTCGATCATGAAACGCCAGGAAGTGCTCCAGCACCTGTTCCGGCGCCTCTGTCTGTGGATAGTGGCCAATACCTTCGAGCAACACGGTATTGGCGTCCGGAATCAGCTCCCGATAACGCGCGACCATGTGCGCACCGGAGATGGGGTCCACCGCACCATCGATCACCTGCAGCGGCACACCGCCCTTCTGCATGGCCGCCACCCAGCGGTCACGCTGTTGGCGACGCTCAGGGATGTAGTGGATCAGCCGGTGCATGACCGCTGGGCCATCCTGCTCGGCGATAAGTCGCCAGAAATCATCCAGCTCCGCTTCACTGGGTTGGGTGTATGGCCCGAACACCTGGGCGAAGCTGGCGGCCAGCTTGCGGCGGGAGAACAACCGCCCGACCAGCCCACCGATGGGGCTCAGCAGCAGTTTCTGCACCAGCACCGGCCGGTGGGTTTCCGGAAACAGGCCGCCATTGAGGAAGACGCAGCTGGCCAGGTTGAAACGCCCTTCGTGGTGCCGCGCCAGCAGCTCCTGGGCGACGCTGTCGCCGTAGTCATGAGCGAGCAGATGCACTGGCCCGGTTACGTCCAGATGGGCGAGCAGCGCCTGCTTGAGGTCCGCCTGCTCCAACAGGCGGTAGTCATGGCCGCGGGGCTTGGCCGAATAACCGAAGCCGAGCATGTCGCAGGCGATGACGCGAAAGCGCCTGGCCAGCGGCGCCCAGAGGTAGTGCCAATCCCAGGAGGCGGTGGGAAAGCCGTGTATCAGCAACAGCGGCTCGCCCTCCCCTGCCGTCCAGTAGCGAATGCGCTGGCCCCGGAAGTCCATGTCCCTCGCCTGGGCGCGCCAGTCGCCCAGGCAAATGCCGGACAGGCCTTTACTGGGCATAACCGGGGAACTGCTGATCGAGCTTGCGCAGCAGGGCTGGCCAGGGCAAGGCACCGCCCATGCCGGTGGAGCTTTTCATCACCCCGGCGATCATTGCACTGGCGCCGTCGAGAATCTGCTGCGGGATATGGATGAGCTCACCACCACCGGACTGGGCCATCACCTGGATTTCGCAGGCGCGCTGCAGGGTGAACATGCCGAGGAAGGCGTCGGCGATGCTGCCAAAGGCGGTGAGCAGGCCGTGGTTGGGCAGGATCATGAAGTTGGCCTGACCGAGGTCGGCCTGCAGGCGGGCTTTCTCATCGTGGTTCAGTGCGACGCCTTCGTAGCCGTGGTAGGCGAGGCTGGCGAGGACGAACAGCGATTGCTGAGACAGCGGCAGCAGACCCTGCTTCTGCGCCGACACGGCGATACCAGCGGCGGTATGGATGTGCAGCACGCAGCCCACATCCGGGCGTACTTCGTGCACCGCGCTGTGGATGGTGTAGCCGGCCGGATTGATGTCGTAGGGGCTGTCCATCAGCTTGTTGCCGGCCAGGTCGATCTTCACCAGGCTGGACGCGGTGATCTCATGGAACATCAGCCCGTAGGGGTTGATCAGGAAATCCTCGGTGCCGGGAACCTTGGCGGAGATGTGGGTGAAGATCAGGTCGTCCCAGCCGTACAGGGCGATCAGGCGGTAGCAGGCGGCCAGATCGACACGGGTCTGCCATTCGGCTGCGGACACCTGGTCCTTGAGGTTGAGTGACGGGAGAGCTTGGGCGGCTGTCATGGCGAAACCTCGTTGTTGTTATGTGTGCCAGGAGTCTAGCCATGGGCTGCCGCGGCGATAGTCGCCTTGGCAGCCAGCTTAATGGCCTTGCGAGTCAGATCAGCGATGCCACCAATGGCGCGGCGAACAGATTGAGCAGGCCCATAAGGACCATCACAAGACCGGCCACGGTGCCCTCTTCGCGGCCCACTTCCTGGGCCCGGCTGACGCCCGCGCCGTGAGCGCCAACGCCGAACAACGCACCGCGGGCCAGCGCACTGCGCAGGGGCAGCCAGCGGATCAGCAGGCTGCCGGCGAGCGCGCCGAATACCCCGGTGAGCATGACGAAGACCGCCGTCAGCTCGGGCACGCCGCCCAGGTCCTGGGCCACCGGCA
Organism: Pseudomonas sp. BN606; assembly: GCF_029873115.1. Lineage (NCBI taxonomy): Bacteria > Pseudomonadati > Pseudomonadota > Gammaproteobacteria > Pseudomonadales > Pseudomonadaceae > Pseudomonas > Pseudomonas sp. BN606. The sequence goes on along the minus strand of NZ_SSOF01000042.1, from coordinate 93,645 downwards.
TGGCGAAGGGCGTGGTGATGGAACGCGGCACCAGCGACAGGCTCACCTCGAACTCCAACGCCAGGGCATTGGCCAGCCACCAGGAGCTGGCAATAGCGACCGCGCTCCCGGCCAGCATGCCCAGAAGCAGCGCCGCCCAATGACGGGCAAGCAAGGTGCGCTGTTGCCAGATGGGCACGGCGAAGGCCACGGTAGCCGGGCCCAGCAGCAACATCAGCCAGTGGGTTGCCCCGGCGTACTCGGCGTAGGCGGTGTGTAGCGGAACGGCCACGACGAGCAGCAGCGCGGGCACGAAGATCAGCGGCGACAGCAGGTAGCGGCCGGTGCGCCGGTACATCCAGCGGCTGGCCAGGTAGCCGATGAGCGTCAGCGCCAGCCAGAACCAGGACATGGGCTCAATGTTCATGGCGCACCCTCCAGCGGCAAACGAATTCAACCGTCAGCGCGGTGGCCAGCATGACCAGCAGGGTGCTGGCGCCGATCACCAGAAGTATGCGCAGTCCGTCCGCGCGCAGCAGCGCTCCGTAGTCCAGCAGGCTCATCAGGGCCGGAATGAAGAACAGCAGCATCTCGGCCATCAGCAGTCCGGCACCCAGTTGCAGCGCCGCGGGCTTTACCCAGCCGGTGGCAAAGGCCGACAACAGCAGGCCGAGGCCGATCACGCCACCGGGAATCGGCCAACCCAGCACCGTCGCCAGTTTGCCGCCCAGGGCGTAGAGACCCAGGAGAACGACGAGTTCGGCGGCGAGGCGAGTGATATGGAGCAGGCGGGAACGGTTCATGGCGGTGACCCTCGGTACTGGTGGCCAGCTTAGGTCCGCGCCTATCATCCCAAAAGCGAATTATTCGACTTGCAGCCATTCGATATTGGAATAGCCATGGAATTCCGCCAGTTACGCAGCTTCGTAGAGGTCGTCCGTCAGGGCGGCTTCACCCAGGCCGGCAAAACCCTGCATGCCACCCAATCCACCGTCAGCAAACAGGTGGCCCAGCTTGAACAGCGGCTGGGCGTACAGTTGCTGGAGCGAAGTGGCCCGCATCTGCGCCTGACCGACGCCGGAGCCGTGGTGCTGCGCCACGCCGAAGACATGCTGCGCCAGCGCCAGGACCTGCATAGCGAGCTGGATGACCTCAGCCACCTGCGACGGGGTGAACTGCGCCTGGGGTTGCCGCTGCTGGGCGGTGAAGTGCTGTTCGCCGAATTGTTCGCCGAATACCGACGGCGCTACCCGAACATCGTGGTGCGCTTGCAGGAAGGCGGCAGCAAGCTGATGGAAGAGGCGCTGCTGCAGGGGGAACTCGAACTGGCTGGCAGCCTGACGCCCAGCGATCCGGTGCTGGAGTACCAGCCCTTCTGCAACGAACCACTGGATGTCCTCGTACCCGAGAGCCATCCGCTGGTAGGCGAGACAAGCCTTGCCCTTGCGCAATTGGCCGACTCGCCGTTCCTGCTCTACCAGCAGAGCTTCACCCTCAATGACCGATTGCTGCTGGCCTGCCGCCAGGCCGGCTTCACTCCGCGCGAAGTGGGCCGAAGTGGCCAGGCAGATTTCCTCGCCGCGCTGGTGGCTGCTGGTCAGGGTGTGGTGCTGCTTCCGCGCATCGTCGCCCGCCCGCTGCAACGTCCTGGCCTGCGCCTGGTTCCGCTGCGCGAACCGGACCTGCGCTGGGACATCGCCTTCGTCTGGCGACGCGGCGCCTACCTGTCACGGGCCGCACAGGCGTGGCTGGAGCTGTTGCGGGAATATTCGCCGCTGGGGCGAGACGAAACCTTATAGGGCGCGGAGTTTTTCGTAGGTTGGCGTAGAGCGCAGCGAAACCCAACGCTGCGGCTCCTGTGCCTTGCCGCGTTGGGCCTCGTGGGCTCGGACCAACCTGCGGGTACGCTGCGGCTGACTGACAGGGAATCTTCCACAGCACAAGCAAGGCAGGTTCAGAGCAGTTCGCGATCCAGCAACGGCCAGTCCTGCTGCGCCTGCGGATCGTCTGCCAGCAGGCGGAAGCCGGCGAACTCGAAGCCTGGCGCCACATTGCAGCCCACCAGGGTATAGGCGCCGAGGGCGCGGGCGGCCTGCCAGGCGTGGGCGGGTACGGAACGCTGGGGCAGGCTGCCCTCCGCGACCGGGCCGAGGATTTCCCGGCGAACCTCTTCCGGAGAATCGGCAACCAGCAGTTCCAGCGGTTCGCCTTCATAGAAGTGCCAGATCTCGTCGGCATCCACCCGGTGCCAGCGGCTCACGCCGCCCTGCGGCAACAGGAAGAAAATGGCTGACGATGCCGCTCGGCCACCTGGCAGGGTGATGGCCGACTCGAACACCCGGCGGTAGAAACCTCCCTCCGGGTGCGGCAGCAGTTGCAGTTCGCGGATCAGCTGTTCAGCGCGCGGATGCATCAGGCTTTCAGCGCAACGACGACACTGTTCAGCCAGGGCTCGGCATCCAGTTCCGGCGTGACGGTTTCGCTGGCATCCAGGCGCTGCATCTCCACCACTTCACGCAGGCCCAGTTCGGCATAGAGTTCGCGCATCATCTCGCCGCCGCCGCAGAACAGGTCGTAGCTGGAATCGCCCAGGGCGAGGATGGCGCCAGCGCGGCCACGCCAGTTGGGCAGGCGGTCGCGCAGCTCGGCGTAGAGGGGCAGCAAGTTGTCCGGCAGTTCGCCCATGCCCGTGGTGGCGGTCACAGTAAGCAGCGCCTCGGGGTCGAAGGCGATCAGGTCGTCCAGGCTCACCCGCGGCAAGTAGTGAGCGTCGAGGCCGGCGGCCTTGAACAGCTTTTCTGCGTGACGGGCGACTTCTTCGGCGGTGCCGTAGACCGAGCCGGACAGGATGGCGACTTTCATGGGTACTCCGAGTCTGGGGCGAAATGCCGCGCATTATGCCGCAACTGGCAGCGGGCGCAGGATGCCTTAGACTGCTTCCGGTCAGGTCGAACGAGCCGAAAAAATGATCAATGCCAAGCTGCTGCAACTGGTAATAGACGCCTCCAACGATGGCATCGTGGTCGCCGAGCAGGAAGGCGAAGACAATATCCTGATTTATGCCAATGCCGCCTTCGAACGCCTGACCGGTTACTCCCGCGACGAAATCCTTTATCAGGACTGTCGTTTCCTCCAGGGCAAGGACCGCAACCAGCTGGGCCTGGCCGCCATTCGCCAGGCGATCCGCAATGGCCAGCCGAGCCGGCAGATCCTACGTAACTACCGCAAGGACGGCAGTCCCTTCTGGAACGAGCTGTCGATTACCCCGGTTCTGAACGAGTCCGACCAACTCACCTACTTCATCGGCATCCAGAAAGACGTCACCGAACAGGTGGAAGCTCGTCAGCGGGTGCGTGAACTGGAAGCGGAGTTGGCCAGCCTCAAGGCCGAGCTGGCGGCCTTGAAAGGCTGAAAAAAACCGGTAGCCCAAGAAGGGTGAACAAATCGGCCACCGGTAGCGCAGACAAAATCTGTACAAAACAAATTTATGTACAAGTTATTGTATAGAATTTGATCAGCACGCCAGCAAGGGGTTGCTGGACTCTTCCTGCCGAACGGTCGCTTGAAGCGCAGCGTGTCGGGCCGCTAGCCGGCCAGCAGCCTTAGCCTCGATGAATTCGGCGAAAGACGGGCGAAAGCAGCTTCAGGTATCCAGGTGACCGGAAAGGAACTGCCGCAGGCGCCGCTGCATCAGTCGTCCCTCGCTGCCGAGGCAGGCGACGGGCGTGCCGTCGAGCTCCTCGCTCATCAGGTCGGAGGTATCGCCGGCCAGGGCCAGAGGACAGTCCAGGCCCTGGGCCAGCCGGGTGAGTTGCTGGCCAAGGTCATCGTCCGGCGGCTGGTTGGAGAACAGCACCATGGCCTGGGGCTGCAGCTTGCCGCAAACCATCTCCAGCTCGGCCAGCGGCTGGCCCAGGCCAAGCACGCTGACGGCCACCTCGCTGCTGCCAAGCAACAGGCCGGCCACCAGCAGCTCCAGTTCACGCCCCTGCCCTGGCAACGGCGCCAGCAGCACGCGCTGCTGTTGGCCACTGCGGGCCAGTTGCAGACGCTGCAGGACGCGGGCGCGGAGAAAGCTGTCGAAAAAGACCCACTCGCTGCCACGGCCGAACTCATCCTGGCGCAGCAACAGTGCCTGCCAGACCGGCATCAGCACATCGGCGAAGGCCACATGCAGGGGATAGGTGGAGAACACCTGGCCGTAGACCCGTTCCAGCTCCGCCTCGTCCAGGGTGGACAAGGCCTTGTGCACCTGGGCGCGCCGCTCGCTCCACTCCCCTGCGGCCGCTTCGTGGTGAACCGGCGCCACCGGCACCTTCGCCGCGTGGCTACGGGCCAGCAGCTTGCCCACCTTGCTCACCGAGACGCCGCGCTCGATCCAGGCGAGGATGCTGCGCACCGCCTCGACATCCGCCATTGAATAGAGGCGGTGACCGCTGTCGGTGCGCGTCGGCTGGATCAGCCCGTAGCGCCGTTCCCAGGCCCGCAGGGTGACCGGGTTAACGCCCGTCAGGCGCGAAACTTCCCGAATCGGGAAGAGTTCTTCCTGTTTCAGGGCGCGGGATGCGAGGGATGCACCGGATTCGGTCATGGCAGGCAATCGTCAGGGGAAAGATTGACGCAGTTTAAACCTTGCGGCGGGGATTCCAATTGGCCGCAGGCCACGGAAAGCGCGCTACGACCCGCCAGTCATCCTTCACGCTGGCGCTTTGTTGAAAAAACGGAATAATCCTTGCCTCTTTTTTTGCGCAGCCCACCACCCCGGCGCTGCGTGATGTGCCACAGCCCTACCCGGGCGGGCACCCGGTTGCAAGGAGATACACGATGTCTGCCGATCCCGTCACCCTGATGGTGGCCCGCCGCGTCGCCCGCGAGCGCTACCACGACTTCATGGCCTGGCTGCGCGAAGGCGAGCAACTGGCCGCCGACTTTCCCGGCTATCTCGGTTCGGGCGTACTGGCGCCGCCGCCGGATGACGACGAATTCCAGATGATCTTCCGCTTCACCGACGAGCCGACCATGACCGCCTGGGAGCACTCCGCTTCGCGTCGCGCCTGGCTGGAACGCGGCACCGGCTTGTTCGAGCAACCCCAAGAACATCGCGCCCTGGGCCTGGATGCCTGGTTCGGCAAGGCCGAACAGCGCCCGCCCCGCTGGAAGCAGAGCGTGGCCATCTGGCTGGCCTTCTTCCCGGTATCCCTGGCCTTCAACCTGCTGTTCGAAGGCGCGCTGGGTGACCTGCCGCTGGCCCTGCGGATCCTGATCAGCACCCTGGCGCTGACGCCACTCATGACTTATTGGTTCATCCCGCTCTCCACCCGCCTGCTGGCCCCGTGGCTGCAAGGCGGTCGGGAATCCATGGCACGCGGTGCGGCGGCGGTGCAACCACGCTGAGCCCGCTCTTCTGGAAATTTGTACAAGCCCCACCCCTGGTATAACGTGGCCGGCCATAGTCCTCAGATTTCGAGGCGTCAATGAGCCGCCCCACCGCCCCCATCCTGATCACCGGCGCCAGCCAGCGCATTGGCCTCTACTGCGCCGAGCGCCTGCTGGACGACGGCCAGCCGGTGATCATCAGCTACCGCACCGAACGTGACGGCGTCCGGCACCTGCGCCAACGCGGTGCCGTGACGCTGCAGGCGGACTTCGCCAGCGAAGTCGGGATCCTTGCCTTCATCGACTCGCTCAAAGCCTGCACCAACAGCCTGCGCGCCATCATCCACAACGCCTCGGAGTGGCTCACGGAAGCGCCCGGCCATGAGGCCGAGGCCTTCCAGCGGATGTTCAGCGTGCACATGCTGGCGCCCTACCTGATCAACCTGCAGTGCGAGGAGCTGCTGCGCCGCAGCAGCCCGGCCGACATCATCCACCTCAGTGACGACGTGGCGCGCCGTGGCAGCGAAAAGCGTATCGCCTACTGCGCCAGCAAGGCCGGGCTGGACAATCTGACACTGTCCTTCGCCGCGCGCTTTGCCCCGCACATCAAGGTCAACGGCATTGCTCCAGCACTGGTGATGTTCAATGCCGATGACGATGACGCTTACCGCAAGAAGACCCTGGCCAAGTCGGCGCTGGGCATCGAGCCCGGCCCGCAGGTCGTCTACCAGGGCCTGCGTTACCTCCTGGACAACTCCTACGTCACCGGAACGACCCTGACCCTGAACGGCGGCCGCCACCTCAAGTAGGCGCCACAAGGACTGCCACCATGAGCGATGAACTGAACCGGCACTATCGGGAAATCCTGCTTGGCCTGGGCGAAGACCCGGACCGTGAAGGCCTGCGCGATACGCCCAAGCGCGCGGCCAAGGCCATGCGCTACCTGTGTCACGGCTATGAACAGAGCCTGGACGAAATCGTCAACGGTGCCCTCTTCGCCTCGAACAACGACGAGATGGTGACGGTCAAGGACATCGAGCTTTATTCCCTCTGCGAACACCACCTGCTGCCCTTCATCGGCAAGGCCCATGTGGCGTACATTCCCACCGGCAAGGTGCTGGGGCTGTCGAAGGTCGCGCGCATCGTCGACATGTTCGCGCGCAGGCTGCAGATCCAGGAGAACCTCACCCGCCAGATCGCCGAAGCGGTGCAGCAGGTGACCGGTGCCGCCGGCGTCGCGGTGGTGATCGAAGCCCAGCACATGTGCATGATGATGCGCGGCGTGGAAAAGCAGAACTCGGTGATGAGCACCTCAGTGATGCTGGGCGCCTTCAGGGAGTCCCAGAATACCCGCCACGAATTCCTGAAACTGATCGGACGGAGCAACTAGAGAATGCCGAGACTGGAGCCCGGAATGGCGCGAATTCGCGTCAAGGACCTGCGCCTGCGCACCTTCATCGGAATCAAGGAGGAGGAAATCCTCAACAAGCAGGATGTGCTGATCAATCTCACCATCCTCTACCCGGCTGCCGAGGCAGTGCGCGACAACGACATCGACCACGCGCTGAACTACCGCACCATTACCAAGGCGATCATCCGCCACGTCGAGGAAAACCGCTTCGCCTTGCTGGAGCGCCTGACCCAGGAAATCCTCGACCTGGTGATGGCCAACCCGAGCGTGCGCTATGCCGAGGTGGAGGTGGATAAGCCCCATGCGTTGCGCTTCGCCGAGTCGGTATCGATCACCCTGTCCAGCCATAGATGAGTCTTTGATCGGACCTGTTTGCCGGTGCCACGGAGGGCTCTTATCATGCCGGCCACTCCCTCCCGAAAGCCCCAGGAGAATCCTGCCATGACCGAGCAAGAACGCCTTGAACTTGAGGCCGCCGCCTTCCGCAGTCTGGTGCAACACCTGCGTAGCCGCCCCGATGTACAGAACATCGACCTGATGAACCTCGCCGGCTTCTGTCGCAACTGCCTGTCGAAGTGGTACAAGGCCGCCGCCGACGATCTGGGCCTGGAGGTCACTCCGGACCAGGCACGCGAAGAGATCTACGGCATGCCCTACGCCGACTGGAAAGCCAAGTACCAGAAAGAAGCCAGCGCCGAGCAGCAAACGGCCTTCAACAAAGCGAACAAAGAATGACCAATTTGAACGACTTCCGCGCCCGCCTGCATAGCGACCAGCACGTCTTCGCCGACACCCTGGCGTTCATCGCCGATGGTTACGACTACCAGCAGAGCGCCTTCACCAACGGCGCGGTGGAAAACGCCTCCGGCCAGAACGAAGGCTCCTGCAAGACCCTTGGCCTTGCGCTGCTGGAAGGTTTCAGCCTGGAAGAAACCCTGCTGGCTTTCGGCGAGCACTACCGCGCAGTGCTGGCCACCCCGGAAGGCACTGACCACGGCAATATCCGCGCTTTGATGAATACCGGCCTGGCGGGTGTGCGCTTCGAGCGCCAGTCGCTGCAACGCAAGGCCTGACTCCCCCCGCCGCCCCTTCCGGGGCGGCTTTCTTACGCTTTAGCTTCCGTTCTCTGTCAGCAATGGCTGACATCAATTCGCCACTCAAACGCGTAGGATTCTCATCAGATAGCTGTGGAGCTACCGGAATCCCCACAGGAACAGCACCACTCTCTCTGCCGGAGCGCACGGATGCAGCAATCCCTCGTATGGAAGCCCCTGACGACGCCCGGCGTGGAAAGCCTGCGCCTGTCCACGGATGAAACCGGTATCCATGCCAGCAGCCACCTGATCCAGAACCGCAATGGCCAAAGCATCGCCGCCGCCTATGTGCTGGACAGCGACCCGCGCTGGCGCTTTCGCCATCTCTGGCTGAAGGTGGAGAACCTGGGATCTCGCAGCCTGCGCCTGAGCCGTGACATCCGCGGCCGCTGGATGCTCGATGGCCAGCACCGCCGCGACCTCGACCAATGCCAGCTGGTGATGCTCTCCGGCACACCCTTCACCCACACGCCGGCGCTGCATCGCTGCGACCTGGGAACGGGTCAGAGCGAACAATTGCACGTTGCCTACATCGACCTGTCGAGCATGCGCGTGGAAGCCCGCCGCATGCGCTACCACTGCCTTCGCCAGCAACCCCAGCAAAGCCTGTATCGCTGCGAGGCGGAAGGCCGCAAGGCGATCGAATTGACCGTGGACCGGCAATCCCTGCTGCTGGAAGCCCAGGGCCTGTACCAGCGCATGAGCGCGCGGACCCTGTCGCTGAATACCTGGGTTTGATCCGTAGCGGAGCGGTGCCCGCCCCTGCAAGGCAGATCCGGGTCAGGGTTGCGCGCTTCTCCGTAGGGGCGAATTCATTCGCCAGGTAGGCCGAAGGGCTGCCACGCTGGACACCCAGCCGACCTGACGCTTCCCTCTCCCCCCGCTCCTCTCCCAAAGGGCGAGGGGTGACTCACACTGGCCAGGCCCAAACCATCCTGAAGCTCATCTGCAGCTTGACACCGTGAAAGAAAAGTTGGCCTGACACAAAAGAAAAGCCCCGCATTGGCGGGGCTTTTCCTCATCAGGCTGAAACTTAGTGCGCGTCGAGGTAGCGCTCGACGTCCAGGGCGGCCATGCAGCCCGCGCCGGCCGAGGTGATGGCCTGGCGATAGACGTGGTCGGCCACGTCGCCAGCGGCGAACACACCGGGGATACTAGTGGCGGTGGCGTTTCCGTCACGACCGCCATTGACCACCAGATAGCCGTCCTTGAGCGCCAATTGGCCTTCGAACAGCGAGGTGTTCGGGGTATGGCCGATGGCGACGAACAATCCGTCTACCTTCAGCTCGTCAGTGCCGCCATCGTTGCGCTTGAGGCGCACGCCGGTGACGCCCATGTCGTCGCCCAGCACTTCGTCCACTTCGGCATTCAGCCTGAGCTCGATCTTGCCTTCGGCGATGCGCGCTTTCAGCTTGTCCTGGAGAATCTTCTCGGCACGGAAGGTCTCGCGGCGATGCACCAGGGTCACCTTGCTGGCGATGTTGGCCAGGTACAGCGCCTCTTCCACAGCTGTGTTCCCGCCGCCCACCACCGCCACTTCGCGGTTGCGGTAGAAGAAACCGTCGCAGGTGGCGCAGGCGGACACGCCCTTACCCATGAACGCTTGCTCCGAAGGCAGACCCAGGTAACGGGCACTGGCACCGGTGGCGATGATCAGCGCGTCGCAGGTGTACGTGCCGCTATCCCCAACCAGGGTGAAGGGCTTGCCGGCCAGGTCCACAGCGTTGATGTGGTCGAAGACGATCTCGGTCTCGAAACGCTCGGCATGTTCCTGCATGCGCTGCATCAGCGCCGGGCCGGTCAGGCCATGGGGGTCGCCAGGCCAGTTGTCGACCTCTGTGGTGGTGGTCAGTTGCCCGCCCGCCTGCATGCCGGTGATCAGCAGCGGCTTGAGATTGGCACGGGCGGCGTAGACAGCCGCGGAGTAACCGGCAGGACCGGACCCGAGGATGATGACCCGCGAATGGCGTACTTCGGACATGACTGACTCCCGCCCTGCTGGGCATAAAAAGGGGCCACTGCGGCACTTGGGGAAGGCTTTGAATGCAGTGGCCCCGTTGAACCAGGTCTGGCCGTCAACGATCGGCCAGGAATGGGCGCAAGGTTACTAAGGCCCCTTCGATAGCGGAAATACCCGCTCTCAATCCCGGCCATAGGACGCACCTATTGGCGCAACCGCGATCAAATTTGTTCCGAGCCTTTTCCAGGCTTTCCACGGCGCCGGCAAAGCCGTTAAGGTCGGCGCGTTTGCAACCTTGGGGAACCACCATGCCTGCACCCGCACTATCCGGGCCGCAATACCTGGGCGAAGGACTGAAGCTGGTCCTGAGCCCCGGACTGCGCCTGTTCGTCCTGCTGCCGCTGACCGTGAATCTGCTGCTGTTCGCTGCCTTGATCGGCTTCGCGATAGGGGAATTCAGCGGCTGGGTCGATGCCTTCATGCCCAGCCTTCCAGACTGGCTGAGCTTCCTCCAGTACCTGATCTGGCCCCTCTTCGTGCTTCTGGTGCTGGTCATGGTGTTCTTCAGCTTCACCATGCTGGCCAACATCATCGCCGCGCCGTTCAACGGCTTCCTCGCGGAAAAGGTGGAAGTGGTGGTTCGTGGCCAGGACGACTTCCCGGCCTTCAGTTGGGCCGAGCTGATGGCGATGATCCCGCGCACCGTGGGCCGCGAGCTGCGCAAGCTGGCCTACTTCCTCCCGCGTGCCGGAGCCCTGCTGATCCTGTCCTTCGTTCCGGGGGTGAACCTGCTGGCCGCCCCGCTGTGGATCGTTTTCGGTATCTGGATGATGGCGGTGCAGTACATCGACTACCCGGCGGACAACCACAAGCTGGGCTGGAACGAGATGCTCGCCTGGCTGCGCGAGAAGCGCTGGCAGAGCCTGGGTTTTGGCGGCATCACCTACCTGGCGCTGATGATTCCCTTCGTGAACATCCTGATGATGCCGGCTGCCGTGGCCGGCGCCACGCTGTTCTGGGTACGCGAGCAGGGCGACCTGGCCCTGCAGAAACAATCCGGCCAGTTGGTTCGCTGAACCGTCCGGCCGCACGAGCGGCGGGCCCCGGTCACATCGGGGCCTGCCATGCGCACGCTGCTGATCATGCCTGAATATTGATCGGATTCTCCCTCGCTTGTCGCTCCTCCTCCGCTTCCTTGGCCTGCATCTCCATCTTCTGCTGGAAGCGCTCGGCGATTTCCTTCTCCACCGCCTCCTGCTGCTCCGGCGGCATGGCGTCGAGTTCTTCCTGGGTCAGCCCCATCTCCGCGAGGATGGCATCGCGCATCTTCTCGGCCGGTGACTTGTCCATGTACTCCTGGAATTTCTCCACCGCAGTCTTGCCACCCAACCCCAGGTCGGCCGGCAGGTCCTTGTTGCTCATTTGCAACTTCCCAGCGGAGTTCTGCAGCTCCACCCGCATTCGGGCAAAGCCCTCCTCGGTTGCCTGCCAGGCCCGGTAGTCGCGCTCCGAGCCGGGAGACGCAGTGCGTCGAGGCTCCTCCCTGGTGTTGATCCCAAAGGGATCCTCACTCTCCTTTGAAGATTTGCTGTTACGGAATCCAAGGCCGGACAAGGCGCTGCCCGCGCCAGCCCCGCCGATCGAGTTGATTGACACCTTTGCCGCTCCTTTAAGGGGATCCGCGCGTTGGTACTCAAGTACCATGCCATTTCCGTCATTCGAGCCAAGGCGTTGAAAATCAAAGCTTCGCGGATATCCTGAGCGGGACAGCCAGGCCCTTGGACGGCAAATTCTTGCCGCCAGCGGCCGGTAGTCACAGAGGCGTCACAGGGTTGTCACGCGGGCTACATGGCCCTTGTCGACACTGGTTGCATGACCACAGCGCCCCTGTACATCTCGCTGATCAGCGAAACCTTCCTGCCCGAAGTCAACGGCGTGGCCAATACCCTTGGCCGCCTCTGTGATGGCCTGCGCGCCGCCGGCCATCGGCTGCAGCTGGTGCGTCCGCGCCAGTCGTGCGACCAAGGCCGCCGGAGCGACGATGATCTGATGCTGATCCGCGGCTGGCCGCTGCCGGGCTACCCCGGCTTGCAATGGGGCCAGTCCTGCCTGCACAAGTTGTTGCGCCGCTGGCGCCAGCGCAAGCCGGACGTGCTCTATATCGCCACCGAGGGTCCGCTGGGTTTCTCCGCCCTGCGCGCCGCACGGCGCCTGGGGATTCCCGTGGTCAGTGGCTTCCACACCAACTTCCAGCAGTACACCGGTCATTACGGCGCGGGCCTGTTGACCCGCTTGCTGACCAACTACCTGCGCTGGTTCCACAACGCCACACGACTGACCCTGGTACCCAGCGTCAGCCAGTTGCAGGACCTCACCCGGCGCGGCTTCGAGCGCCTGCAGCTGCTTTCGCGAGGCGTAGACGGCCAGTTGTTCAACCCGGCCCGCCGCTGCCCCGAACTGCGCGCGCAGTGGGGTGTGGGTGAACAGGAAATCGCGGTGATTCACGTTGGGCGCCTGGCAGCGGAGAAGAATCTCGGCCTGCTCGGTGAAACGTTCCAGCGCCTGCAGCAACGTTATCCACAGCTGCGCCTCAAACTGGTGGTGGTGGGCGACGGTCCGCAACGCCTGGCACTGCAACGCGCCCTGCCGGAGGCCATCTTCTGTGGTGTGCAACGCGGCGAGGAGCTGGCCCGCCACTATGCATCCGGCGACCTGTTCCTGTTCCCGAGCCTGTCGGAAACCTTCGGCAATGTGGTGCTGGAAGCCCTGGCTTCCGGCCTGGCGGTGGTCGCATTCGACCAGGCGGCGGCCGCCCAACACATTCGCCATGGGCACAATGGCGCATTGGCGCTGCCGGACGAGCCGACCAGTTTCATCGAGGCCGCCACCTGGTTGCTGGAAGACCCGGAATGCCTGCGTCGCGTGCGCCTCAACGCACGCATGCACGCCGGCCGCCAAGGCTGGGAAGCCATCGTTCAGCAGTTCGAGCAGTACCTGGCACATGCCCGCCGCCCCGAGCTGGAAGTCCCGGCTGGTAGTAGCCTGCCCCCGCAGGCCTAGGAAAACGCCGCCGGTGGCGCGGCGTAGGCCAGACTCAGAGCGCCACGCCCCAGATTGATCGCCCCGGTTGGGCTCAGCATCGCCAGGTGCAATGCAACCCCGCGCTCGACACAGGCCGTTTCCAGTTCGGCGAAGCCTGGCAGATCTCGTACCAGCGACAGCTCCCCGGCATAACTGATGCACAGCTGGGGCGCTAGCAGCTCACCTGCCAGTACCCGCAAGCACGCATGGGCCAGAAGCTTCTCCGCCGCCTTGTCGAAGTTGGGGGCCAGCGACACGGGTTTGTCCTCACCCTGCTGCACGCTGATCACCGGTTTCACATCCAGCAACGAGCCCAGCCCCAGTGCAGCGCCACGCAGGCGGTCGAGCAGCCCGCTGCGCTCGCCCTTCTGGAATCCTCGCTGGCGCAGATGGCCGAGATCGTCCGGCACGAGAAAGGTACAGACCTGCCCTGCCAACTGTTCCAGCCGCGCACGCACGGCGTTGGGGTGGGCACCATCACCGATCAGCCTCGCTGCCTCGGCAGCCAGCACTGCGGTGCCGGCGAAGATGTTGCCGCCATCCATCACGCGCATCGCGAAATGCCCGGCCACCCCAGCTGCCGAACGACGGTCGCGATAGCGCTGGAGCAGACCGAAGGAGGCCTGGGTTGCGTGCTCGAAGATCGGGCTGCGCTGGGAGGCAATCGTCAGGCAGATCACATGGTCGAAGCGGGTGACAAGCTCTTCCAGGAACCACTCCTGCATTTCCACCACCTGCAGCGGCTCGCTGCGATCGGCCGGGCCGACCTTGGGCAGCAATTCGCCGTAGAAGGCTTGGGTCGCCTGGGGTACGCGGCGATCCACCAGGGAATGCTCCCCCAGCCGGATGCGGATGGGCAGCACCGGGATATGGTGCGTGACGAGGAAGTCCTGGGGCAGGTCGCAGGTGGCATCCACTACCAGTCCAATGCGCATGGGTTACTCCTTCGGCCGGTGTGCCGGCGCTTGTTGTGGTGCGCGCACAGTGACCGCAGGAGGATGTGGTGTCAGCCCAACTGAAAGAGGGTTTGAGGGAACTCGAGTCAAGGCCACAAATAAGAAGCCCCGCATTAGCGGGGCTTCTTCACTCAAGTGCCTTACACCAGGCTGGCCAGTGCGTCTCGGCTGAACGGCAGGATGTCCTGCATGCGGCCTTCGCGCACCTTCACAGCCCAGTCCGGGTCCACCAGCAGGGCACGGCCCACGGCAACCAGGTCGAACTCGTCCTTGTTCAGGCGCTCCAGCAGGCCTTCGATATTGGCGGGCTGGGCGACCTTGTCGGTCTTGACCATGAACTGCAGGAACTCGCCATCCAGCCCGACGCTGCCGACGGTGATGGTGGGTTTTCCAGTGAGCTGGCGGGTCCAGCCGGCGAGGTTGAGATCGGAGCCTTCGAACTCCGGCTCCCAGAAGCGGCGGGTCGAGCAGTGGAAAATATCCACACCGGCATCGGACAGCGGCTTGAGGAATTCACCCAGGGCGTCGGAGGTCTGCACCAGGCGCGCGGTGTAGTCCTGCTGCTTCCATTGGGAGTAGCGGAAGATGATTGGATAGTCCGGGCCAACGGCGGCGCGGATGGCCTGGATCACTTCGATGGCGAAGCGCGAGCGGTTGGCCAGGCTGCCGCCGTACTCGTCAGTGCGCTGGTTGGTGCCCTCCCAGAAGAACTGGTCGATCAGGTAACCGTGGGCGCCATGGATTTCCACGCCGTCCATGCCGATGGCCTTGGCATCACGCGCGGCCTGGGCGTAAGCGGCAACCACTTCCTGGATGTCGTCCCTGGTCATGCCATGAACCACCACCTGGCCGTCCTTCACCTTTTCCGTCGGGCCGTAGCCGGGAACGCTTGCGTCCGGTTCGGTGCCCAGGCGACGTACGTTGCCCACATGCCAGAGCTGCGGGACGATGCGGCCGCCTTCGGCGTGCACGGCATCAACCACTTCCTTCCAGGCGGCCAGGGCGTCGTTACCGAAGAAGCGCGGCACATGGGGATAACCGTTGGAGGCCTTGTGACCGATGGTGGTGCCCTCGGTGATGATCAGGCCGACACCGGCCGCGGCGCGGCGGCGGTAGTACTCCACCACCTTGGCGTTAGGCACGCCGCCCGGCGAGAAAGAGCGAGTCATGGGCGCCATCACCACGCGGGTAGGCAGTTCCAGGCCGCCGAGGCGGAAGGGTTCGAAGAGGGCTTGTACGGGAGCGGTCATGGGTTCTCCTGTGGCCGGCCATATGACCGGTCGTCTCGGTTTCAAGGCATTGAAAAATCACGCCCGGAGCAGCAGCTCCAGACGGTCGACGAATGCGTTCATGGGTACGGTGCCACCGCCCACCTTCAGGCGCGTCAACACGCCCTGCCAGGCATTGGCGATGAACGCCGCGAGGTTGGCGCAGTCCTCATCGGCGGACAGCTCGCCCACAGCCACGGCCTCTTCCAGGCAGGCCTGGAGGATGTCCACCGAGCCCTGGAGGATGCGTTCAACCTGCTCGCCGATGGCGGGCGAGAGTTCTGCCATCTCGAAGCCGAGACTGCCGATGAAACAGTGGTATTCCGGTTTCTCGCGGCTGGAGAAGTGCACCAGCAGCTCGCGGTAATAGCCGAGGATGCGCTGGCGCGGACTCAGCGCCGAATTGCCCAGGGCCTGTGCGTAACGATCCAGGCGCGGCAGGTAGAGGTACTCCAGCGCCTGCAGGGCGAAGTCTTCCTTGCTGGCGAAGTAGTGATAGAAGGAGCCCTTGGGAATGCCCGCGGCCTGGACGATCTCCTGCACGCCGGTACCGTGGTAGCCACGGCGGGTCATCACCTGGGAGCCCTTGGCGAGAATGAGGTCGCGTTTGTCGAGTCGGATACTGGTCATGGCGGCGAGCATATGACCGGTCGTCTCGCCTTGCCCAGCACTATTGACGACGCTGATCGAGCACTAAAAGCCGGGGAAGTTACTGCCGGGGGAGGAAACGTAGGAGCCAGCAAGCTGGCTCCTACGGTCAAGCGTTCATGAGTGCAGGAGGTGCATCAGGCCAGGGCCTTTTCGACAGCCTGGATCAGCGCGGGATCGTCCGGCGCGGTGCGCGGAGAGAAGCGCGCCAGCACGCGGCCGTCCTTGCCGACAAGGAACTTCTCGAAGTTCCAGGTGATCTCGCCGGGGAATTCGGCGCCCTCGCCCGCCAGCAGGCGATACAGCGGGTGACGGGCCGATCCGTTTACCTCGATCTTGCTGCCCAGGGGGAAGGTCACACCGTAGTTCAGGCTGCAGAACTCGCGGATCTCGTCCTCGCTGCCCGGCTCCTGCCCGGCAAACTGGTTGCACGGCAGGCCCAGCACGGTGAAACCCTTGTCACGGTATTGCTGGTAGAGCTTTTCCAGCCCGGCGTATTGGGGCGTCAGGCCGCACTTGGAGGCGACATTCACCACCAACACCACCTGGCCCTTGTACGGCGCCAACGGCAGATCCTGACCGTCGAGCGCACGCAGATTGAGGTCGTGAAAGGCACTCATGACTGACTCCTCGAAAATCTCAGGGATTTCACAGCGGACAAAAAAGGCGCCCCGGGGCGCCTTTTCGGTTTTTTCAGCTTAGCAGCCGATTCGCGAATTGCCGGGTCGACAGTCGCGGACGATCGGTCAGTGGTGGTGACCGCCTTCGCCGTGGATGTGACCGTGGGCGATCTCTTCGTCGCTGGCGTCACGCACGGTGACTACCTTGACCTTGAAGTTCAGGCGCTGGCCGGCCAGCGGGTGGTTGCCGTCCACGGTTACGTCGTCACCGTCGATGTCGCGGATGGTGACGATCTGCATGCTGCCGTCCGGGCCGGAGGCGTGGAACTGCATGCCGACTTCCAGCTGGTCGACGCCTTCGAACATGGCGCGGTCCAGGGTAGCGACCAGCTCGGCGCTGTACTCGCCGTAGGCATCTTCGGGCTCGACGGCAACATTCAGCTCGTCACCAATCTGCTTGCCTTCGAGTGCACGTTCCAGGCCAGCGATGATGTTGCCGGCGCCGTGCAGGTACACCAGCGGAGCGCCGCCAGCGGAACTGTCGATCACCTCACCGGCGTCGTTGGTAAGGGTATAGTCGATGGACACGGCCTTGTTGGCGGCGATCAGCATGGTGCGAGACCTTCTGCGAATGAATGATGAACGAGCAAGTTTAACCGCGCGGCAAGTCGATTGCGACCCGAACGCTGACGGGCGGCCCCAGCTGGTCGGCTACAGGCAAGACGAGGACGGTCACTGGGTGGCAGTGCTTTCCTGCGGCCATACTCAGCACTTGCGGCACCAGCCACCCTGGCAGTCGCGCGCCTGGGTGCTCGATCCCGCGCAACGCGCCGACCAGTTGGGCCGCCTCTTCCCCTGCGGCTGGTGCGCCCAGGGCATGGCCCCTGTCCCCACCGAGGAAACCTGATGCCTGCACGCAACATCCTGGTGATCCATGCCCGCAGGACATCCCTGCGCTTCGCCCTGGTCAACGAGGCCCACAGTCAGTTCATCCTCCACGGCATGGCCGACGGGCTTGGCAGCCGTAACGCCGAACTGCGCTGGCAGCGCGGCGGTGACAAAGACAGTCTGATGATCCCCAACGCCGACCACCGCGCCGCGCTGTCGCAGCTGATGCCCATTGTCCTGGGTGCGGCCGGCGGCAAGCTGCATGGCGTCGGCCACCACGTGTTGCACGGTGGCGAGCTGTTCAACTCCGCCTGCCGCGTGGATGCCCAGGTGATCCGCTGCCTGCAGGCCCTGGTCCCGCTGGCGCCGCAGCAGATGCCGGCCAGCCTGGTCGGCATCGACGCCGCCATGCACCTGCTGCCGAACCTGCCCCATGTGGCCGTGTTCGATACGGCCTTCCACCAGAGCATGCCCGAGCACGTCTACCGCCTCGCCCTGCCGGATGCCGTCTACCGCGACCACGGTCTGCGCCACTATGCCTTCCACGGCAACAGCCACCGTTTCGTCAGTCGCCGTGCCGCCGAGCTGGCCGGACTATCGCTCGGAGACAGCTGTTGGCTTTCCGCGCACGTCGGCGAGCACAGCTCCGCCTGCGCCATCGTCAACGGCCAGAGCCGCGACGCCAGCATGAACCTGGTCATGGCCAACCGCTGCGGCGATATCGACCCGCATCTCTATACCCAGTTGCACCGCAGCCTTGGTTGGAGCCTGGAGAAGATCGACCAGGTACTGCGTCAGGAAAGCGGTCTGCTCGGCCTCTCCAATCTGGCCAAGGACATGCGCAGCCTGGAAACAGCCCGCGACCAGGGCCACGCCGGCGCCACCCTGGCCATCGAAGTCTTCTGCTATCGCCTGGCCAAGACCCTGGCGGCCGTAAGCTGCGCTCTGCCACAGCTGGACGGGCTGATCTTCACCGGCGAGATCGGCGAGAATTCACCCCTTGTGCGCAGCCGCACGGTGGATCACCTGAAGCTGCTCAACCTGGCCATCGACCGCGAAGCCAACGCGCGCTGCGTGCGCGGCATCGCCGGCCCCATCCACCAGCGTGGCCATCCACGCGTGCTGGTGGTGCCGACCAACGAAGAACGCCAGATCGCCCTCGATACCCTAGGCCTGCTCGCCTGAACCGTTTTCGCCAAGGAGCCCCATGCACTGCTTTTTCATCGCCCCGACCGGATTCGGCGTCGGTCTGACCTCCACCAGCCTGGGATTGGTACGTGCCCTGGAGCTGGCTGGCCTGCAGGTCGGCTTCCTCAAGCCGGTGGCCCAGCCCCACCCCGGCGACCTCGGCCCGGAGCGCTCCACCGAGCTGGTGGCCCGCACCCATGGTCTCAAACCACCGACGCCACTGGCGCAGTCCCAGGTGGAGCGGATGCTCGCCGACGGCCAGTTGGACGAGTTGCTGGAAGACATCACCGGCCTGTTCCATAAGGCCGCCGAGGACAAGGACGTCGTGATTGTCGAAGGCATGGTGCCGACCCGACACGCCAGCTACGCCGCGCGCATCAACTTCCACCTGGCCAAGAGCCTGGACGCCGACGTGATCCTGGTATCGGCGCCGGAAGACGAGAGTCTCTCGGAATTGTCCGATCGCCTGGAGATCCAGGCCCAGCAATTCGGCGGACCGCGTGACCCGAAGGTCCTAGGGGTGATCCTCAACAAGGTGCGCGACGACGAATTCGCCCGCCGCCTCAAGGAGCAGTCACCTCTGCTCCGCGGCGACGACTTCCGCCTGCTGGGCAGCGTGCCCTGGCTGGACGAACTGAACGCACCGCGAACCCGCGACGTCGCCGACCTGCTGCAGGCCCAGGTGATCAATGCCGGCGACTACGACCAGCGCCGCGTGCAGAAGATAGTCGTCTGCGCACGCACCGTGCCCAACACCGTGCAACAGCTCAAACCGGGCGTGCTAGTGGTGACGCCTGGCGATCGCGACGACATCATCCTCGCCGCCAGCCTGGCGTCCATGAACGGCGTGCCGCTTGCCGGCCTGCTGCTCTCCAGCGATATCCAGCCCGACCCACGCACCCTGGAACTGTGCCGAGGTGCCCTGCAAGGCGGCCTGCCGGTGCTGGGCGTGGCAACCGGCACCTATGACACGGCCACCAACCTCAACCGGATGAACAAGGAAATCCCGGTGGACGACCGCGAGCGCGCGGAGAAAGTCACCGAGTTCGTCGCCCGCAACCTCGACCTCGACTGGCTGCGCGCCCGCTGCGGCGCTCCCAGCGCGACCCCGCGTCTGTCTCCCCCGGCGTTCCGCCACCGCCTGATCCAGCAGGCCCAGCTCGCCGGCAAGCGCATCGTCCTGCCTGAAGGCAGCGAGCCGCGCACCGTGCAGGCTGCCGCCGCCTGCCAGGCTCGAGGCATCGCCCATTGTGTGCTGCTGGCCAAGCCGGACGATGTTCATGCCGTGGCCCGGGCGCAGGGCATCGACCTGCCAGAGGGCCTGGAAATCCTCGATCCGGACAAGGTCCGCGAACGCTATGTGCAGCCCATGGTGGAGCTGCGCCAGAACAAGAGCCTCAATGCGCCCATGGCAACCGCGCAGCTGGAAGACAGCGTTGTGCTCGGCACCATGATGCTGGCCCTGGACGAAGTGGACGGCCTGGTGTCCGGTGCCATCCACCCCACGGCGAACACCATTCGCCCGGCGCTGCAGCTGATCAAATCGGCGCCCGGCTACCGCATCGCCTCTTCCGTCTACCTGATGCTGCTGCCGGAACAGGTGGTGGTCTACGGAGACTGCGCGGTGAACCCCGATCCCGACGCCAGCGACCTGGCGGAAATCGCCCTGCAGAGTGCGGATTCCGCCGAGGCGCTGGGGATAACCCCACGCGTGGCGCTGATCTGCGATTCGGCAGACGCAGCTGAGCTGGCCAAGGTCGGCGAGGCTACGCGCCTGGCCCGAGCCGCCCGCCCGGACCTGCCCATCGAAGGCCCCCTGCCCTATGCCGCCGCCAGGGACGGACGCACCACGGTGTTCGTCTTCCCCGACCTCGCCAGCGGTGATGCGGCCTACAAGGCCGTGCAACAGGGCAATCACGCAGCCAGTGGCGGCCTGATGCTCCAGGGCCTGCGCAAGCCGGTGAACGACCTGCCGCGCAATGTCGTGGTGGACGACATCATCCACACCATCGCACTGACGGCGATCCAGGCCGCGTGCGGTAGCGAGGGCTGACAGAACCACACCTTGCCGGGAATTTCCTCTGTAGGGGCGAATTCATTCGCCCCTACAACAGAGCCGACGAATTAGCCTCGCTCCCGACCGCCCGGTCACCCTTCCCGCTTGCAGTTGAGTGAACAACCGTTAACCTTGGCCACCATTCTGCCCGCAGTCAGGGAATGCAGCGGGCCCTATCCATGACGCGGTGGCTACGACCACCCACGGTGAGGCTCCACCCTTTCATGCTCAGCTTTATCCCCGCCCCCCTGCTCGGCGCCCTGGCAGCTGTCCTGCTGGCGCTCAACACCCTGTTCTGGTGCATGCCACTGTTCGCTGTGACGCTGCTGAAGCTGCTGCTGCCCTTCCGCGCCACCAAGGGCGTGCTGAACTGGGCCGCTAGCTTCATCGCCGAGGGCTGGATCAGCTGCAACAAGTTGTGGATGCGCCTGGTGCGCGACACCCGCTGGGACGTCGACGGACTGGCCGGGCTCGATTACCAGCACAGCTACCTGGTCACCAGCAATCACCAGAGCTGGGTGGACATCCTGGTCCTGCAACACTTGTTCAACCGGCGCATCCGTCTGCTGCGTTTCTTCCTCAAGCAGGAGTTGATCTGGGTCCCGGTGATCGGCCTGTGCTGGTGGGCGCTGGATTTCCCCTTCATGAAGCGCTACTCCAAGGCTTACCTGGCCAAGCACCCGGAGAAAAAGGGCAAGGACCTGGAAACCACCCGCCGCACCTGCGACAAGTTCCGTGACAACCCGGTGGGCATTTTCAACTTCCTCGAAGGCACCCGCTTCACCCGTGCCAAACACGACGAACAGGGTTCGCCTTTCCAATACCTGCTCAAGCCCAAGGCAGGCGGCATCGCCTTCGTGCTCGACGCCATGGGTGAGCAGTTGCATTCGCTGGTCAACGTCACCATTCACTACCCGGATGGCAACCCGAATTTCTGGACCTTGCTGGCCGGCCGCTTGCGCCAGGTAGTGGTACGCATCGAGAAACTGGAGATTCCTGGCGAGTTCATCGGCAAGAACTACGACCAGGACGAGCAATACCGCCTGGCCTTCCAGCAATGGGTGAACCGCCTGTGGGAGGCCAAGGATGCCCAACTGGTGCGGCTGCACCAGCAATTCCCGGCAGCCTGAGCCGGATACGAAAAGCCCGCCGATTGGCGGGCTTTTTCTTGCTCTAGGCCGTCTGTAGCACCTCATCTACCTGGAGCAACGGCGCCAGGTTGGTGTAGTTGGCGATATCGGCGCTTATCTCGTCGCCGTTCAGTTCCAGAGTGCTGCGCAATTCATCCACCGACAGTACCCAGATATTGGCCATGCAGATAAACGGCGCCACGGCGCCATCCGCTGCAGCCAAGCCCTTGCGCACTTCGAGCTTCACCAGGTTTTCGCCGATCAGGCGGGACAGGAGCGGGATGTGTTCCTCACAGTAGTAGGTGAAGTCGAACTTGGCGCCCGGTGCATTGGGATACGCCACAACAAAGCAGTACATGGAGCCTCCTTTTCTCAATAGGCAGCGGGCGCGAACCCCGATGCCCCGACTCATGAAGTGTAGGCCCGCGACTTCCGGTATGCGTGATGGCCTGCCCCGGTTTCAGGGAGAGGCCGTCAGGCTATCTGATCCCTCGCGCAACGCGACCCAGTCCACCACTTTCGGGAAGGCCTCAGCCTTGGCCACCGGCAGCCCGGGCGCCACCAGGAAGCCCTGCATGAAAGTGCAGCCGTGTTCCAGCAGCCAGTCGCGCTGCGCCAGGGTCTCCACCCCCTCGGCGATCACTTCCAGTCCCAGGTGGCGGCTGAGGTCGATGATGGTGCTGACCACCGCGGCGTCGCGACGCGACTCCAGCATGTTGGAAATGAACAGGCGATCGATCTTCAGGGTATCCAGCTCGAAATGCCGCAGGTAGGCCAGGGACGAATAGCCCGTGCCGAAGTCGTCGATGGCGATACGCACCCCCAGGGCACGCAGCTGCCTGAGCTGTTCGCGGGTCAGCTCCAGGTCCTGCATCAACGCGCTTTCCGTGACCTCCACTTCCAACTGCTCGGGGCGCAAGCGGAATTCCCCGAGCACCCGCCGCAGGTCATCCACCAGTTGCGGCATGCCGAACTGCACCGGACTGACATTCAGGCTCACCACCAGGTCGCTGCCAAAGGTCGGCTGCCAGGCGCTGCACTGGCTGGCCCCCTCCCGCAGTACCCAGTCGCCCAGGCGGTTGATAAGGCGGGTTTCCTCCAGCAGCGGGATGAATACATTGGGCGCCACGGTGCCGGCCACTCGATGTTCCCAGCGCAACAACGCCTCGAAGCCACGCAGGCGACCGGTCTCCAGGTTGACCTGCGGCTGGTACACCAGATGGAAGTCGTTCTGCTCGATGGCATTGCGCAGGCTTTCCTCCAGCATCAGACGGGAGCGGGCGCGGCCATTCATTTCCGGCGAGTAGAAGCGGTACTGCTGACGACCGGCGCGCTTGGCCTCGTACATGGCGATGTCCGCCGCGCGCAACAGGCCGTCCACACTCTGTCCGCACTCGGGGAAGCAGGCGATGCCGACGCTGGCGCCGAGGGTGACATCGATGCCCTCGATGCGGTGGCGCACCGAGACCAGTTCGATGAGTTTCTCGGCAACCCTTGCAGCGTCTTCGGGGTGGTCGAGGGTATCCAGAAGTGCAGTGAATTCGTCGCCCCCCATGCGCGCCAGGATGTCGTAGGGGCGCAGGCAGTTCTTCAACTGTTCCGCTACCCGTCGCAGCACGCGGTCGCCGGCCTCATGGCCCAGGGAGTCGTTGATCAGCTTGAAACCGTCCAGGTCCAGGTAGAGCACCGCCATGCGCTTGCCGTTACGTTCGATGCGCGCCAGGGAAGCCTCCAGCGCCTGGTGGAAGCCTCGGCGGTTGAGCAGTCCGGTCAGGGCATCGGTGATTGCCTGGGACTCCAGTTGGGCGTGCAACTGACGCACCACTGACATATCCAGGGCAATGACCACCATGGAGCGCTGCAGCCGTGGCAGCGGCGAGGACGACAGTGCCACCGGCAGACGCTCGCCCCCCATTGTCTTGAGACTGGCGTCATGCAGGCGGTAGGTCTGGTTCTGCCTCCAGTGGCGGTAGAAATCCGACAGTTTCCATTCGCTCGCCATTTCGGGATGGGCAATCAGGCTCAGCAGTGGCCGGCCCTCCAGATCGTCCACGCTGCCCTGGAGCATCTGCGCCATGGCCGGGTTGGCGAAACTGATCAGGCCGTCTTCGCCCACTACCAGGATGCCCTCGGCGGCATTCTCCAGCACCGAGGCGTTGAAGGCGCGCGCGGTGTCGAGTTGCTGGCTGAGCTGCAGCAGGTCGCGCCGATTGCGCTCGTGGGCCAGCAGCGACTGGATCTTGTGACGCAGCACCTGGGGGTCGAACGGCTTGAGAATGAAGTCCACCGCACCGGAGGAGTAGCCACGGAGCACTGCGTCCTGGGTATGGGCGATGGCGGAGATGAAGATGATCGGCGTGAAGCGGGTCAACGGACTGTTACGCATCAACCGAGCCACTTCGAAACCGTCCATGCGCGGCATCTGCACGTCCAGCAGTACCAGGCCGACTTCCTCTTCCAGCAGACACTTGAGCGCGGCCTCGCCTGAATCCACCGTACGGACCTGCCATTCACCGTCGTCCAGCAACGCCTCCATGGCGGCGAGGTTTTCCTGGCGGTCGTCCACCACCAGCAGGATGTTGGCCGCCAGGCCCTCTTTAAGCTGCAGGTGCGCCATGGCGACCTCCTGGTTGTTCCAGCCAGCGGTAGAGCATGTCCAGCACTTCCTGGCGACTGACCGGCTTGGCCAGGTAGTCGTCGGCACCGGCGGTGATGCACTTCTCACGGTCGCCCTTCATTGCGTGGGCGGTCAGGGCGATGATCGGAATAGCGCAACCGTGCTCCTGCTTGAGCACGCGGGTGGCCGTGTAACCGTCCATATTGGGCATGGCCATGTCCATCAGGATCAGGTCGAAGGGTTCACGCTGGAAGCATTCGATGGCCTCCAGACCGTCGCGGGCGGCGGTCACCTTCAGGCCGGCCTCGTCCAGCAAGGCGCTGAGGGCGTAGATGTTCCGCACATCGTCATCCACCAGGAGCACCCGGCTACCTTCCAGAGGGTCCATGTCCGAGAGGGCGTTCGGCTGACGCACGGCTGCAAGGAAGCCCTGCACGGCCGAGCTGAGGTTGTCGAGGTCCTCGCCCGCCTTGCGCACCACGACTGCCGAATAGCGGCGCAAGCGCTGAAGGTTCTGCTGATTGACGTCAACACCGGTGTTGATGACCACGCGCGAGCCGTCCAGGGGACGTTCCCGGTCGAGGCTGTCGAGCAGTTCGAAGCCATCCTGGTCGGGCAGGTCGAGGTCGATCACCAGGGCGGAGAAATCGTTCTGTGCGTAGGCCTTCCGGGCCCCTTCGCCACTGGCGCTGGCCACCACATTGAAGCCCAGTTGTTCCAGGTGTTCGCGGTAGTGCTCACGCTCTACATCCACGTCCTCCACCAGCAGCAGCTTGCGCGCATCCGGCGGAGTGCCGCCCTCCAGGTCATGGAACACCTGCTCCAGGTCTTCCCGGGCGATGGGCTTGACCAGGTAGCGGGTATCGTCCTCGTTCCAGTCCTGGGGCTGTGGCACGCAGGAGATGATGTTCACCGGCGTGGCACGGTGGTTCGCATGGCTGCGTAGGCGTCGGTAGATCTGCCAGCCGCTGATGTCCGGCAAGAGGATGTCGAGGATGACCGCGGCGAATCGCTCGCTCTGCAGCAGCGCGATGGCCTGTTTTCCACTGCGGCAGTGAACGCTGGAGAATCCGTGGGCCTGGGCTTCCTCGGCCATCACCGAGGCGAAATTGACGTCGTCCTCGACAATCAGCACGGACGGGCCTTGGCCGCTGCGCACCGGTTGCGGCGGTGTCTCGTCGTCCTTCGGCTGGCTGGCGGCCACCGCCACCGGCAGTCGGACGATAAAGCGCGAGCCCCGCCCCGGCACACTTTCCAGCGTGATGTCGCCATCCAGGGCGAGCACCAGTTGACGCGTGATGGCCAGCCCCAGCCCGGTACCGCCGAAGCGCCGGCTGGTGGAACCATCTATCTGCTGGAAAGCCTGGAAGATACGATCGTGCTGGTCTTCGGGAATGCCGATACCAGTGTCGCGCACGGCAAAACGCAGCACTTCGCGTTCATCGGTTGCGGCCGACGGGTCCAGCTCCACGGACAGTTCCACCTCACCCTGCTCGGTGAACTTGAGGGCATTGGATAACAGGTTGCGCAGAATCTGGTGCAGGCGCACGCGGTCGCTGTGGATAACCCTCGGCACGCCCGCCTGGATGTGCGTGGACAGGCGCAGGCCCTTGATCTCGGCCATAGGCCGCAGGCTGCCATCCAGCTCGGCAAGCATGTCCTGGACGTTCAGCGGCTCCAGCTTGAGCTGCATGCGCCCCGCCTCGACCTTGGCCAGGTCGAGGACATCGTTGATCAGTTGCAGCAAGTCGCTGCCGGCGCGGTGGACGATGTCGGCGTGCCGGGTCTGCTTCTCGGTCAGGTTACCGACCATGTTCTGCCGTAGCTGGTCGCTGAGGATCAGGATGCTGTTCAGCGGCGTACGCAGCTCGTGCGACATGTTGGCGAGGAATTCCGATTTGTACCGGTTGGCCAGCATCAGTTGCTCGGCCTGGTCACGCAGCCGCTGTTCCGCCGCCCTGCGCTCGGTGATGTCGATGATCACCGCCTGCACCAGGACTTCGCGGCCTGCACGGATCGGCGAAAGTCCCACCTCCAGGGGGATCATGGTGCCGTCGCGATGCTGGCCGAACAGCTCGCGGTTGCTGCCCATTCGCCGTTGCTCGGGCTTGCGCAGGAAGCCTTCGCGCATCGCCACATGGGACTCGCGCAGCGCCTCGGGCAGCAGTTTCTCCACCGGTGCATCGAGCATTTCCTGGCGGCTGTAGCCGAAGAGCTGCTCGGCCTGCCGATTGACCATGGCGATCCGCCCCTGGGTATCCACCAGGACGATGGCGTTGGGCGAGGCTTCGACCACCAGGCGGAAGCGTTCCTCAGCGCTCTTGCGCGCCTGCAGATCCACCAGGTTGATCAGGTAGCGATGATTCACGCCAAGGTTAAGGCTGCTCAGGGTCAGCGCCACCGGAATTCGCTCTCCCCCCTCCTGTTGCACTTCAACCTCGGTCAGCTGGGTGGGCGCCTGGTCAGCCTCACTCGACACCAGTGCAGCCATGTTCGGCAGGTATCGCTGCAGGCGCTGGCCCAGCAGGAATTCGGTATCACAAGCCAACAAGTCGCCAGCACTGGCATTGGCCATTTCTATACGCCCTTGGACGTCGCAGATAAGCGTGGCCACTGGCAGGTGCTGCAGCAGCAGGCGGAAGCGTTCCTCACGCTCGGCAAGTTCGATGGAGGAAGACAGGCTGAGCTGCAATTGGCGCTCACGCTGGTAGAGGTAGCCCCCTACCAATAGCGAGAGCAGCACCGCGGCCGCCAGGCCTGTCCAGAGGCTGAAAGCGATGCGGTTGTTGCCCAGCATGGCCTCGTACTTGGCCGTGCTGCCTACGCCCAAAGCCCATGTACGGCCGAACAGTTTCAGTTCCTGGACCTGGTGGAAACGTGGCTGGCGTTCGCCACCAACCGTCTCCAACAGGGGCAGACCTGGGTTACCGAGGTCCTTCAGGTCAATTTTGTAGAGGCTGCTCTGGGTCCCCAGGATGCCGTCCATCAGGTCGCTCACGCGGAAGGCACCGCAGACCATGCCAATCAGTGCCGCACGGCGCTCCTCGACGGTGCTGCTGGGCGCATCAGGGCGGTACACCGGCATGTAGAGCAGCAGTCCTCCCTGCACTTGCTGATCGGTTTCCTGCCTGAGCTTCACCGGTCCGGTGAGGATGGCCTCGCCGGTCTCCCAGGCGAGATTGATAGCCTCCCGGCGCACCGCCTCGGTGAGCATGTCGAAGCCCAGGGTACGTCGGTTGCGCCAGTCCATGGGGCTGCTGTATTGCACCACCAGGTACTCGTCCCTCGGCTCCGACGGGAATACGCGGAACTCGCGACGCCCCTGGTCCCAGATCTCGCCGACGAATTCGCTGAGTTCCTCGTGTTTCAGGTAACGCGCCCAGGCCAGCGCCTGGATACCCGGATAGCGGTCCTGCAACTGCAACTGGTCGGTGGCCCGAGCCCACTCCTCGGCAGACACGGCGGTGCTACCAACCATCAGGCCGGACATGCCACGCAGGACCATCTCATAAGCGCGCATCCGGATGCCGACACGCTGGGCAATTTCCTCCGCCTCTATCTTGAAGCGCTGCTCGTACTCGTCGCGATTACGTGCTTCGAGAGCCAGCCATTGCCAGATAACCAGACCGCCGAGCACGAGCAGCAGGGTCAGTGTCACCAGCAGCGGCAACAGGTACTTGCGGGAGAAGGGGGATTGGTTGTCGTCCATGCACGCTCCTGACTACTCCTTGTCCGTGGCGGCGCCTCTGGGGGCGTTGGCCGACGGTTCAAACAGGGTTCGGTGGAACCCTGCAACGCAGTCTAGACAGGAAAGTGACAACTGGCGTTGCGCCAGTAATCGCACGACGAGCGGCAGAAACGACGAGGCCCGCAACAGCGGGCCTCGTGGTGGTGGAGCAGTATCAGTACTGCTGCGGAGCCTGGGCGCCGGGGATGGGCGTCAGCTTGATTTCCACACGGCGGTTCTGCGAACGGCCCGCCTCGTTGGCGTTGCTGGCGACCGGCACGTCCGGGCCCATGCCACGGGAGGAAACGCGAGTGCCGTTGACGCCCTGGGCCATCAGGTAGTTGGCCACGCTCTGGGCGCGCTGCTGCGACAGGTTCATGTTGTATTGGTGGCTACCGGTGCTGTCGGTGTGGCCGACCACTTCAATGTTGTTCTGGTCGTACTGCTTGAACGACGTCGCCAGGTTGTTCAGCGGGGTGTAGAAGTTGCTGGCGATATCTGCCGAGTTGGTGGCGAACGTGATGTTGCCGGGCATGATCAGGTTGATGTTGTCGCCCTGGCGCTGTACCTGCACACCAGTGCCTTCCATGCTGCGGCGCAGCTCGGCTTCCTGCTTGTCGACGTAGTAGCCGTAGCCTGCGCTGGCAGCGCCAGCCACGGCGGCGCCAATCAGCGCACCCTTGCCACGGTTGTCATGATTGATCGCGGCACCGGCTACGGCACCCGCCAGCGCGCCCAGGGCACCGTACTTGGCGGTTTTGCTCATGCCGCCTTCGGCGGGAGCCTGGACTTCACCCTGTTGATTGTAGGGATTCTGAGCAGCACAGCCCGACAGCATGGCGAAAGCGGTGGCGGCGATGATCAGGCGACGCGGGGTGAACATGGACTTTTTACTCCTGAGAAATCGTTTAGCCGGTGTGGCTGCGGGCGATTAGACATCAATGCGCGTAAAAATTCCGTAGATCAGGCTCGCACGAACGGATTTTCCCGCATCTCATCGCCCAGGCGCGTGTCCGGGCCGTGACCGGTCACCACAGTGGCATCCTCGTCCAGGCTGTAGAGGCGCTGCTTGATCGAGCGTTCGATGGTGCCGTAGTCGCCGCCCCACAGATCGGTACGGCCGATGCCCCGGCGGAACAGGGTGTCACCTGCGATCAGCAGCTTGGCCTCGGGGAACCAGAAGCTCATGGAGCCTGGCGTGTGCCCCGGAGTGTGGAGGGCAACGCCGCAACCGCAGGCCAGCTCCTCATCATCGGCCAGCCACTGGTCGGGTGCCGGCACTGGCTTGTAGGGCACACCGAACATGCGGCATTGCATTTCCAGGCTGTCCCAGAGGAACTGGTCTTCCTTGTGCAGATGCAGGGTTGCACCGGTGGCTTTCTTCAGTTCGCCCGAAGCGAGGAAATGATCGAGGTGGGCATGCGTATGGATGATGCTGACGAGCTTCAGGCCGTGGGCCTCCAGGCGTGCCAGGATCAGCTCGTGGTTGCCACCCGGATCGACGACGATGGCCTTCTTGCTGACCGGATCGCCGATCAAGGTGCAGTTGCACTGCAACGGGCCGACGGGGAAGGTTTCGCGAATCAGGGCTGTGGCTTGGGTCATCGGGCATCTCCGGTACGGCGGTGCGCTCTGCGGCGCTCGGGGAATGGGCATCACGGCCCGGCACGATAATCGCTCGGCAGCCTGCCCGTCCATTTGCGGAAGGCGCGGCGGAAGTTGGAGGGATCGTTGAAGCCCAGCAGGCCGGCGATCTCGAACAGCGGCAGCTGGGTGCTGCTGAGGTACTGCAGCGCCAGCCCCTTGCGCACTTCGTCCAGTACCTGTTGATAACTGGTGCCCATGGCCGCCAGGTGTCGGCGCAGGCTGCGCCCGCTGGTATGCAGGGCGCGGGCGGCACCGTCGAGGTCGGGGAAATCGCCGGGACGAGCCATGAGCAGGCGGCGCACACGGGTCAGTAACGCGTCCTGCACATCCAGGGTGGCCAGCAACGCCTCGCACTGCTGCTGGCACATCTGCACCGTGGCGGGGTTTGCCAGGGCCATGGGCCGCTCCAGGTAGTGCTTGGGCAGGCTCAGCCAATGGCAGGACTGCTCGAACTGCGCTTCGACACCGAAGACCTCCACATAGCGCGCCGCATAGGCCGGCGCCGGGTGGGCGAAACCCACTTGCTGCCCGTGCAGCTCTTCACCCAACAGAAAGCGCGCGATGCTGAAGAAGCTGGCCAGCAGCCCTTCCCCGGCGAATCGCCCCAGGGGGCCCATCGGGAAAGATTCGGTCGCCCGCAGTTGCAGGCAATCGCCCTGCTCCACCAGCTCCAGTTCATAGGCCAGTCCCAGGACGCGGTAGTACTTCAGGGCAAACTGCAGGGCGCGACCAAGGTTGGCGCTGGAGAGCACCGCATAGCCAAGGATTCCATGGGTGGAGACATTGAGGCGCCTGCCAAGCAGCAGGCCCAGGGCTGGTTCCCGGCACAATTGCAGGGCGGTGCCGGCGAGCTGGTTGAAATCGAGGAACGACAGGCGGCCATTGGGGGTGCCGAGGATCTCCGGCCGGACCCTCGCACCGGCAAGCAGCGCCTCGCGCGCCACGCCCAGCTCTTCAGCCAGACCCAGCAAGGATTCGGCGTAAGCGACGGGCACCAGTTCGGCGGAGAAGGTCAGGGATTGCTTCATATTGGCGTCTTGTTCTGGATGTGGCCGGATATGACCCGAAGGTTGGCAGAAGATAACCTTGTCCTACAAAACCCGGCAAGCGGATATTGGGACCATGGTCCATACAGACTCAAGGAGCCCCCATGGCCAGCACCACACCCGAAGGATTGGTAATCCGCCCGCGCCACATGGATTTCGAATTTCCCAATCCGCTGCCCCGCCACTGGCACAGTGGCGATGCCTTCAAGAGCCACCTGTTCGACGCGATGTCGGTGCTTTTCCCTGACGGCGAGCGCTTCTTCATCGACTCGGTCCGCCTGTTCCGCGACCAGATCGACGACCCGACCCTGAAGGAGCAGATCCGCGGCTTCATCGGCCAGGAAGGCCACCACAGCCGCGAGCACCTGGAGTACAGCAATCGCCTGCGCGACCTCGGCTACGACATCGGCGCCATCGAGCGCCGCGCCCAGGCACGCATCCGCTACACGCAAAAGAAGTTCTCTGCACGCCGCCAACTGGCCGCCACTGCCGCCCTGGAACACATCACCGCGATCATGGCCGATGGTCTGTTGAAGAACCCCGAGTACATGACTGGCGCCCACCCGGTTATGGCGCGTCTGTGGCGCTGGCATGCGCTGGAGGAAACCGAGCACAAGGCAGTGGCCTTCGACGTGTACAACCAGGTCTGCGGCAGTCATCGCCTGCTGCGCCGGGCGATGATGATGGGCACCTTCTTCTTCGTCCTCGACACCACCCGCGGCCTGGCCCACATGCTCAAGCGCGACGGGCTCTTGTGGAACTGGCGCGTCTGGCGCGACGGCCTGAGCTGGATGTGGGGGCGCAACGGTATCTTCCGCCCGTTGGTGCGTACCTACCTGGACTTCTTCAAGAAAGGCTTCCATCCGTGGCAGCACGACAACCTGGACCTGCTGTACAAGACCCGCGAAGAGTTCGATGAGCCTCAAGCGAGTGCTGCCTGAGCATTGACCGGATGAGAAAAACGGCCCTTCGGGGCCGTTTTCTTTTGAGCTCGGGGTGATTGGGTAGGGTGCGCCGTGCGCACCAGGAAGTCCGCACGGGAAACTCGATGCGCGCGGCGCACCCTACAGCCAGGTTCGACCGGTCAGCCCAACAAGAACCTCATCGCATCCGCCGCGCTCTGCTGCGGAATCTCTTCCATCGGGATATGCCCGACGCCAGGGTAGGTCTTCACCTCGATACCGGGCAGGTCGCGCTGCCAAAGCGGCACATGCTTCGGTGAAATCCAACGGTCCTTCTCGCCCCAAAGCAGCAGCGTCGGCGCCGTGATCTGCGCCACGCGCTGGCCGGTGCCTTCCAGTTCCTCCTGGTTGACCTTCAGCAGTACGCGGAAGATCTCCATCATCGCCCGACGGTTACCAGGGCGGCGGCTCAGGTCGTAGTAACGATCCACCACACCCGGCCTGATCCGGCCCGGTTCGCCGTAGACTTCCTTGATGCCCTGAGCGATCAGTGCCCTGGGCATCCACAGCGGCATGGCCAGGGTGGCGCCGGGGAGCGCAGCGGAGGCGATCATCCACGGTACCTTGCGCATCTGGTAGCCGGCCGGGTCGATCAGCACCAGCTTGTCGACCCGCTGCGGCTGAGTCAGGGCGAAGTTCCAGGCGATGTAGCCGCCCAGAGAGTTGCCGGCGATGGATGCCCTGGTCACGCCCAGGTAATCCATCAGCAGGCCGAGGATGCCGACCATGCGTTCGGCCGAGTAGTCACCGCCGCGCTTGGGACCGGTGAGGCCAAAGCCCGGCACGTCGAAGCGAATGATGCGGTAGTACGGGGCGAAGGCTTCGACCCAGCCATCCCAGGTATGCAGGGAAGCCACCACGCCATGGATCATCACCAGGGCCGGCTTGTCGCGGCTACCTTCGTCGCGGTAATGGACGTTGAAACCATCCAGCTCGATGAAACGCGAACCGCTATCGGCGCTGGCATAGCGCGCCTTGAGGCGGTCGAGCGGCAGGGAGCCGAAACCCAGACGGGCGAAACCGGCGGCGAGCGGCGGCGACAGCGGCAAGCTGGATGCGGACATGCGGGGGCACCTCGTGATTGTTGTTGTCGAGGGCCTATCACAGCACGCAGCCCGGAAGACCGCGCCCAACCTAGGATGTGTCCGTCGTGTTAGAGGGCGCGTGGGCGCAGTGCAGCGATCAGCAGATCCCCCAGCACCGTCTTGGCCCGCTCGATCCCGCTGGCGGAGGCGGCACTACCCAGCAGCTCCAGGGATGCCGCCTCCATCGCCCAGATCAGCGCGCGATAGGTCAGCGGGTCGCGCGCATCACCTTCGCCATGCAGGCGTTCGGCGAGCAGGCGGCCCATCTCCTCGTGGGCCCGCTGGCGGTGGCTCGCAAGGGGGGAATCGGCACGCAGGGCTTCTTCCTGCATCAGACGAATGATGGGGCCGACGGCCAGGTGGTAATCGAAGAAACGCGCCACCATCCCGCGCAGCCAGGCGTCGGCGCTGCCGGCGTCGTCCTGCATCTCGCGAAAGCGCGCCAGCAGCAGGACCACGGCCGTGCGATAGATGCTTTCCAGCACATCCATCTTGTTCGCGAAGTACTTGTAGAAAGTGCGGCGGGACACCCGGGCCGCCTCCAGCAAGTCGTTAACCGTGGTCTCGGCGATACCCTTGCGGGCGAATACCGGGATGGCCGCCAACTGGATATTGGCGCGCAGAATATGGCCCACCAGCGGCCCTTCGCCTTCGCCCTGCTGGCGCACGGCGTTGAAACCACCCAGGTCCTCGAACACCGCACGCACGGCACCCTGCTCGCTCGTTTCCATCAGCCTGTTTCCCAACCAAGGCGCGGGTGACGGCGCATCGCGGCCTCGTTACTCTTGGCCGGCCCTTCCCCGCAGGATTGTCCTGATCGATGACGCTAACACGCCCCCTGCTCTTGCCGCTGGCCATCCTTTTGCTGGTGTTCGCCCTGCGCGCACCGGCCGCCGAGCTGTTCTACCTGGGGCAGAAGATCCCGGACATCCAGCGCCCCTGGTCAAGCGCCGACTATCACCAACTGATCCTGGCCCTGCAGAAGATCGATACCACCCAGGTCAACGCCCTGCCGCGACGCAGCGGCGAGTTCACCGGCCCCATCTACACGCGCATGGTCAGTGAGCAGAACTTCAAGCCACAGCTGAACATCTATGCGCCATTGGAGCTGCGACAGAACGAGGCGCGCGAAGTGCTCTTCCAGCTCAAGGAGCTGATGCGCCTGTACTTCGACTTCAAGGCCGCGCAGCAACCCTACGGTGCCGAGGCGCTGGGCCTGATGACCTATTCACTGCGCCAGCAGGCCATCCTCTTCACCCTCACGGTGGAGTTCTGGATGACGCTTTCCGAAAAGGAACAGACCAGCCAGATTCGCCTGCAGGGCCTGCAGGAGACCAAGGCTGCCGCCGCCATGCTGACCTCCAGCGCACTGGACTACCTGGGTCTGACCCGCCAGTTCAATCGCGAAGACCTGGTGCTCTACAGCGCCGAACTGGCCAAGCAACTGCCGGAGCTTTTCGTGCATCTGCCGGCGGATGTGCGTGGGCAACTGCTGGCGCGGGTGGCCGAACTGGCGGAGAAACATCAATACGACGAGGTGCGCGCGAACATGGCCGACCTGCTACCGGTACTGGTCAGCATCCAGCAGGACGTGGACGCCCAGTTGGCCAAACCCACTCCGACGAAACCGGCCAAGCCGGCATTGGACCTCTCGGTACCGCAGGCCACCTCAGCGAAGTAGACCTAGCGCCTTGGCCCGGGCCACGGCCTGGGTGCGGCGCTCCACGCCGAGTTTGCTGTTGATATGGCGGGCGTGGCTTTTCACCGTATGTAATGAGATGAACAGGCGCTCGCTGATTTCCTGGTTGGAGCAGCCCTGGGCGATCAGCTGCAGCACCGCCAGCTCCCGCGAACTCAATGCCTCGGCGGCCCCGACGTCCGCTGGTAGCGCAACCTCGGCGCCCGGCAGCAGGTCGAGCAATTCGCGCACCGAATCCGGAGAGCGTGTCGCCAGTTGCTCGCGGAGCCACTGTGGATGCTGCTCCAGCAGCTCCCGATATGGCAGCAGGGAACCGCATTGCAGGCATTCCAGGGCACGGTCGAGCAACGCCGAGGCTTCGCGCTCGCGACTGGTGCGCAGCAGACTTACCAGTTGCAGCCGTGCTCCCAGGGCCACATGCATGATTCCCTGGCTTTCGGCCTTCTCCAGCAACGCCCTGAGCCGAGCCTCCGCTTCGACCGCCTTACCTTGCGCACGGGACAACGCGGCCGATTGCTGCTCGATGCACAACGGCAGCAGCGGGTGGAACTCCGGCGCCGCTGCAGCCCCTTCGCCCGCGTAGGTTTCTTCCAGTCGTGGCAGCCAGGCTTCCGCCAGTTCGAGCTGCCCCTGTGCCAGCCAGAGCTCGCATTTGGACAGGGTGATCATCGCCAGGTAGTAAACCGGCGGTACGTCCCAGATGTGCATCAGCCGCTCGGCCTCGGCCAGTTGCGCAAACGCGGCGGCGAAGCGCCCTTCACGCCCTTCCAGGGCGGCCAGGGCGCAGTGCCCGATCAACAGGCTGATATCGCGGCACGCACGGGCTTCGGCAATGCCCGCCTGCAGGCTGACCCGTGCTGCCTGATGCTGCATGCGCATACACAGCAGGAAGCCCTGATAAAGCATCAATCGCGCCCTTGCCACACAGGCCCTGGGAACTTCCACGCCGCGCAGGCGCTCCAGGCCTTTCTGCACTTCGGCCTGAGCCCGCAGCGTTTCGCCACGCACCTGCAGGACGCGGGCACGGTCGTAATGGACCAGCGACTCGAACAACGGATTGGCGCCGCGCTGGGCCATTTCCAGCGCTTCGCGGTTGAGGCCACGAGCGCGCCAGAGGTCGCCGCGCACCAGGGCAATATTCCCCAGCAGCGACAGGCAGAGGTGGCGCTGGCCGTAGTTCTCCGGCGACAACGCAGTCAGGGCCTCGGTACAGGAAGCTTCCGCACGCTCGATATCGCCACGGCCACGGGCGATCAGCCCGTTGATGGCCTGCCATTGCACCAGCAGGCTGCGCTGTTGAGCGGCGTCCGGTGCGGGCAGGAAGCGCGCCAGGTTGCTGGCCAGTTCTTCCGCTGCATCCAGCTGGCAAGCCAGGCCCAGGGCCAGGCTGTAGAGCACGATCAGGCGCGGCGTGCTGGACAGCAGGCTGTCGGGCAAGTCCATCTTCCAGCGCAGCAGCATGGCGATGTTCTGGTTGGCCAGCAGTTGCTCCTCGGACAGGTTCTGCACCAGCGAGGCCGCCACATCGGGCTGGCCAGCACGCAGGGCCTGTTCCACCGCCTCATCCAGCAGCCCACGTGCGCTGAACCAGCGGCAGGCGCGCAGGTGCATTCCGGAAGGCGTCAGGCTCGTGGTGCCACGGGCACGCAACAGATCGGAGAACAGGTGGTGATAACGGAACCATTGGCCCTGCTCGTCCAGCGGCACCAGGAACACCTGGTGCGCCTGCAGGTGGCGTAGGATCGCGGCGCTGTCGTGGCTCTCGCGCACGGCATCGCAGAGCTCGGCGCAGAAACGCTCGAAGCGGGCGGTCTCGAAGAGGAAGGCCTGGACTTCGGGCGGCTGTCGCTCGATGACTTCCTCCAGCAGGTATTCGCGAATCAGGCTCTCATCGCCATGGGCGACCTGCTCGACACCAGTACCAGCCGGTGCTTCCTGGCCGGCCAGGAGCCACAAGCGAAGGCCGGCGACCCAGCCTTCACTGCGTTGCAGCAGGCCTTCAAGGTCGTCGCTATCGAGTTTGGTGCCCTGGCTGCTGAGCAGAGCCAGGCACTCGTCCTCAGTCAGGCGAAGGTCCTGTTCATTGAGCTCCAACAGGTGACGCGACAGGCGCAGCCGCGCCAGGTGCCAGTCCGGGCGCTGGCGACTGGTGACCAGCAGTACCCAGCCATCGGGCAAGTGGTTGAGGAGGAACTGCAGGCAGCGATCGAGCACTGCGTTCTGCGCAAGGTGATAGTCGTCCAGCACCAACAGCAGCGGCTGGTTTGCATCCAGGCGCTCGGCGACTTCGTCGAGCAGGCCATCCAGCCACTGCTCGAAGGCGAAAGGCTGGTGGCGCTGGCGCATCTTCAGGTGCCCCATGGCTTCGTCGCCCAGGCCCGGATAGAACTGGCGCAGGCCATCCAGCAAGCGTTCGAGAAAGCGCCCCGGATCGCTGTCGCGCCGACTCAGGCTGAGCCACAGACTTTGCCAGCCATCAGGCAGGTCCTCGCAGAACTCGATCGCCAGGGAGCTTTTGCCAAAGCCGGCGGGGGCACTGAGCATCAGCAGACGACCGTCGAGGCCGGCGGCAAGCCGCTCGCACAGGCGCGGACGCGGGACATGGCCGGCAGGACGCGGCGGGCGGAAAAAGCGCGCATCTGCCACGGGGACAGCGGACGACGAAATGGTTCGCGAACTGGTCAGTACGGTCATCACCCAGCTTCTAGGAATGTTGTACGTGCGGGGGGCGAGCTCGAAGGAGCCTAGCCGTTCGGGAGAGCCAATAGAAGCCCCGCCGGGAAGGAAGTACAGACAAGAAAAAGCCGGCCCGGAGGCCGGCTTCGCAACAGGGTGTTGCAGCGATCAGCGAACGCCCGCCTGGCGCAGGGCCGCCGGGGTGTAATCGCTCTCGCCAGCGGTGTAGCTGAAGTCGTAGGACTGTTTCTCCTCGTTCTTCATGCCCAGCGCCAGGTAACGGCCGGACAGCAGGTCGTAGAGGCTTTCCAGCGTGTACCACGGCACCTGATGGTTGTAGTAGTACTGGGCATGAGCCTCGGCAACGCGCCACAGGGTGCCACGACCGTCGTAATGGTCGATGGCGGCGGCTTGCCAGGTGTCTTCGTCGATGTAGAAGTCACGCTTGGCATAGATGTGGCGCTCGCCCGGCTTCAGGGTGGCTACCACATGCCACACGCGGTGCAGCTCGTAGCGGGTCAGGTCCTGGTTGATATGGCCGGCCTTGATGATGTCGCTGTACTTCAGGTTCGGGCCATCCAGCTTGTAGCTGTTGTAGGGGATGTAAATCTCCTTCTTGCCTTCCAGCTTCCAGTCGTAACGGTCCGGTGCGCCGTTGTACATGTCGAAGTTATCGGAAGTACGCAGGCCGTCAGCCGCGGTACCCGGACCGTCATAGGACACCTGCGGGGCGCGACGCACGCGACGTTGACCGGCGTTGTAGAGCCAGGCCAGGCGCGGCTCCTTCACCTGGTTGAGGGTCTCGTGCACCAGCAGCACGTTACCGGCCAGGCGGGACGGCGCAGTTACCCGCTGTTTGAAGTAGAACAGCACGTTGCTCGGCTTGCTCGCGTCGTAGTCCTTCAGCTTGTCGCGGAAGGTGAACTCGTCCTGGAAGTACACCAGGCTGTAGGAGCCGTTCGGCTGCGGGGTCGCCTGGGTCACCAGACGACGCACGCTGCCGCCGCGGTAGCGGGTGATGTGGTTCCAGATCGCTTCCAGGCCGTCCTTCGGAATCGGGAAGGGGTTGGCGGTGCGGAAGTTTTCCAGGCCGTTGCCACCCTCGACCAGCTTGGTATTGGTGGCGTTGAACTTGGTGGCCTCGAGCACGCCGTCTGGCACCGTGGCCGAACGGTGGGTCTTGAACACCGGCATCTTGTAGGTGTCGGGGTAGCGTTTGAACATCGCCAGCTGGCCGGGAGTCAGCTTGTCCTTGTACTGGTCGACGTTCTGCGCGGTGATGGTGAACAGCGGCTGCTCGCTGGCGAAGGGATCCGACAGGAAACCGCGGGCATCGACGTTGCCGGCATTCTTCGGCAGGCCGCCGGTCCACTCGGGGATGGAACCATCGGCGTTGCCGGCCTTTTCCGCGCCCATGGGCGTCAGGGTGGAGCCCAGTTTGGCCGCTTCGTCGGCGGATACCGCAGCCATGACACCAGTGGCCAGCAGGGACAGCGCCAGCACGCCGGTTTGCAGCAGACTCTTTGTTGTTTTCATTTTCATCGTCTTCCTCAAATTTCCAGACCGCTTAGAAGTTCACGCCGAAGCTGAGCGCGAGGAAATCGCGATCGATCGAAGTGTTGTAAGTGCCGCCGAAGAAGTCGGTGTAGGCAAGGCTAGCGGTGTAGGTGTTCTGGTACTCGGCATCCAGGCCCAGGCTCACGGCCTTGTTGCCTTCGTTGAACACGCCGTTCGGGCCGTAGCCATCGACGTCATGGGACCAGGCGATGCTGGGCTTCAGGTTGATACCAGCGAATACGTCGTTGTAGTCCCACACGGCACGGGCGCGGTAACCCCACGCTGTAGTGGTGACGAAGCCGTCGTCCTCGCAGTACTTGGTGAGGTTTTCCGCAGTGGCGCTACCCAGGGTGCTCAGGTTGAGCGCACGGCACTGACCAGCCGGCAGCGGGCCAGGACCAAAGACCGGGTCACGGCCGTAGCGAGCCTCGGTCGTGCTCTCCAGGCCGCCGGTATGGACGACACCGACTTCGCCCACCAACGTCAGACGACTGGCGCCCATGACCTGGTCGAAGAAGTGGGTGAAGGTGGTCTGGAACTGGGTGACTTCCTTGCGGCGATAGCCAGGCTGGTCGGTGTTCGGACGACCGGTCAGCACCGACACGTTGGGGTTCAGCGGGCTCAGGCCGGAGAACAGGATGTCGGTGGTGTTTAGCTGTACCGGCAGGTTCGGACGGTAGCTGACCTCACCGCTCCAGGCGGTACCCGTGGGCAGGGTGGTGGAGAAGCTCAGGCCATAGAGGCGGATGTCTTCCGGGTACTCAACGTAGTACTGGCTGTTGCCGGCAACTACGAGCGGCAGCAATTGCGGTACCAGGGCATTGACGGTGCCCGGAATCGCGGCGCCAGGAATGGTGCCAGCCAATGCGCCGCCCAGCGCCTGACCCAATGCGGTCGGCGAGTAGGAGGCGGCCGGTGCGCCACGACCGCTGAAGTACGGGTTGCGGCTGTGATAATTCATGAAGTACAGGCCGAACTCGGTATCCAGCTCCTCGGCGAAGTAGCGGAAAGCGGTACCCCACTGACCATCATCACGGGCGTCGCGGTCCGGACCACGTTTGACGATCGCGCCTTCGTCCGGGTTGCCCCACTGCACGCCGCGGGCTTGCAATGCGCTGACAATGTTGTTCTGGGCTGCAGCCGGCAGACGGGCGGCTGCAAGGGCATTGCGAAGACCCTGCTGGGTACGCAGTACGGCCAGGTTCTGGTCGCAGCCGTCGGCGATCACGTCCGGCTGGGCGAAGAAGGTGCCGCAGTTGTCGACGACGGTCTGGTCCCACTCAATCTGGTAGAAGGCTTCGGCGGACAGGTTGTCGGTCAGGCTCTGGGACACATAGAACATGTTGACCGGGATCAGGCCTTCCTTGATCTCGGCGCCCGGACGACGGAATGCGGACACGTCTACCGGGTTGATGGAGTTGATGCTGTTGCCGATGAAGGTGCTTTCACCCCAGCTCACCACCTGTTTGCCCAGGCGAACGCTGCCCGGCAGATCGGCGATGTTGTAGTTGTGGTAGACGAAGGCGTCGAGCAGTTCGGCGCCGGACGACTTGGCGCCTTCCTTGCGATTGCTGTCGTCGATGTCCTTGAACAGGCGGCTCTCGTCCTTCAGTTCGAAGTCGTACCAGTATTTGCCACGAACGAAGACGCCGGTATCGCCGTATTTCAGTTCGAGGTCATGGATGCCCTTGAAGATCTTGGAGAAGGTTTCGCCCTTCTTGAAGTTCAGGTGGGAGTCGTCGGAGGTCTGGGACAGACCGTCTCCACCGTTGTTCACGCCGATCAGGTCCTTGTCGGCCCCCCGCATCGACCAACTGGCCCCCACGGACAGCGAAGAGTCGAACTGGCCTTCGATTTCACCGAGGTTGAACGTCACGCCGAAGGCCGGAGCTGCAAGCGTGGAAGCGAGGCTGACGGCCAGTGGCAGTTTCGCCAGGCGCCAGAACGTTGTGGTTGTTGTCATCGACGCTACTCCATGTGTTTTTTGTTATTGATGGTTGCGGACTATAGCCAGCGGGTATTAGCGCTTGATCCCTCGAAAGTGTGATTTGGAACCCCCAGGCACTCTGGCTCGCACCTTCCGACGGACTAGTCCGATCCTTCGGTAGGAAAGATAGCCAGTAATTTTCAGAAAGCAGCAATTAACAAGCCAAGCGTTTGCTTGGTTGTCTGGCCGAAAAAAAGCCCAGGCCGCGCAAGGCGCGGCCTGGGCTGTTCAGCGGACGAGGGACGAAAGGTCAGAGTGCGGAGAGGAAAGTGCTCCCGGCAGCCTGCCATTGGGCGATGTCGACACGAATGCGTTTCTTGTCCAGTTTGCCCACGCTGGTCTTGGGAATTTCAGTAACAACGGCGATCTGGCTGGGAATTGCCCACTTATTGATGTGACCTTGCTCGACGAACGGCTTGAGGTGTTCCTTCAGCACTTTGGCATCCAGGCTCTGGTTGTCACGAACCACCACCAGGGCGAAGGGACGTTCACCCCACTGCGGATCGGGCACCCCAACCACGGCCACTTCGCGTACCGCCGGGTGACGACTGATCAGGTCTTCCAGCTCAAGGGAAGAGATCCATTCGCCACCGGTCTTGATCACATCCTTGATGCGATCGCGGATATCGATGAAGCCCATGCCGTCCAGCGTTGCCACGTCGCCAGTGTGCAGCCAGCCGTGCTCCCAGAGCTCCTCGCTCTTCTGCGCTTCGTTGAAGTAGCCATAGGTCAGCCAGGGCGCGCGCAGCACCAGTTCCCCTTGAGATTCGCCGTCCACCGGCTGGAACTTGCCGTCGGCATCCATGATGGCGGGCTCGACCAGCGGTACCGGCACGCCAGCCTTGATGCGGTAAGTGGTGCGCTCATCCTCACTGCCGGCCAGCAGCTCTTCGTTGAGGTGGGCCACCGAGATCAGCGGGCAGGTCTCGGACATGCCATAGGCGGCGGTGAGCTGGATGCCTCGAGCCTTGGCCGACTCATACAGGGCACGGTTCAGCGCACTGCCACCAATGATCATCTTCAGGCCGCCGAAATCATGGCCCTGGGCAGTGGGCGCATTCATCACCATCTGCAGGATGGTGGGTACGCAGTGGGAGAAGGTGACCTTCTCTTCGCGGATCAGCTTGCAGAGCATGTCCGGCTCGTAGCGGCCGGGGTAAACCTGCTTCACCCCGAGCATGGTGGCCACGTAAGGCACGCCCCAGGCATGCACGTGGAACATCGGGGTGATGGGCATGTAGACGTCATCGGTGCCCATCAGGCGGATACTGTCCAGCGCGCCGATGGTGGCGGCCATGGACAGGGTATGCAGCACCAGTTGGCGATGGGTGAAATACACGCCCTTGGGATTGCCGGTGGTACCGGTGGTGTAGAAGGTGGTCGCCACCGAGTTTTCATCGAAGTCGGGGAAATCGTACTTCGGACTGGCCGCTGCCAGCAGGGTCTCGTACTCACCCACCAGGTTCGGCAGGTCGGCATCGTGGTCGCTGCCGTCGGTGAGCAGCAGGGTCTTTTCCACCGTAGTCAACTGACCACCGATGGCCTTGAAGATCGGCAGGAACTCGCTGTTGACCAGCACGAAGCGGTCGTCGGCGTGATTCATGGTGTAGAGGATCTGGTCCGGCGAAAGACGGATGTTGATGGTGTGCAGCACGGCGCCAATCA
The DNA here is from genome assembly GCF_029873115.1 of Pseudomonas sp. BN606. Lineage (NCBI taxonomy): Bacteria > Pseudomonadati > Pseudomonadota > Gammaproteobacteria > Pseudomonadales > Pseudomonadaceae > Pseudomonas > Pseudomonas sp. BN606. The sequence continues at coordinate 51,322 of NZ_SSOF01000042.1, read as the reverse complement.
TCGGGATGGCGAACATGCACTCCAGGTAGCGATGGCTGTCCCAATCCATCACCGCAACGGTGTCGCCAGCCTTCACCCCGGCCTGGGTAAGTACGTTGGCCAGGCGCGCGACGCGCTCGTTGAAGGTCGCGTAGCTGTAGCGGATGCGGTCGCGGTAGACAATCTCGCGGGTCTTCTCGTAGCGGCTGCCGGACATCAGTAGGCGCTTGATCAGCAGGGGATAGACGTAGGCGTTTTCAGCGGGCTTGATGACGCGGGTCTGAAGCATGAGGCACACCTGGCGAGGTTGGGAAACTTTTCGTTGTTCCCGACTTTAGGTCGCATTGGCCAGGCGCAAATCAGTCAAAAGAGTGATTTGATGGATGACTCTTTTTAGCCTTCTGGTCACGAGATAGAATCCGGCGCTCCGGCCGGTCGCGGCCAGTAATCCACAGAGGTAGGTTCGAGATGTCCGATATCGTTATCGTCAGTGGCGCCCGTACTCCCATGGGCGGCTTCCAGGGCAGCCTGTCCGGCGTTTCCGCCGTGGACCTTGGAGCGCTGGCCATACGCGAGGCCGTCAACCGCGCCGGCATCCAGCCGGCCGACGTGCAGGAAGTGATCATGGGCAACGTGCTGCCTGCTGGCCTCAAGCAAGGCCCGGCCCGCCAGGCGGCGCTGAATGCCGGCCTGCCCGCAGCCACCGGTTGCACCACCATCAACAAGCTCTGCGGCTCCGGCATGAAGGCCGTGATGCTGGCCCATGACCTGCTCAAGGCCGGCAGCAACTCCGTAATGGTGGCCGGTGGCATGGAAAGCATGTCCAACGCCCCCTATGTGCTGGAAAAGGCCCGCACCGGCCTGCGCATGGGCCATGGCGAAATCAAGGACCACATGTTCCTCGATGGCCTGGAAGATGCCCGTACCGGCCGTCTGATGGGCTCGTTCGCCCAGGAAACCGCCGACAAGTACGGCGTTTCCCGAGAAGAAATGGACGCCTATGCCATCGAATCCCTCAAGCGCGCCCAGGCCGCCATTGCCGATGGTTCACTGGCCGCCGAAATCGTCCCGGTGACCGTCACCACCCGTAAGGGTGAGGTCGTGGTCAAAGACGACGAGCAACCGCTGACCGCCAACCTGGACAAGATCCCAGGCCTCAAGCCTGCCTTCCGGAAAGACGGCACCATCACCGCCGCCAACGCCAGCTCCATTTCCGATGGCGCCAGCGCACTGATCCTGATGACCGCCGAAGAAGCCGCCCGCCGTGGCCTCAAGCCGCTGGCGAAGATCGTCGGCCACGCCACCCAGAGCCAGGACCCGGCCGAATTCACCCTCGCCCCGATTGGCGCCATGACCAACCTGCTCAAGAAAACCGGCTGGAACAAGGACGAGATCGACCTGTTCGAGATCAACGAAGCCTTCGCCATGGTGACCATGCTGGCCATGCGCGAACACGGCCTGGACCACGCCAAGGTCAACGTCTACGGCGGCGCCTGCGCCCAAGGCCACCCGGTTGGTTCCACCGGCTCGCGCATCATCATCACCCTGATCAACGCCCTGCGTAACAAGGGCGGCAAGCGCGGCGTGGCTTCGCTGTGCATCGGTGGCGGTGAAGCGACTGCGGTAGCGATCGAGCTGCTCTAAGGCCCATCGCTGGATAGAGAAAGGCGCGGCTTTGGCTGCGCCTTTTTTTGTGTGAGTGGACGTCAGTATGGCTTTTGCCTAACAGGCGCGAGCACTTCTACTTCCCGGAGAGCGGCTGGGAATGAGGGAGTTTCCAAGAGCTATGCCGCCACCACCTTCGGCACATGCGCCGGCGTGCGCGGAAACACTAGCGCTGCCGCGAAGGTCAGCACCGCGAATCCAACCAGCACCAGATACAGCCCCGTCAGCCCCTGTCTCGGCTCGATGAAGGCAATCATCGGGATTGCCGCGGCACTCGCACCAAAGGAAACGAAATAGCGCAGTGCGAACACTCGTGCCTGCCATTGCGGTGCCACGAAGTTGGCGACCATCGAATCGTTCACCGTCACCTGGCCGAACACCACGAACATGAAGGCCGCGCCCAGCAGGATCACCACCCCGCCATCGACCCAGGCCATGGCCAGCAGCAGCGGCGCCTGGCAGAAGGTAAGCAGGACGAAGGGCACCTTCAGGCTGACGCGATCGATCACCCGGCCGATCAGCAACTGGGCGATGGCGCCGAAGGCGTAAGCCAGGCTGACCACCAGGCCGAGGGTTTCCGGTGTGGAGAAGAGGTCATGCAGGCGCTCCTGGAACAGCTTGGGATAGGTCACGGTGGACGCGTTGAACACGACCCCGCCGGTGGCCGTCACCAATGCCAGCACGCCGAATACCAGTGGCATGGAGACCCCGCCCGCAAGACCTCCACGCCGGGCCCCGGCCGCTGCCACGGGCGCAGCCTCGTCGCGCACGCACCAGGCGAACCAGAACCCCACCAGCATGGCCACGACGCCCGGCAGGATGAATGCCACGCGCCAGCCGAGACGCACCGTGAGAAAACCCGTCAGCAACGCCGCAAAGGCCACTCCCAGGTTGCCCCACATACCGTTGATGCCGATCTCACGTCCGCGACTCTCCGCATGGGCCACCAGCATCGCCGTGCCCACCGGGTGGTAGATGGCGGCGAACACTCCGACCAGGGTAAGGCCCGCCACCAGTGTCGGGACCGAAGTACTCAGGCCTGTGAAGATGGCCGAGGCGCCGATACCCAGGAAGAACAGCAGCATCATCTGGCGCCGGCTCCAGCGATCCCCCAGCCAACCGGCAGGTAGCGAGCATGCACCGAAGGCGATGAATCCGCCGAGCGACAGGCCTATCAGCTCGCCGTAGGCCAGACCGAAGTCGCGCCCCATGCCAAGCACGGCAGCCGGGAAGATGAGCATGAACATGTGGTCGATCACATGGGCGGCATTGATGAAGCGGATAACGGTGCGGGGTCGATTCATGACGGCGACGTTCTTGTTGGTGGAGCGGCCATGCTAGGTTGTCCGCATTGAACCAACCTGCCATAGAAGTCATCGAATCAGACATGCTCATCAGACTCCACCAGCAAGGCCGCCTGAGTGCGGTCGCCCGCGACTATCAGGACGGTGCCCATGTCGAGCGCCACTGCCACGAGGAAGCGCAGTTCCTCTACGCGGCACGAGGTCTGATGCGTCTGGTCACCACAGCCGGTGCCTGGGTGATACCACCGACCCAGGCGGTGTGGATTCCGCCGGGCGTGGAGCACCAGATCTTCATGGCCGGGCAGGTGCAGATGCGTACCCTGTTCATCACCGCCGATGCAGCGCCCGCCTCGCTCGACAGTTGCTGCGTGCTGGCGGTACCGCCCCTACTGCGGGAGCTGGTCCTGCGCGCCGTTCAACTGGAAGAAATGGACGGCGAGGAGCACAAGTCCCTGGTGCAACGGCTGGTCCTCCACGAAATCGCCGCCCTGGAGCACATGCCCTTGCACCTGCCTTTGCCGGAAGACCGCCGCCTGCGGGCCATCTGCCTGGCGTTGCTGAAAGCTCCGGAACAGGACCGCACGCTGGAAGATTGGGGACTGGAAGTAGGCGCCAGCAGCCGCACCCTGGCCCGACTGTTCGCTCGCGAACTGGGCATGAGCTTCAACGACTGGCGCCAGCAATTGCGGCTGACCGAGGCCTTGCCGCGTCTGCTGTCGGGACAGAGCGTGCAGATAGTGGCCGTTGACCTTGGCTACGGCAGCGGCCGTGCGTTCAGCGCCATGTTCCGGCGCCTGCTGGGTAAGAATCCGAAGGAGTACGTGAACAGCCTGGGGCTGCTGGCCACGCTGGAGAAGGAATAGAAAAACCACGCTTGTAGGACGTGGAATTGTTTGTGCCCCCTGCGCCAAGCATGACCTTTGCGCCTGGCGACTTACCGGGCGTGTAGGAGCGAGCTTGCTCGCGAACAGTCCGAGCACGATCCTTCGCGAGCAAGCTCGCTCCTACGGAAAGGATGAACCGTTACCTGCGGGGCGAACTCATACGCCAAGCGGGCTGAAGGCCCGCCCAGCGTGGTTCATTTCAGCTCGGTAAAGGCCAGCTTGATCCCCAGCCCCACCAGCACCGCTCCCATCAGCCGGTCGAACCAGTGCCCCATACGGGCGAATCCTGCACGCACCCGGCGCTGGCTGAACAGCAGCGCCACGAGGCTGAACCACGTGGCAGTGGCGAAAGCCAGGTAAACGCCGTAGCCGGCCTGGATCGCCAGCGGCGTGTGCGGGTTGATGACCACCGTGAACAACGACAGGAAAAACAGGGTTGCCTTGGGATTCAGGCCATTGGTAACGAAACCGGTGACGAAGGCTCCACGCGGACTGCGTTCGCCAGCCATGAGCGCGGCCTCGGTAGCGACTGGGTCGGCCGGCTTGGCCCGCAGGGCCTTGATGCCGATGTACAGCAAGTAGGCCGCTGCAGCCCACTTAAGCGCGTTGAACAACATGATCGACTGGGACACGACCAGGCCGATGCCCAGCAGCGAATAGGCCACATGCACGAAGATGCCCGTGCCCACGCCAAGCGCGGTCCAGGTTCCGGCGCGGCGCCCATGGGCCACGCTCTCGCGCACCACGATGGCGAAGTCCGGTCCGGGGCTGGCCACGGCCAGCAGGTGGATCAGGGCGACGGTGAGGAATTCCGTCCAGTACATGCGACCTCCAAGGGATGTAACAAGCTTTGTTAGGCTGGCAACCTTACGCCTTCCCACGGACTCGCAAAAGGTACAGCCCCGCATGAAAAGCAGCCGCGCCGTCTTCCTCGATCACGCCTCCCTCGATCTCGGCGACCTCGACCTGAACCCGCTGCGACAAGTCTTCGGCGAGCTGCAACTGCATGGGCAAACTGCGCCTTCCGAAGTGGCGGAACGCCTGAGCTGTGCCCAGGTGGCGATCAGCAACAAGGTGCACATCGACGCGGCAGCGATGGCAGCCAACCCGGCTCTCAAGCTGATCCTGGTAGCCGCCACCGGTACCAACAACATCGACCTCGATGCGGCCCGCGCCCGCGGCATCACTGTCTGCAACTGCCAGGCCTACGGCACGCCCTCGGTGGCCCAGCACACCCTCGCGTTGCTGCTCGCCCTGACCACCAGCCTGCCGGACTACCAGGCCGCCGTGCGCGCCGGCCGCTGGCAGCAGTCCAGCCAGTTCTGCCTGCTGGACTTCCCGATCTTCGAACTGGACGGCAAGACCCTCGGCCTGCTCGGACACGGTGAGCTGGGCGGCGCGGTGGCCCGATTGGCGGAGGCCTTCGGCATGCGCGTGCTGCTCGGCCAGCTACCGGGTCGCCCACCTCGCGCCGACCGCCTGCCGCTGCACGAACTGTTGCCCCAGGTGGATGCCTTGACCCTGCATTGCCCGCTAAACGAGCAGACCCGCGACATGATCGGCACCGCCGAACTGGCCCTGATGAAACCGGGCGCCCTGCTGGTGAACACCGCCCGCGGCGGCCTGGTGAACGAAGAGGCTCTGGCCGCCGCCTTGCGCAGCGGCCACCTCGGCGGTGCCGCGACTGATGTACTGACCCAGGAACCGCCACGGGATGGCAACCCTCTGCTGGCCACCGACATCCCGCGCCTGATAGTCACCCCGCACAGCGCCTGGGGTAGCCGCGAGGCCCGCCAGCGCATCGTGCAACAGCTTGCCGAGAACGGCGCCGCCTGGCTGAAGGATTCGCCCGTCAGAGTCGTCAGCTAGTTCCTACAACTTCCTGATAAAATTCGCTGCTTTTATCAGGATCTCCTTTAGATGGACCCACGCAGCGAAGTCCTGCTTCGACAGGCCGATCTGTTCCAAGGCGCGGTGTTACTGGCCGGATTGCCCGCCGACGACCTGCTCGGCACCTTGCCGCAGGCCAGTGGCTGGAGCTGGCACGCCGGTGACCAGGCGGCCCTTGAAAGCCGCTTTGCCGGGCGTAGCCATTTCGGCACCACGCCGCCGGATACCCCTTTCACCGCTGCGGTGCTTTTCCTGCCCAAGTCCCGTGAACTGGCTGACTACCTGCTGGCCGCGCTTGCGGCCCGCCTGCCCGGCGGTGAACTCTTCCTCGTCGGCGAGAAACGCGGCGGTATCGAGCGTGCAGCCAAGCAACTGGCCGCGTTCGGCAAGCCGCGCAAACTGGATAGCGCGCGCCATTGCCAGCTGTGGCAGGTGAGTATTGAGCAGACCCCCGCCGCCCCCGACCTGGAGGCCCTGGCCCAGCGCTACTCGCTGGATCTGGCCGACGGCCCGCTGGAAGTGGTCAGCCTGCCCGGCGTCTTCAGCCATGGCCGCCTGGACCGCGGCAGCGCCCTGCTCCTGCAGCAACTGGATGGCCTGCCCAATGGCCATCTGCTGGACTTCGGCTGCGGCGCCGGCGTACTGGGCGCGGTACTCAAACGGCGATATCCACAGAGCCAGCTGACCCTGCTGGACGTCGATGCGTTCGCCGTTGCCAGCAGCCGCCTGACTCTGGCCGCCAATGGACTGGAAGGGGAGGTGATCGCCGCCGACGGTATCCATGGCGCTCCGGCAGGCCTTTGCGCAATCATCAGCAACCCGCCGTTCCACCAGGGCGTGCACACCGACTACCAGGCCAGCGAGGACTTGCTGCACGAGGCCCGCAACCACCTGCGGCCGGGCGGTGAGCTGCGTATCGTGGCCAACAGCTTCCTCAAGTACCCACCGCTTATCGAGTACCATCTCGGCCCCTGCCAGACCCTCGCCGAAGGGGATGGCTTCCGCATTTACCGCGCCCGCCTGGCCTGACCTGGCGGGCACCGCCTCAATACCCTTGCTCAAGCGGCATCCAATAGCCGCCCTCTCCCCTGGCCTCGGCGGGGGGGATCTGGAGATCTTTGTGACCAATTTGAACACTGCCAGCGCTACTCCACTCAAGGATGGGCTGCATCGCTCCCTCAAACCACGCCACCTGAACATGATCGCCATCGGCGGCTCCATCGGTACCGGCCTGTTCGTAGCCTCCGGCGCCACGGTCGCAACTGCCGGGCCGGGCGGCGCGCTGCTGGCCTACGCACTGATTGGCCTGATGGTCTACTTCCTGATGACCAGCCTGGGCGAGATGGCCGCGCACATCCCGGTTTCCGGCTCGTTCAGCACATATGGCAGCCGCTTCGTCGACGATGGATTCGGTTTCGCCCTGGGTTGGAACTATTGGTACAACTGGGCGGTGACCATTGCCGCTGAACTGGTAGCGGCGCAGCTGATCATGAGTTTCTGGCTGCCGGACGTGCCCGGCATCTACTGGAGCGCCCTGTTCCTCGGCTTGATGTTCCTGCTCAACGTGATCTCGGTGAAGGGCTTCGGCGAAAGCGAGTTCTGGTTCGCGCTGATCAAGGTGGTGACGGTGGTGGTGTTCATCGGCATCGGCCTGGCCACGATCTTCGGCATCATGGGCGGCATCGAATCCCCCGGATTCAGCAACTTCACCACAGGCGATGCGCCCTTCGTCGGCGGCCTGCAGGCCATGGTCGGGGTGGCGATGATCGCCGGATTCTCCTTCCAGGGTACGGAGCTCATCGGCATCGCCGCAGGTGAATCGGAGAACCCCAAGAAGAACATCCCCATCGCCATCCGCCAGGTGTTCTGGCGCATCCTGATGTTCTACATCCTGGCGATCTTCGTGATCGGCATGTTGATTCCCTACACTGAACCGAACCTGCTGAAGAACGACGCCAGCGATATCAGCGTGTCGCCCTTCACCCTGCTATTCGAGCGTGCCGGTTTCGCTGCCGCAGCCAGCGTGATGAATGCGGTGATCCTCACGGCCATCCTCTCCGCCGGCAACTCCGGCATGTATGCCTCGACCCGCATGCTTTACAACCTCGCCCTGCAGGGCAAAGCGCCGAAACTCTTCGCGCGCCTCTCCGCCAGTGGCGTGCCGCGCAACGCGCTTTATGCCACTACCCTGGTCGGCGCGCTGTGCTTCTTCACCTCCATCGTCGGTGACAGCACTCTCTACACCTGGCTGCTGAACACCTCGGGCATGTGCGGATTCATCGCCTGGCTGGGCATCGCCATTTCCCACTACCGCTTCCGCAAGGGCTACCTGACCCAAGGCGGGCGCCTGGAAGACCTGCCCTACCGCGCCAAGCTGTTCCCCTTCGGACCACTGTTCGCCTTCACCCTGTGCCTGCTGATCACCCTCGGGCAGAACTACCAGGCCTTTTTCGGCGACAAGATCGACTGGGCCGGTCTGGCGGCCACCTACATCAGCCTGCCGTTGTTCCTCGCCATCTGGCTGGGCTATCGCATGAAGAAGGGCAGCCGTCTGGTGGCCTACTCGGAGATGGACGTGCGCGGCGGCGACAACTGACCGACCGGCATTTCGCGCTTGCCGGGGCGGCCCGGCTTGTGCAAAATGCGCCCCGTCCTAGGGGAGTAGTCTCCCGCGAGCGCCCTGCTCGCCCGGCGTGCGTCAACACACTTGGTCCACAGACCATGGCGCATGCGACCCCGAGCCTGCAAAGACAGGCCAGCGGTTTGACAAGACCTATGACACATACAACCTGACCCGGGGTGGGCAGATTGCGTGTGTCATGGTGATTAGTCGACCCGCCCCCGTAGGAACCCTGATGCTGGAATCCCTCTTCGTCCCGACGCTGATCGTTGCCCTCGCCGAAATCGGCGACAAGACTCAGTTGCTCGCACTACTGCTTGCCGCCCGCTTCCGCAAACCCTGGCCGATCATCTGGGGCATCGTCGCGGCTACCCTGGCCAACCACTTCGCCGCTGGCGCCGTAGGTTCATGGGTCGCCAGCTTCTTCTCTGCCGCCACCCTCAGCTGGATCCTCGCGGCATCCTTCGCCGCCGTGGCCCTGTGGACCCTGGTGCCGGACAAACTGGATGACGACGAAGAGTCCGGCCTGAAGAAGTACGGCCCGTTCCTCACCACGCTGATCGCCTTCTTCCTCGCCGAAATGGGTGACAAGACCCAGGTCGCGACCGTGATGCTGGCCGCCCAGTACCCGCACTTCGTCATGGTGGTCATGGGCACCACCCTCGGCATGCTGATCGCCAACGTACCGGTGGTGCTGGCCGGCAACTTCGCCGCCGACCGCCTGCCGCTAACCTTGATCCGCCGCCTGGCCGCCATCGCCTTCGCTGCCCTGGCCGTCTATGCCGTGTACGAAGCGCTGAAGCTCAGCGGGACGTTCTGACGGGTTGCCGCGCCTGAGAAGCCCGTGGGGCGGCTGCCGCCCTTCGGGCTTCGCTCCGCTTACCCCGCACCACGGCGCTTCGGCCAATGGAATCGCCGCGTGTATCGGTATTGTTACGCGCTGGATCAAGGCGCAGGGGAGCGCATCGTGTCACTGGACGATATGAAGCGGCTGGTTCGCCAGCACATCGAGCTGTCGTGGAACAAGGGTCGCCTGGCCCTGGCCGAGCAGCTGCAGAGCAAGGACTTCCTCTACAAGAGCTCCTTCATCGGCCGCGCCTTGAACAGCGCCGCCTACGCCCAGATGGTGGCGAACATCCGCGAGGCCATGCCTGATCTGGAAGTGGTGGTGGAGGAATGCATCGCCGAAGGCAACAAGGTGGTGACCTGGTGCACCCTGATCGGCAGCATCCAGAAACCCGCCCTGGGCTACCCGCCCAGCGACAAGATCCTCAGCATTTCGGCCATGGCCTTCTGGACCCTTAACAGCGTGGGTGAAGTGCAGGAAATCTGCACCATGTTCGACATGGAAAGCTTCCGCGCCCAGCTCGGTCTCGCCACCCAGCCTCTGGCCGAGAAAGCCCTGCCTTAATCAGAGATAGCCGTTGGCCCGGAACCAGCCAATGGTGCGTTCCAGGGTGACGTCCAACGGCGTCTCGGCGACGAAGCCCAGTTCATGGCGCGCCTTGCTGCCATCGAGGAACTGCCCGCCAGCCATCACCGCGATCGCGGTGTCATCCAGTTTCGGCAGCTCGCCGGATAACCGGTAACGCAAACGTCCGAGCACCGCGATGCCCTTGGCCATTGCCAGCGGCATGGGTTGCGGCGGCTGAACACCGAGCAGCCTGGCAATTCGCTCGGTCAGCTCGGCCAGCTCGATGTTCTGCCCGGTCAGCAGGTAGCGCTCGCCCGCCCTTCCCTTCTCCAGCGCCAACAGCAGGCCCCGCCCGGCGTCGGCTGCATCCAGCAGGTTGCGCCGGCCGGGTACGTAATGAGTCATCCAGCCCTGCGCCATCGCGGTGACGAGGCGCCCGGTACTAGGACCTGCGTCGAACTCGCCCAGGCACATGCCGGGAATCCCGATGATTACAGGCAGTCCGCTGCGGGCCTGTTCGCGGGCCTGTTCATCGAGTGCCCACTTGCTCAGCAGATATGGGTTCTTCCAGCGCGGCATCCCCTCATAGAACAGCCCTTCGTGGCCGGGCAGTCCTTCGGGATGTCGCGGCAGGGCGATGGCGGCGCCGGTGTAGAGGATGCGCGGGACATGCGCGGCGAGACATGCGGCATAGAAATGGTTGGTCTGGTCGAGGGCGCTGGCGACTTCCTCTTGCCAGCGGCGCGGCCGCTTCGGGTAGCCGGCGGCACAGAAGATCACGCCGTCGATGTCGCTGAGCGCGCGGGTGAGACCGGCATGGTCCAGCAGTTCAGCCGCCCGGCACTCGGGCTCCAGGTATGCCAGGCGTTCGATCCGTGACGTCGGCCGGTGTATCAGCACCAGGCGGTGCCCGGCGACCTTTACCGCTCGTGCCGCGTGATGGCCGAGCAGGCCAGTTGCTCCCAGTACGGCGATTTTCACTGCGACTCCTCATCCGCTGGAGATTCGCCACCCCGACGCTTTGAGGTGGCGGCGAGCAGTCTAGAACGCGGGTTGCCGGGATGCCAGCCGGGATCACCGACAACCCGGATGTTCCTAGCGCTGTCCCTTCGCTTGCTCGTACAGTGGCATCACCTTTGGAATGGCTGCCTGCAACGACGACATGCGCGAGCCTGACGACGGGTGTGTACTCATGAACTCCGGTGGAGCTCCACCACCGGCCTGCTCCATCTTCTGCCAGAGGCTGATGGCGGCGTTCGGGTTGTAGCCGGCACGGGCGGCGAGCTCCAGGCCGATGAGGTCGGCTTCGTTCTCATTGGAGCGGCTGTTGGGCAGGGTCATCAGGTATTCCACACCCGCGTTGGCCATCCCCAGACCAGCCTGACCGACACCCAGGACCGAACCGATCTGGTTGGCCATCTGCACGCCATAGGCCTTGGACATGGCTTCGCGGCTGTGTTCGCGCAGGGCGTGGGCGATCTCATGCCCCATCACCGCTGCCAGTTCGTCGTCGGTGAGTTTGAGCTTATCGATCAGGCCGCTGTAGACGATGATCTTGCCGCCCGGACCGCAGTTGGCGTTGAGCTCGTCACTGTCGATCACATTGGCTTCCCAGGCCCATTGCGCGGCATCCGGACGGAACGCGGAAGTTTGGGCGATCAGCCGCTTGGCAATCGCATCGACACGACGGGCGTCGGTGCTGTTCTTGTCCAGCACGCCCTTCTGCTGCGCCTCGGTCACGGTCTGCTGGTAGGACTGGGCGTACATCTGATTCAGCTCAGAACTCGACAACATGCTGAACATGTACTGCTTGCGTTCGACGCCGACTGCTCCGCCGCTGGTGGTATTGACGGCCTGGCATCCTGCCAGGAGCAGGGCCGCGGTCAGCCCGGACAGGTAAAACAGCTTGGCCATGGTGGCTCTCCATCTCTTTGCGAGGTCGGTAATGCTAAGGCTGGCCAGAAACCCGGGCAACCACGTCGCATGTAGACAAGCTGGCGACGTTTTTAACTGCATGCACGACTTAGGAAATTTCACAGTCCGGCCGATATAAGGAATCACGGTGAAATCCCATTTCCGGAGTCCACATGAAGTTCAGGTCCATTCAGTTCTCCATCGCAGCCTTGGCAGGAGCCAGCGTGCTGGCGGTGGTTGCCGCCCTGGTGCTCTACGCCCTGTTTTCCGGTGCGAAAACCCAGGAACTGGTCCAGCAACGCACCCAGGCATTGCTCGAACAGGTGATCAATGATCGCCTGATTGCGCTCGCTGGCTCCCAGGTGAGCCAGATCCAGCGGGAACTGGAGCTGCCCCTGGGAATTGCCAAGAACATGGCTAACCTCAACAGCCTGCTCGGTGAAACCGACGACGCCGGCAATCCCAAGCTGAGCATCAGTCGTGAGCAGCTGAACAACCTGGTTCGCCAGACCACCGAGCGCAACCCCAAGCTCAATGGCAGCTACATCGGCTGGGAGCCCAATGGCATCGACGGTGCCGACGCCAACTATGCCGGCCCGAAGGGGAATGGCTACGACGGCACAGGCCGCTTCCTGCCCTGGTGGTTCCGCAATGCCGACGGCAGCGTTGGCCAGGACGCCATCGGCTTCATGGAAAGCGAGAAGATGCTCCCCACCGGTGTACGTGAGGGCGAGTACTACCTTTGCTCGAAAGAGCGCAAGAAGCCCTGCGCCATCGACCCCGCACCTTATGATGTGGGCGGCAAGATCGTGATCCTCTCGTCGTTCACCGCGCCGATCATGATCAAGGGCGAGTTCAAGGGCATCGCCGGTGCCGACTTCTCCCTGAACTTCATCCAGGACCTGCTGAGTAAAGCAGACCAGCAGCTCTACGAGGGCGCCGGTGACATGGCGCTGCTTGCCAGCAACAACCGCCTGGTGGCCTATTCCCGCGACAGCTCGAAGCTGGGCGAAGACGCTGCCAAGGCGCTGGACTCCACCACCCTGGACAGCCTGCGCGGCCTGTCCGGCGACCAGCCGGCTTACCGCATTGACCAGGCCAGCCAGCGCATCGAGCTGATGGTTCCCTTCGGCATCGGCGACACCGACGCCCGCTGGGTGCTGCTGATTCAGTTGCCGGTACAGGCAGTGATGAAGGAGCTGTCTCAGCTGCAGAGCGACCTCGCCTCCCAGCGCGACGCCGATATCTTCGGCATGACCCTGGTGGGCCTGCTCATCGCTGGTCTTGGTCTGCTGGTGATCTGGTTCGTCGGCTACGGTATCGCCCGTCCGCTGCGCCAGATGGTCGGCATGCTGGATGACATCGCCAAGGGGGACGGCGACCTGACCCAACGCCTGCACAACAACCGCGCCGACGAGATGGGCGCCATCGCTGGGGGCTTCAACACCTTCCTCGGCAAACTGCAGTCGATGATCAGCCAGGTAGTGACCTCAGTGCAGAAGGTCAGCGACTCTTCCGAGCACACTGCCGATATCGCCATCCGCACCAACCAGGGCGTACAGAAGCAGCTAGCGGAAATCGAGCTGGTGGCCACCGCAGTCCATGAAATGACCGCCACTGCCCAGGACGTGGCCCGTAATGCCACCCATGCGGCGGAAGCCGCCAGCCACGCCGACCAGGCGGCAAACCACGGTAAGCGCATCGTCCACAGCACCGCCGAAGCCATCTCCGCCCTGGCCACCGAGATCGGCCGCGCCGTGGGCGTGGTGCAGAACCTGGCCAAGGACAGCGAGAACATCAATGCCATCCTGGTCGCCATTCGCGGTATCGCCGAGCAGACCAACCTCCTGGCATTGAACGCGGCCATCGAGGCGGCACGCGCCGGCGAGCAGGGGCGTGGTTTCGCGGTGGTCGCCGATGAGGTACGCAACCTGGCGCAGAAGACCCAGCAGGCCACTGAAGAAATCCAGACGATGATCCAGCAACTGCAGCACGGCACCCGCGAAGTGGTGAAGGTGATGCAGGACAGCCAGGAGAAGACCGACACCAGCGTGCAGCACGCCAACGAAGCGGCCCATGCGCTGGAGTCCATCACCCAGGCGGTATCGGTGATCAACGACATGAACACCCAGATCGCCAGCGCCGCGGAGGAACAGAGCGCGGTGGCCGAGGATATAAACCGCAACGTGATCAACATCGGCCAGGTGGCCAACGAGGTCGCCGGCGGCGCCGACGAAGCCTCCCAGGCCAGCGCCGAGCTGACCAAGTTGGCCGAGCAGCAACGACGGCTGATCAATCAGTTCAAGGTGTAAGAAAAAGCCCCTCATCACGAGGGGCTTTTTCATTCGGCTTGCGAACTGCTCTGGTAGGTTGTGTCTGAGCTATGCGACGCCCAACGCGCAGCCCGACGGAGATTCCTTGGGTTTCGCTTCGCTCTAGCGGAACGCCGCACGCACGAACCTGCGTAACTGCGAGGGTGGGTGCGACACATCAGGCCGGTGTCAGGCACTCCGGTCCATCTAGCTTGGGATTGTTCACCAGTGTCGCCAGGGCGCGCTCGCGCAGCTGCGGGCCGGGCCGGGCCAGCAGTTCCTGCAACTGAATCGGCGTCGAATCGGCGGCCAGCCAGAGGCGCTGGCCCTCCTCATCCAGCACCAGCGGGCGGCGCAGGCCGGCAACAGGCTGGGTGACCATCGCCAGGCTGAGGTATTCCACATCGCCAACCGGGTAGGCTTCCCAGAGAGCGGCGAGGTACATGCTCCCGCCTTCGGCGCTGAGCCAGTAGGGCCGCTTGCGCACGCCACGCCACTCATAGAACCCATTGGCCAGGATCAGGCAGCGCCGCGAGCGGAAAGGCTCACGGAACATCGGCTGGTCGGCCAGGGTTTCGACACGGGCGTGCGACGGGGTCTTGGACAGATCGGTGAGCCAGGACGGCGTCAGGCCCCAGCGGGCCATGTCGGCACGCAACTGGCCGTCCACCTCGCGCAGCATCAGCACCCGGCTGCCGGGAGCCAGGTTCCAGTGTGGTTGGTGGTCGGCGGGGAAACCCGGAAGGGCGGCCTGAGTGGGCGACCAGCGGAACAGTGCGAAACGTCCAGACATGAGGCAGCCAGTTCGTGTGCGGGAAATCAGCAGAGCAGAGTCCCGGGGTAACTGTCGGGCTCTTCACCCGGCAGGGGTTGCGCGGCATTGTACGCGGCGATCAGCCTGCTGGCGCGTTCGGCGTCCTCGTCCTCGACCAGCAGGCCGAGCAAGCCGAACATAGGCAACTCGCCGATTCCGCCCAACAGATGTCCACCGGCCAGATGGGCCTCCACGCCCTCGCTGGCGAGCATGCCCAGCAGCAGTTCGGCTTCGATCAGGTCCCTGGGCTCATAGATTCGTCGCATCAGTCGTCCTCCCGGCGAACCTCCAGTGTCCAGTCCTGGCCATCGGTCCAGAGCAGGAAGAGGATGGGCCGGCAGCACACTGGACAGTCCTCGATGTACTGCTGTTCGCCACCCGAGAGATCGAGCACGGCTTCAGCCGGCTCGCCGCAATAGGGGCATTGGTAGTCCTCTGTCTCCAGCATCCCGCCTCCCGTGTGACTTGCCTGTATAATCGCCGGTCTATTTGACGCCCCGTATGACGGGGCCTCCATCCTTTATCCAGCCGATTCCAGAACAAGAGTGACCAATGGGCGAATTTGAAGCCATCCGACCCTATGACGATGCCGAGGTCCCGGCGGTGCTTGCGCGCCTCTTTGCCGACGACGCCTTCCTCGGCACCCTCACCCGCTATCGTTTCCCGAAACTGGCGGGCCCGCTGGGCTGGCTCCTCAAGCCTGTTATAGCTCATCGGCTGCGCAGCGAGTTCGCGAGCATCAACTCGGTGGCGGCCTTGCAAGACCGCATTGAGCCCTATGTGGACAACACCATCGAGCGCGCTACCGATGGCGTGACCTATTCCGGCGTGGAGCGCCTGAAGCCGGGTACCGCCTACCTGTTCCTGGCCAACCACCGCGACATCGTGATGGACCCGGCCTTCGTCAACTACGCCGTGTACCACGCAGGGCTGCCGACGCCACGCATCGCCATTGGCGACAACCTGCTGCAGAAGCCCTTCGTCAGTGACCTGATGCGCCTGAACAAGAGCTTCATCGTGCATCGCAACCTCGCCGGGCGCCGCGAGAAGCTGGCGGCGTTCCAGTTGCTGTCGGCGTACATCAACCATTCGATCCAGAAGGATGGTCAGTCGATCTGGATCGCCCAGGCCGAAGGCCGCGCGAAGGACGGAGACGATCGCACCGATTCGGCGATCCTCAAGATGTTCCACATGAGCCGCAAGGACGAAGCGTTCGCCGACGTCATTCGTGACCTGCACCTGATCCCGGTCTCCATCAGCTACGAATACGATCCGTGCGACCAGGCCAAGGCCCGCGAACTGCAGGTCCGCGCCAGCACCGGCAGCTACGCAAAGGCCCCTGGTGAGGACGATGCGAGCATTGCCCTCGGGATCACCGGCTACAAAGGCCGCGTGCACATCACCTTCGGCAGCGAAATCGGCAGCTCCAGCGAGGACGCCAAGCAACTGGCCCAGGAAATCGACAAGCAGATCCTCGGTGGCTATCGCCTGTTCCCTGTGCATTACCTGGCCTACGCCATGTGGGGCGAGCGCGCCCCCGATCTGCACGTACCGACTGCCGCCGATATCTTCAAAGGCGATGAACTGGCTCGCGCCCAGGCCGAGTGGCAGAAGCGTCTTGACGCTTGCCCGGAGGAGCAGCGTCCTTACCTGATCCAGCAATACGCCACCCCCGTACGCAATCAGTACCGGATCAAGGCAGGACTGCCCCTGTAAGGCGGAGTCAGAATGCAAAACGGCGACCCAGGGGTCGCCGTTTTTTATTGAGCAAGAGGCACCGGAACCTGTTCACGAGCTGGTGGCTGAGGGCGCGAAGTAAATGAGCAGCCCGAAGCCAAATTCAACGCACTCATTCCAACGTGCAACAGGTCGTGGGCAAGTTCTCAGAGTTGGGTACTGGCCCAGGACACCCCCAGGGCCACCGCCAGGCTGAAATAGCCGAAGGCGTAAAAGAAGCGGTTCAGACGCCGGGCACCGTCATCCTGCATATCGGCCGCTTCGTCGAGTTCGCTGTCGGCAACCAGGCGGGCAATGGAACGCTGTTCCCGCAGCCGGGTAGCCAGCAGCACCCAGGCACCAGCACAAGCAAAGAACACGGCCAGGCCATTGACGACCTGTGCGGGGTGGGCCAGGAACATGGCCCAAAGCGCCTGCAGCGACATCTCAAACTCCGCTTCAGGCGGTGCGACCATGCACTCAACCTGCAAGACAAATATCTGCCCACCCTGATCCGGGGGGTCTATCGGAAGACGCGAGTTTACCGAAACCGACGCCCGCCCATTCGCTCCTTCCGACGAATGCCGCCGGACTCGCGGAAGACCTCACGCGAGTCCGGAGGCAAGAAAAAGCCCGGCGCGTGGCCGGGCTCTCTCGGACAAGGTCCGCTTACTGCTGAGACAGAACCTGACCGATGGTCGGGTCCTTGAAAGCTCGGGTCATCGCATCGCTCAGCACATCGGTTACCAGCTTGGTGTTGGTCTGCTGGTTCGGCGCGGTACCGAAGCGCTGGTTCAGCGAGGCGCCGTACTTGCCGCTGTAGCGGCGGCTGCTGTTCTGCACGTCGACGCGGAAACTGGCACTGATGTTCGCCTCGGTGACGTAGGTCTCCTTGGGAGACTGGTACTTCAGGTCAGCCAGGGTCAGGGTCAGTTGCGGAGCGTTGTAGGCGTTCGGCGACGGGGTGAAGCCCAACAAGCGCACAGCGGCCTCGGCCTCGGCTTGCAGACGCGGCAGGATGTCCTGGCCCTGCACGCTGATGGCACTGGTATCGGCATAGATACCGCCACGGGTGCCGAGAACCGGAGAAGGACGACCGTCAGCAACACGCACCACCACCGGCTGGCCCTGGCCTACAGGAGTCAACGGGCCGGTCAGCTTGGGTTGCGGGCTGAGTTGTTGCGGACTGAGGGCACAGCCGACCAGGGTCAGGCTGAGGGCGGCCAGCAGGCCAAGCAACGGGCGTTTCAGCATGCTTTATCTCTCCAGGAGTGAAGGCAAAACGGCCGGCAGTATAACCACCCGACCGAGGTACTGACAGAGCGCCAGTCCCCATGCAATGTCAGACCGCCATCCTCGGGTGCGGTTCCTGTCATTCCCCTGTCACGCCCCCCTGGCATAAAGGCGTCAGTCCCACAGGAGTAGTCAGGATGTTCCTTCTCTGGTCCATGCTCGCCCGCCGCCCGCAACGCCGCAGTTTCGCCCTTGTGGATAACGCGGGGATCTGCCGTGGCCTGCACCACGGAATCGACCGTCCGACCAGCGGCAACTGGGTGGAAGTGAGCGAAACCAGTCTCGCCTGGCTCGACCAGCCCCTGCCCGCCAGCGCCCGCGTCGCACCGGTCGTCAGACAGCCTTCGCGCCGCAACGCGTTGGCAGCCTGACCGGTGGATGAATAAAAGTCACACCGAGCGCCCTATTCCGTCCATTTCATCGTTATAATCGCCCCCCGATTATAAGGTCGTCTCCTGATCGGGCCTCGCAACACCGCACCTCGCGCCAGCTTGGGCATCCGCACAGCCCCACAGAGAGCCGTCCACTTTTCGCGCTGCCACTTGTTGGCTTGCCGCATCCTTCCGCCCGAATTGCAAACGCTTTTTTGCAGGGACGCATGCGTAGCAACACGTATGCAGACGGAAGCGGCCTGCCTGGGGGTAGCCGATCCTTTTGAGGTTCACGTCTCCAAAAGAGCGTGAGATGACGGTTTTTCACTACTTCACAAGAGAGTGGCGAGCAAATGGCGCAAAACGATTACGAAGCAGTGGACGTGTTGCTGGTCGGGGCCGGCATCATGAGCGCTACGTTGGCGGTACTGCTTAAAGAGCTCGATCCCGGCATCAAGCTGGAGATCGCCGAACTCCGGGAATCGGGAGCCATCGAGAGCTCCAATCCCTGGAACAACGCAGGTACCGGCCATGCAGGCCTCTGCGAGCTGAACTACACGCCCCAGGCGGCCGATGGCTCCATCGACATCAAGAAGGCCGTCAACATCAACGCCCAGTTCGAGGTGTCCAAGCAGTTCTGGGCCTACATGAGCGGCAAGACCGCGTTCGGTTCGCCCAAGACTTTCATCAACGCCGTCCCGCACCTCTCGTTCGTGCGCGGAGAAAAGGACACGGCCTTCCTCAAGAAGCGTTTCGAGCTGCTCCGCCAGCACCACGCCTTCAGCGAGATGGAGTACACCGAAGACCGCGCCACCATGGCCAAATGGACGCCGCTGATGATGAAGGGACGCGATGCGTCCGAGAAAATCGCCGCGACCCGCGCCATGAACGGCACCGACGTCAATTTCGGCGCGGTCACCAATCAGCTGCTGCAGTACCTCTCCAGCCTGCAGGACACTCGCGTCAGCTATTTCCAGAAGGTCACCAACCTCAGTCGCACCGACGAAGGCTGGAAAGTCAGCATCAAGAACACCCAGACCGGCGCCAATCGTGAAGTGTCCGCGCGCTTCGTGTTCCTCGGTGCCGGCGGCGGCGCACTGCCGCTGCTGCAGCTCTCCGGTATCCCCGAAGGCAAGGGTTTCGGCGGCTTCCCGGTCAGCGGCCAGTGGCTGCGCTGCGATAACCCCGAAGTGGTCAAGCAGCACCAGGCCAAGGTCTACAGCCAGGCCGAAGTCGGCGCCCCGCCGATGTCCGTGCCGCATCTGGACACCCGCGTGGTCGACGGCAAGAAATCCCTGCTGTTCGGACCCTACGCCGGCTTCACCACCAAGTTCCTCAAGCACGGCTCCTTCATGGACCTGCCGCTCTCGGTACGTCCGAGCAACCTCGGCCCGATGCTGGCCGTGGCTCGCGACAACTTCGACCTGACCCGTTACCTGGTCAAGGAAGTGATGCAATCCCAGGAGCAGCGTCTCGATGCCCTGCGCAAGTTCTATCCGGACCTGAACCCGGCCGACTGGCGCCTGGAAGTGGCCGGCCAGCGCGTGCAGATCATCAAGAAGGACGCAGGCAAAGGCGGCATCCTGCAATTCGGTACCGAGCTGGTCTCGGCCGAAGACGGCAGCATCGCGGCACTGCTGGGCGCCTCCCCGGGCGCTTCGGTGACCGTTTCCATCATGCTCAACCTGATCGAGCGCTGCTTCGCCGAGCAGGCACGTTCCGAGCAGTGGACAGCCAAGCTGAAGGAAATCTTCCCGGCTCGCGAGAAGGTCCTGGAAAGCGACGCAGATCTGTACCGCGAGATCAGCGCCCGTTCCGATGCGGCACTTGGCCTGACAAACGTCAACACCGCGACCCAGAGCATCGCCTGAGCCTCGGCAGTACGCTGAAAGAAAAAACCGCCCTTCGGGGCGGTTTTTTTATGTGCGGCGTGCACTTCTCACCCACAAAAAAGCCCGCTCGATGGCGGGCTCTCTCGTCTGCGCATGGGATCAGCCACGAGCGGCCTTGATCACTTCGATGTAGGGCTCGGCCTGGCGCTGGTCCTGGATCAGCGCGATGAAGTCGTTGCCCTTCTCATCCTTGGCATCGAGGTCGTAGCCGGCCTCGACGAAAAAGCCGACGAAACGCTCGAAGTCGTCGATGCGCAGGCCACGGTATGCCTTGATCAGTTTGTGCAGCGAAGGCGGAGTGGAGTCGGCCGGCTCGACCGCGAGGAACAGCTTGATCGAGTCTTCGGAGATTTCTTCGCCAATCACCTGCTTCTTGTCTTTACGCATCGCTCACATCTCTCGGGCCGGGTATCACGGGGCGGGCAGTTTACCCCCGGCGGGCCTGCGCGCTCAACGCAGGCGTACTGCACCGCTGTGCAGGTCGGCCCAGACATGGCCGTTGGGGTAGCTGAGGAACTGGCAGTACACCGGTCCGTTGCGCAGCAGATCGAGCACAGCCGCGTACTGCGCCATCGGGTAATTCAGGCTGAGAATACGGGTTTGCGGGTCGTATCCGGGTTTCTTCAGGCTCTTGCCCTCGACGTCGAACTGGATCACCACCTGACGCACATCGGCGCCCTTGCTGAGCGGCTTCCCCTTTAGGCGCAGCACGGCAGGCGACGTGATGGGGATCGGCTGCTGGTTGGACTGACGCTGGCTACCCAGCACAACCGAGTACTCGGTGATCTGGATCAGTTGCTGCTGATCGGGCTGTTCCTGGCGCAGCGAGAGGTCGTCTGGCGGCAGGAACTGGGCGTGCATGGGGGTGTTTTCGGCGGCGGAGAGAGGCAGGCTCAGCACTAGGGCCAGGCAGGCCCCGATACGCAGGGGAAGGGACATCGACAACTCCGAATTCAGCGGGCGAACACTCTAGCGCGGGGCTTTCGGACAGCGGCATTCGACCCTCGCCGACTTAACTTCCCGAGCCTGCCTCCTATACTCGGGGCCTCTGCCACAGGAGCGACCATGTCCCGATATCTGCCTCCCCTATTCGCGGCCTTGCGCCAAACGCTGCGCGATGGCTATTCGCTCGCCGACCTGCGTGGCGATCTCGCAGCCGGGACCACGGTCGGCATCATCGCCATCCCCCTGGCCATGGCACTGGCCATAGCGGTCGGCGTGGCGCCGCAACATGGCCTCTATACGGTACTGCTCGCGGCGCCGCTGATCGCCCTCACCGGCGGATCACGTTTCAACATTTCCGGGCCTACCGCTGCCTTCGTGGTGATCCTGTTGCCCATCACCCAGAAATTCGGCCTTGGCGGCCTGCTGCTCTGTACGTTGATGGCCGGACTGATTCTTATCGCCATGGGCCTGGCACGCTTTGGCCGGCTGATCCAGTTCATCCCCTACCCGGTGACCCTGGGTTTTACCGCCGGCATTGGAATCGTCATCGCCACCCTGCAGATCAAGGACCTGCTCGGTCTGCAGTTGGCCGAGTCGCCGCAGAACTACGTGGATCAATTGCACCTGCTGGCCGGCGCCCTGCCAACCGCACACCTGGGCGATGCCCTGGTGGCCATGGTCTGTTTCGCGGTGCTGGTGATCTGGCCGCGCCTGGTGCCCAAGGTGCCGGGTCATCTGGTAGCGCTGGCGCTGGGTGCCCTGCTCGGGCTGCTGATGGAAGCGATAGGTATTCCAGTCGCAACCCTGGGCGAACGCTTCAGTTACGCAGTGGATGGCATCAACCACCCTGGCATTCCACCGTTCCTGCCAACCTTCGCCTGGCCATGGATGCTGCCCGGCCCTGATGGCCAGCCCCTGGGCCTCTCGTTCGAATTGATTCGCCAGTTGCTCGCACCGGCCTTCGCAATCGCCATGCTCGGTGCCATCGAGTCTCTGCTTTGTGCCGTGGTGGCTGACGGTATGGCAGGCACGCGCCACGACCCCAATGCAGAATTGGTCGGCCAGGGTCTCGGCAACCTGGTTGCTCCGCTGTTCGGCGGCATCACCGCCACTGCGGCAATCGCCCGGAGCGCCGCCAACGTGCGCGCAGGTGCCCGTTCCCCCATCGCGGCCATCATCCACGCCGGCGTGGTATTGCTGGCCATGCTGCTGCTAGCGCCGTTGTTCAGCTACCTGCCCATGGCCGCGCTGGCGGCACTGCTGTTGATGGTTGCGTGGAACATGAGCGAAGCGCGACACGTGGTGCACACCCTGCGCATCGCCCCGCGCAACGACGTACTGGTCCTGCTCACCTGCCTGGTGCTGACGGTCCTGTTCGACATGGTGCTGGCAGTGGGTGTCGGCCTGCTGCTGGCTGCCGGCCTGTTCATCAAACGCATGAGCGACCTCACCGACGCTGCGCCCTTGCCCCGCCACTTCCACGAAGCCCTGCGCGATCTCCCTGAACAGGTGTTGGTCTACGCCATCCGTGGTCCGCTGTTCTTCGGCGCTGCGGAAAAGGCGTTGAGCGTGCTGCGCCGCTTCAATCCCGAGGTGAAGGTGGTGATCGTCGAGATGGCCGCGGTACCGATGCTGGACATGACCGCGCTGGCGGCCCTTGAAAACCTGCTGCACGACTACGCTCGCCAGGGCGTGGGATTGGTGCTTGTGGGCACTTCACCCCGTGTGCGGCTGAAACTACGCCGCGCCGGTGTACATCGGGAGAGTGGTCGCCTGGCCTACGTACAATCGTTGGAACAAGCACGGGCCAAGGCGATGCAGTGGCTGCAGGGCGATGCGCCTCAGGAGAACAACGAGCGCATCCAGGCCGAGTAATCGGCCACCCCTGGCTCGCCCTCACGGGGCGCCCATGCGGGCAGCTCGCCTTCGCCCACTGGGCGATAGGGGCCGGCCTTGCACTCGAACAGCAGGCTGTCCGGCTCCAGCACCACCAGCGCGTGGAACACGCCCGGCGGCAGGTCGACACCGACGCATTCGCCGCCCGCCGCCAGCTCGCGTTTGTCGACGACCTTGCCGTCCTCGTCGAAGATCAGCAGGCCCAGGCGCCCCTTGAGCACCAACAGGCTTTCCGCCTTGTCAGCGCTGAGGTGACGGTGCGGCGGGATGTAGGTTCCCGGCTGCAGCCCCACCGCCATGCGATGGCAAGGTTCTTCCATGGCATGGAAGTTATGGTGCTGGCGCTTGCGCGGATTCGCCGCGGATTTGTCGGCCAGTTCGGCGAACAGGGCCTGATCGAGGAAGCGCGGCGATCTCATGACTCAGAGCCCCTTGACCGCGAAGATGCCGGCGGCGTTGCGCCAGTAGCCCTTGTAGTCCATGCCGTAGCCGAAGATGTAACGGTCTTCGCAGGGCAGGCCCACGTAGTTGGCCTTCAGGTCCGGACGGGCCTTGCGGTCGTGGGTCTTGTCGATCAGCACGGCGGTATGCACGTTGGCAGCGCCGGCGTGTTTGCAGAAATCGATGATGGCCGCCAGGGTGTGACCTTCGTCGAGGATGTCGTCGATGATCAACACGTCACGGTCGATGAAGGAGATTTCCGGCTTGGCCTTCCAGAACAGCTCACCGCCGCTGGTTTCATTGCGGTAGCGGGTGGCGTGCAGGTAGGACAGCTCCAGCGGGAAGTCCAGCTTGGGCAGCAGCTTGCCAGCGAAGATCAGACCACCGTTCATGACGCAGAACACCACCGGATTGCGCTCCGCCAGTTCGCCGTTGATGGCGATGGCGACCTGGGAGATGGCCGCCTCGACCTGGGCGTCGGTGTACAGGCAGTCGGCTTCGGCCCTTACCTGGCGGATGTGTGCGAGATCGGCGGACATGGCAATTCCTCTGGGTTCTGCGGGGAACAGGCAGGGTTCCCGGTGAAAACTTGAACGGGGCGTCAAGATAAAAGTCGGCAAAGGTACCCATCCGCCTGCCCCGGAGCAAGTCCCGACGGACGAGTGTCGACCATACTGCAGCAGGTTGCCGCCGCGTGTGACAGTTCCTTGCTTGACCGCGACATCAGTGCCCGGGACCCACCAGTCAGTGCAGCACAGCCTGTGATCAATGGATTAAGCTAACGCAATTTTTTGCCAGCCCGCCGGAGAACCCTCCCATGCCCATCCGTGAGATCCGCCATCCGCTGATCCGCCACAAGCTCGGCCTGATGCGCCGCGCCGACATCAGCACCAAGAACTTCCGCGAACTGGCACAGGAAGTCGGCGCCCTGCTGACTTACGAAGCGACCAACGACCTGCCCCTGGAAAACTACGAAATCCAGGGTTGGGCCGGCACCGTGCAGGTCGAGAAGATCGCCGGCAAGAAGATCACCGTGGTACCCATCCTGCGCGCCGGCATCGGCATGCTCGACGGTGTGCTCAGCCTGATTCCGGGCGCCAAGGTCAGCGCCGTGGGCGTGGCCCGCAACGAAGAAACCCTGGAAGCCCACACCTACCTAGAAAAGCTGGCACCGGAGATCGACGAGCGCCTGGCGCTGATCATCGATCCGATGCTCGCCACTGGCGGCTCCATGGTCGCCACCATCGACCTCCTCAAGCGCGCGGGCTGCAAGGAAATCCGCGCGATGGTGCTGGTCGCCGCCCCCGAAGGCATCAAGGTGGTCAACGATGCCCACCCGGACGTGATGATCTTCACCGCCTCAATCGATCAGAGACTCAACGAACACGGCTACATCATCCCGGGCCTCGGTGATGCGGGAGACAAGATCTTCGGCACCAAGCAGAAGGAAAACTGATCGATGAGCGACGAATTCAAGGACCCGCTCTGGCGCCAGGTCATTTCCGGCGCCCAGATGCTCTTCGTGGCCTTCGGCGCCCTGGTGCTGATGCCACTGATCACCGGACTGGACCCGAACGTAGCGCTCTTCACCGCCGGCCTCGGCACCCTGCTGTTCCAGTTGGTCACCGGGCGTCAGGTGCCGGTGTTCCTGGCATCCAGCTTCGCCTTCATCACTCCGATCATCCTCGCCAAGGGCCAGTTCGGCCTGGCCGCGACCATGGGCGGTGTGGTGGCGGCAGGCTTCGTCTACACGTTCCTCGGCCTCGCCGTGAAGATCAAAGGCACGGGCTTCATCGACCGCCTGCTGCCGCCAGTGGTGATCGGTCCCGTGGTGATCTCCATCGGCCTGGCCATGGCCCCCATCGCAGCCAACATGGCCATGGGCAAGGGTGGTGACGGCGCTGAGCTGATTCCCTACGCCACCGCCATGTGGATTTCCATGCCGGCACTGCTGACCACATTGATCGTCGCCGTGTTTGGCAAAGGCATCTTCCGCCTGGTGCCGATCATCTCCGGCGTGATCGTCGGCTTCGCCCTGTCGTTCTGGTTCGGTGTGGTCGACACCGCCAGGATCGCCGCCGCGCCCTGGCTGGAACTGCCGAACTTCACCGCCCCCGAGTTCAACCTGCAGGCCATCCTGTTCATTGTCCCGGTTGCCCTGGCCCCGGCCATTGAACACATCGGTGGCGTGATCGCGGTGGGCAGCGTGACCGGTCGCAACTACCTGAAGACGCCCGGCCTGCACCGCACGCTGCTCGGCGACGGCCTGGCCACTTCGGCAGCCGGCCTGTTCGGTGGTCCGCCGAACACCACGTATGCGGAAGTGACCGGCGCGGTGATGCTGACCAAGAACTACAACCCGAAGATCATGACCTGGGCAGCCGTCTTCGCCGTCGGCCTGGCCTTCATCGGCAAGTTCGGCGCCGTACTGCAGAGCATCCCGGTGCCAGTAATGGGCGGCATCCTCTGCCTGCTGTTCGGCTCCATCGCCGCGGTTGGCCTGAACACCATGATCCGCCACCAGGTGGACCTGGCCGAAGCGCGCAATCTGGTGATCGTGTCTGTCACCCTGGTATTCGGCATCGGCGGCATGCTGGTGGGCACCGGTACCGGCCAGGACGACTTCGGCCTGAAAGGCATCGCCCTCTGCGCCATCGTCGCCATCGCCCTCAACCTGATCCTGCCGGGCCACCAGACCTGGAAGCATCATAGCCCGGACGACGCGCCGCATATCTGAGGCGCAAAATGAAAAAGCCCCGCAATCGCGGGGCTTTTTTGTCTTCTGCCTGTTCTACGTGGAAGGCTGTGCCTCGCGGAGCATGGTTTCACCCTGTGGCTCCACGCCCCATTGCTGCAGTCGCTGCAGGCTTTCGCGATAAGGCTTTAGCCCAGCCCACAACAACACCACCGAGCTCGCCACCGCGATGGTGGTGACGATCAGCAACGAGTAGCGCAGGGCCTTGTCGTCGGCGAACACATAGTCGGTCACCAGGGCCACGGCGGTAGGACCGAAGCCAAGACCGATCAGGGTGATCACGAACAGGTAGATGGCCGAAGCCTGGCCGCGCATGGCGTTGGGCATGATTTCCTGGATGGCGGCCGGCGCAACGCCAAAGGGCATGCTGAGGCAAAACACGGTAGGCGCCATCAGCACCGTGACCCAGAAAGCGTCATCCAGCAGGGGAAACAGCACCACCAGCGGCAGGGCGCCGATGGCGGCGAACAGACCGACGCGCATGTTGGCATCCGCCCGCCCGTGCTTGGCCATCCAGTCCGCCAGCCGCCCACCGAAGACGATGCCCAGGCAGCCGAACACGGCCACCAGGCTGCCGTAGATCACGCCGACCTGGCCGGCGTCCCAGCCATGGGTACGGATGTAGAAAGTGGGAATCCAGGCCGCGCTGCCGTAGCCGGCGAAGGCCAGGCCGGCGAAACCGAAGTTGTGGCAGATGACAGTGCGTCGATTGCTGCGTAGATAACGGCCGACATCCGCAAGGGGCACCACTACGCCGGCACCAATGCCGCGCCGCTGCGGCTCACGCACCGCCAGCATCAGCAGAGTGAAGAGCACACCGGCCGCGCCAAGGGCGAGGAAGATCAATTGCCATGGCCGCACTTCGCCCAGCAACGGCAAGTGCACGTCGCCCTGGGCCGACGCGAACTTGATCACCAGCCCGCCTAGCAGAAAGGCCAGCCCGGAACCGAGATAGACCCCCATGGAGTAGACGCTGATGGCAGTGGCGCGCCGCTCCTTGGGGAAACTGTCGGCGATCAGCGAGTAGGCCGCCGGCGACAAGGCCGCCTCGCCCACGCCTACGCCGATGCGGCAGAGCAGGAATTGCCAATAGAGTTTTGCCATGCCGCATGCGGCGGTGGCGGCGCTCCAGAACAGCACGCCAATGGCGATCAGCCCGCGCCGGCTGCGGCTGTCGGCCAGGCGACCCAGTGGAATGCCACAGACGGTATAGAAGAGCGCAAAGGACAGGCCCATCAGCAGGCTCATCTGCGTATCGCTGATGACCAGGTCACGGCGGATGGGCTCCACCAGCAGGTTGAGAATCTGCCGGTCGATGAAGGACAGCACGTAGGCCACCATCAGGATCGCGACGGTGGTCCAGGCTCTCAGGCCCGAGGGATAGCCATTGTTCTTGTTCTGCACTGGGCTCTCCTCGGCGCCGCCGGTGCGGCGCACGACGGTTGAAGAAGAACCCAGCTTAGGTGGCCATGGGCGGCCTGAATACGAGAACGGTCGTCATATAGGCACGCTGAATGCGCGCCATGACCTCTGGTTGATAAGGGCGCCGCAGGAGCGAATTCGCCCCTGCGTGAAGTACGTGGACGAGATCAGAGAGGGCGCACCGCCGTTTCGCAAAGCCGGGCGAGCGCAGAAACCCATTGCGGATGGCTGTTCATACACGGCACCAGCACCAACTCCTGGCCTCCGGCTTCCTGGAACTGCTCGCTGCCGCGCTGGCCGATTTCTTCCAGCGTCTCGATGCAGTCGGCCACGAAAGCCGGGCACATCACCAGCAGCTTCTTCACCCCCTGCTTGGCCAGCTCATCAAGCCGCGCCTCGGTGTAAGGCTCGATCCATTTGTCCTTGCCCAAGCGCGACTGGAAGGACACCGACCATTTTCCGGGCGCAAGCCCCGCACGTTCAGCGAAGGCTTCGGCAGTGCGTTGGCACTGACTGCGGTAGCAGACCGCCAGGACCTCGTCGCTGACGTCACGGCTATCGGGGGCAGTCAGGTCATGCTGTGGATCGATGCTCTTGACCAGTTTGCGGATATGCCGCTCGGGTAAACCGTGGAAGCTCAGCAGCAGGTGGTCGAAGTCCTGCTCAAGGTAGGGCCTGGCGCTGGCCACCAGGGCGTCCAGGTAGTCCGGCTCGGCAAAGAAGGGTGGCAGCACCGAAACATTCAGCGTCAGGCCTCGCTCGCGGATTACACGGCGAGCCTCCTCGATGGCGGTTGTAGTGGTGCTGTCGGCGAACTGCGGATAGAGCGGCGCCAGGGTCACGCGCTTGACACCCTGCTCAGCCAACTTGCGCAGCGCATTTTCGATGGAAGGTTCTCCATAGCGCATCGCCAGTTCCACCGGGCCATGCCGCCAGAGGGGAACGATGGCGTCCTGCAATTCACGACTGAGGACGATCAGCGGCGAACCGTTCGGCCACCAGATCGACGAGTAGGCATGGGCCGACTGTGCCGGACGCTTGATCAGGATCAGCGAAACCAGCAGGCGCCGCAGCGGCCACGGCAGGTCGACGACGTAGGGGTCCATCAGGAACTGATCAAGGTAACTCCGCACGTCCTCCACCTTGGTGGAAGCCGGCGATCCCAGGTTGACCAGCAGCAGCGCGTGATCAGTCATCAAACATCCTTAGGCTTCAGCAGATCGCCGAGTGCCATGTCCAGATCGGTGAATGCAAAGGTAAAACCCGCTGCCCGCAATCGGGCCGGTACCGCACGCTGGCCACCGAGCAACAGCCCGGCCAGCTCACCCAGCAGCAGACGCAGGACGAAGGCCGGTGCCGGCATGAAGGCCGGCCGGCCCAGTGCGCGACCCAGGCTGCGGGCGAAATCGCGGTTGCGCACGGGCTGCGGCGAGCACGCATTATAAGGACCGCGCGCATCGATCTGCTTCAAGAGAAAATCCATCAGTGCAATTTGATCGTCCAGGTGCACCCAGGGCATCCATTGCCGACCATTGCCCAGGGGACCGCCCAATCCCAGGCGAAAGGGTGGCACGAGGCGCTTGAGAAACCCTCCGTCGCGCGCCAGCACCAAACCGGTGCGCACCAGCACCACGCGGATGCCGAATGCCTCGGCGCGTTGCGCCGTCTCCTCCCAGGCCACACAAAGCTGGCTGGCGAAATCATCGGTCACCGGTGGCGATTCCTCGGTCAGCTCCCGTTCGCCGCCATCACCGTACCAGCCTACCGCCGAGCCATTGAGCAGCACCTGCGGCATCTGGCCGCGCTTCTCCAGCCACTCCAGCATCTGCTCGGTGAGCGTGATGCGACTGCCCCAAAGCTGTGCCTTGCGCTTATTGCTCCAGGGCCGATCTGCAATGGGTTCTCCCGCCAGGTTGACGATGGCGTCCAGCGGCTCGTCGCCATAATCGGGAAACTGGCTGATACCACGCACCGTGCGGCCGCAAAGGCTTGCAACGCTCTGCGGCCGCCGACTCAGCACAGTGAGCTGATGCCCCTCCGCCAGCCAACGCTGGCAGAGCGCCCGGCCGATCAGACCAGTACCGCCGGTCAGCAATATGTGCATGGCATCCTCCTCGCATGGCGCTAAGTGCGGATATCGCCCTAGTCTGGTCTATGACGCCTCAACGTGCCCCGGATTGGGCCACGTATCGTCAGAAATGCAGTAGTCCGCGATTGGAAACGATCAACCTGTACAAAGCTTGAATTTTGTACAGGTGTTGTCTAAAGCGTAGCCTGTAGCCATAGGTAACGAGGTAGACCATGAGTGCACCTATCGCCATCATCGGCACCGGTATATCCGGCCTCTCCGCCGCCCAGGCGCTGCATGCAGCCGGGCAGGCCGTGGAGCTCTTCGACAAGAGCCGCGGCAGCGGTGGACGCATGGCCAGCAAGCGAAGCGACGCCGGCTCCGTGGACCTTGGCGCTCAATATTTCACCGCCCGCGACCGTCGCTTCGCCGAAGTGGTGCAGCAATGGCGCGATCGTGGCTGGGTCGCCGAATGGTCACCCAGTCTCTATCACTTCAGCGAAGGCCAGCTGCTGCCCTCCCCCGACGAGCAGATCCGCTGGGTCGGCACGCCACGCATGAGCGCCATCACCCGCGCCCTGCTCGGTGCCCTGCCCGTGAATTTCGCCTGCCGCATCACCGAGGTCTTCCGTGGCGAACGCCACTGGGGCCTTCAAGATGCCGAAGGCCTCAGTCACGGCCCGTTCAGCCACGTGATAGTCGCCACCCCGGCGCCCCACGCTGCGGCCCTGCTGGCCGCTGCACCGAAACTCGCCGGTGCCGCCGCAAGCGTCGCCATGGAGCCGACCTGGGCCGTGGCACTGGGCTTCAGCGAACCGCTGGATACCCGTGTTGAAGGTTGCTTCCTGCAAGACAGCCCGCTGGACTGGCTTGCCCGCAATCGCTCCAAGCCAGGTCGCGAAGCCAGCCTGGACACCTGGGTGCTGCACGCCACCAGCAGTTGGAGCAAGCAACACCTGGACATGCCCAAGGATGCGGTTATCGAACACTTGCATGGTGCCTTCGCCGAAATGATCGGCTGTGCCGTTCCGGCTCCGAGCTTCAGCCTGGCCCACCGTTGGCTCTACGCAAGGCCGAGCCAGGCGCACCAGTGGGGCGCCCTCGCCGATGCCGACTTGGGCCTTTACGCCTGCGGCGACTGGTGCTTGTCAGGCCGTGTGGAAGGTGCCTGGCTAAGCGGCCAGGAAGCCGCTCGCCGCCTGCTTGAGCACTTGTGACCGCTCCGCGGCTCAATCCGCGCAAATTACTGCTCTCGAAGTGGACGGCCGTACGGCCGTCCAGACGCGAACGACACTTCCTCGTCAGCCGCTTGATCTTCGATGAAGGCGGCGTCCTGCAAACCGTGGAACTCGAAGCTGTGCACAGCCACCGCTGCCGGCAGTTGCCCTGGCGCGACCTGACCGATACCCGCAGCTGGCAGATCGGCTGGCGCTGATCCCACCCGTCAAGAACTTGTACAAGTCATTTGACTTGTACAAGACCATCTCTATGATTTCCATAAACCTATACAAACAATCTACTTTGTATAACACGCGTCCAGGTAATAGCCCATGGTCATGCCCTTCGATCTGTCGCAGCGCCCCAAACTGGGCATCAGCGCCTGCCTCCTCGGTGACCCCGTGCGCTTCAATGGTGGGCACAAGGAGTCACGGTTGTGCAGCCGCAGCCTGGCAGCGCATTTCGACTTCGTGCCGCTGTGCCCAGAAGTGGCCATCGGCCTTGGCATTCCCCGCGCGCCCATCCGACTGGTTGGCGACCTCGCTGCACCGCGTGCGGTCGGCACGCGACAGCCGCAACTCGATCACACCGAGGCCCTGACCGAGTTCGGCGAGCTAATGGCGGAGCAACTCGACGACATCAGTGGCTACATCTTCATGCAGAAGTCGCCCTCTTGCGGGCTCGCACGGGTGAAGGTGTATCGGGCCAACGGCCAAGCAGCCGCAGGAGATGGCCGGGGAATCTTCGCCAGAGCCTTCTGCGCCCTGCGCCCGGACCTACCGGTAGAAGAAGAAGGTCGCCTCAACGATCCGGTGCTGCGGGAAAACTTCTTCACCCGCGTTTACGCCTACGCGCAGTGGCAGGCGCTGTGCCGCGAAGGGCTGACGCACAAGGCAATCATCGCGTTCCACTCCCGCTACAAGTACCAACTGATGGCCCACGACCCGGTGCAGTACAAGGTCCTTGGCCGACTGCTCGGCGACATCGGTGAGCACCCGGCAGCCGAGATCGGCCCGCGCTATTTTTCGGCACTCATGACAGCCCTCGGTAAATGCGCCACTCGCGGCACTCACAGCAATGTGCTGCAGCACCTCAGCGGTTATCTCAAGACGCACCTCAGCCGCCCGGAAAAGGCGGAGCTCCAGCGCCTGATCGAGCAATACCGAGGTGGCATCATCCCACTGGTCGTGCCCATCACCCTGCTCAAGCATCACTTCAACAGTCACCCGGATCGCTACATCACCCAGCAGGCCTACCTGCAGCCGCATCCGGAAGAACTCAGCCTGCGCAACGCCCTCTAGCCATGGACACGCCCGGCGAAACCTCGATGGACATCGACTACCAGACCGCACTGTCGCGGGGGCTGCTGCCCATTCGCGAAGTGGCACGCCAGACCGGTGTCATACCGGTGACCCTGCGAGCCTGGGAACGCCGCTACGGGCTCGTCGCACCGCTGCGCACCAGCAAGGGCCACCGCCTCTACACCGAGGACGATGTGGTGCGCATACGCCTGATCCTCACCTGGCTGGACCGGGGCGTCGCCGTTGGCCAGGTCAAGGGGCTGCTCAAGGAGCAACAGCCGCCGGCAGCCCCTGAACCTACGTCGGCCTCCCCCTGGGAAGAACAGCGCCAGCACCTGCTGGAAGCCATTGGCAGCCTCAATGAGCGCCAACTGGACGAGCGCTTCAATGCCTCAATGGCGCTCTACCCTCCTCAGACTCTCTATCGCCAGTTGTTGCAGCCCGTGCTGGAAGAGCTGGAACAACGTTGGCGCGGCCAGTTCGGCCGCCAGGCGGAGCGCGTGTTCCTGCACTCCTGGCTGCGCACCAAGCTAGGCGCGCGGCTCTACCACAACAACCGCCAGTTCAGCGGGGCGCCGATCCTGATGATGAATGTTTCGGACCTGCCAATGGAGCCCGGCCTCTGGCTCGCGGCCTGGCTCACCAGCAGCGCCGATTGCGCAGTAGAAGTCTTCGACTGGCCGGTACCTGCTACCGAACTACCCCTGGTCGTGGCGCGCATCCAGCCTCGTGCCCTAATGCTCTACTCAAGCCAGCCGATCAGTCCCGGGCAACTGCCAAGGCTGCTCAACGGCCATCGATGCCCGTGTCTGCTGGGGGGACCCGCAGCGGCCATCCACCAGGCCGATTCCGTCCCCGGCGTCATCCTGGCCGAAAGCCCGCTCGACGCCTTTCAGGCCCTGTCAGACCTCGGCCTGCTGCACAACCGATAAAGGAATGCTCCATGCGCCAGCTCATCTGGTTCCGCACCGACCTGCGCGTGCAGGACAACACGGCCCTGCAGGCTGCACTCACCGCCGGCCCGACTCTGGCCCTGTACCTCATCACCCCGGGCCAATGGCAAACCCACGACGACGCGCCTGCCAAAGTGGATTTCTGGATGCGCAACCTGTCCGAGCTGGCCTGGGCGCTGGACCGGCTGAACGTGCCTCTACTGATTCGCCACGCCGACACCTGGGCCGAGGCGCCACAGGTGGTACGCCAGCTTTGCCACGATTTCGACATCGGTTCGGTTCAGGTCAATGAGGAATACGGCATCAATGAGGCCCGGCGCGACCACCAGGTGGCCGAGCTGCTTGCGGCAGACAGTATCGTCTTGCAGAGCCATCTCGATCAGTTGCTGTTCCGTCCCGGTAGCGTTCTGACCCAGTCCGGCACCTGCTTCCAGGTCTTCAGTCAGTTCCGCAAAGTCTGCTACCAGCGCCTGCACACAGCCCTGCCGAGTTGCCTGCCACCACCGCGCCCGCAGGAAGAACTGGATATCCCCAGCGACACGCCCCCCATGTCGGTAGAAGGCTTCCCGATACCTCCGGAAAGCCTGCGCCAACTCTGGCCCGCCGGGGAAGAAGCCGCCCGCGAGCGGCTGGACACCTTCGTCCTGGAAGAGCTCTGGTGCTACGAGGAACGCCGCGACTTCCCCGCCGTCCCCGGCACCAGCCAGATCTCGCCGTACCTCGCTGCTGGCGTGCTCTCGCCCCGCCAATGCCTGCACGCGGCGCTACGCAACAACCTCGGGGAGTTCGACAGTGGCAATCCCGGCGCCGTCTGCTGGATCAACGAGCTGCTCTGGCGCGAGTTCTACAAGCACATCCTGGTGGCCTTCCCTCGCGTTTCCCGCCACCGCCCCTTCCGTCGCGAAACCGAAGCGCTGGCCTGGCGCCGTGCGCCGGAGGATCTGGAGGCCTGGCAGCAAGGGCGAACCGGCATCCCCATCGTCGACGCGGCGATGCGCCAATTGCTCGCCACGGGCTGGATGCACAACCGCCTTCGCATGATAGTAGCGATGTTCCTAACCAAGAACCTGCTGATCGACTGGCGCGAAGGCGAGCGCTGGTTCATGCGCAACCTGATCGACGGCGACCTCGCGGCGAACAATGGCGGCTGGCAGTGGAGCGCCTCCACCGGCACCGATGCGGCCCCGTACTTCCGCATCTTCAACCCCATAAACCAGTCGCAGAAGTTCGACCCGGACGGACGCTTCCTGCGCCACTGGCTACCGGAACTCGCTCATCTGGACAAACGCGATATCCACAACCCGGCCGGACTGGGTGGCCTGTTCGGCGTCACCGGGTATCCGCCGCCGCTGGTAGACCTGTCTGCCAGCCGCGATCGGGCACTGGCGGCCTTCAGGAATCTTTCGGAACGTACCGTTTGAAGATGCAGGCGCAATAAAAAACCGGGCGCTTGGCCCGGTTTCCGGTGTTGCAGGTTCGCCTCAGAAGGACAGGCGATAGTGCAAGGTGTAAGCCTCCACGCCATCGTTCGGCTGCTTGATGCCGGCGTTGGAGTAGTGCATGGCGCGCACGCCGACTTCCTGATTGGCGAAACGCAGGCCCAGGCCGATGCGATCCTCGAACTGGAAGGAGGAACCCAGATCGTTGTCTTCCAGGTCGGTGTCCGAGAACACGGCGACGCCGATACCTGCTTCGACGTAGGGCTTCACGGATTCACCTGCGAACTCGTAGACGAATACCGGAGTGAAAGACAGGCTGTGGTTGCTGGCGGTCTCATCGCCTTCCCAATAGGTGTAGGCGGCATCCCAGTAGCCGGTCAGGCGCCCTACATCGGTCTGGAACCAACTGCTGGAGAAGTCGAACTGAGTTCCCAGACGATAAACCATGGTGGAATCGCCAGTCTGGCCAATGTCCAGAGAAACGTCCGCAGCCTGGGCGGAAACAACATGGCCGACGGTGATCGCTGCAGCTGCGGCCCAGCAGAAAAGCTTCTTCATGAAACCAATCCTTTTTCTGAAGTGCAGACAAAAAAGTCTTAATACCTGGCAGCGATTATAGATAGCTTTTTAATCGGGGAAAGAACTCTGGCGGACTTTTGTATCAATCCGGAAACCTGTCCACACAGGCGGATTCGCCCCAGAGAATCGGCAGGATTTCCTGCATCGCCAGCGGATCGCCGCTCGACCAGAAGCGGCAGTTTTCGGCCGACCCTTCCGCCAATAGACCGCGCGCATCCAGTAGCCGCTGCAACTGACGGGCAACCGCCGCACCGGTATCGATCAGGCTGACCGAGTCCGGCACCAGCTGACGCAGCAAAGGACGCAAGAACGGATAGTGGGTGCAGCCGAGGATCAAGGTATCGCTGCCCTCGGCCAGTAGCGGCTCGACATAGGCCGTCAGCAGGGTGCGCGTTTCCGGCCCCAGCAGGTCCCCTGCCTCGATGCGCTCCACCAGTCCGGGACAGGGCTGGGTGATGACCCGTACATCTCCGGCAAAGCGATCCAGCAGTGCCGCGAACTTCGCACTCTTCAGCGTGCCAGTAGTCGCCAGCACCCCGACCACGCCACTGCGCGTTGCGGCTGCAGCCGGCTTCACCGCCGGCTCCATGCCAACGATAGGCAGCTGTGGATAACGCTCACGCAGGTCGGCTACGGCGGCCACAGTGGCCGTGTTGCAGGCCAGCACCAACGCCTTGGCGCCCTGGTCGAGCAGGAACTCGGCGATTTGGTGACTGCGCTCGCGAATGAAGTCGGCGCTCTTCTCGCCGTAGGGCACGTGGCCGCTATCCGCCACATAGAGCAGCGATTCGCGAGGCAGCAACGTGCGAATTTCCCGCAGGACGGAAAGGCCGCCGACGCCTGAGTCGAAGACTCCGACCGCAGCTTCAGGCACGCCGTGCTCCGCAGACTTCGCAGGCCGGGTCGCGCTTTACCCGCAGTTCGCGGAAGCGACTTCCCAAGGCGTCCACCAACAAGAGGCGGCCGACCATGGGCTCGCCGAAACCGGCGATCAACTTGAGCGCTTCGAGTGCCTGCAAGCTGCCCACCAGTCCAACCAGCGGGCCAACCACGCCGGCCTCGCTGCAGGTCAGTTCGGCTTCGCTGCCATGGCCGTAGAGACAGTGGTAGCAAGGGCTGTCGTCACGGCGCGGGTCGAAGACCGAAAGCTGGCCTTCAAGACGAATGGCGGCGCCGGACACCAATGGTTTGCCGGCGGCGACGCATGCCGCGTTGACCGCTTCGCGGGTACCGAAGTTGTCGGTGCAGTCCAGGACCAGGTCGACCGCTGCAACGGCGGCGGCCAGGGAATCCTCGTCCAGCGCGCGGTCGTGCGGCACCAGACGTACCTCAGGGTTCAGCGCGGCAAGGCGGGTCATGGCCGAATCGACCTTGCTCTGCCCGACGCTGTTGCTGTCGTGGACGATCTGTCGTTGCAGGTTGGTGAGGTCGACACTGTCGAAGTCCGCCAGATGCAACTCGCCCACACCGGCGGCAGCCAGATAGAGAGAAACCGGCGAGCCCAAGCCGCCGAGGCCGATGATCAGGACGCGTCCCTGCTTCAGGCGCAGCTGACCGTCGATGTCGATCTGCGGCAGGAGAATCTGCCGACTGTAACGAAGGAGTTCCTGATCATTCAGCATGGCCATTGCCCCAGAGAGATGCGCTCATGGCCGCCCAGGTCGCGACGGCTTTCCACTTGCTGGAAGCCTTGCTGATCGAGCAGATCGCGCACGGCCGGCGCCTGGTCAAAACCATGCTCCAGCAATAGCCAGCCGCCCGGCAGCAGGTGATCGGGCGCGTCCTGGATGATCTTGCGGATGTCGTCGAGGCCATCGGCGCCGGCCACCAGGGCGCTGGAAGGCTCGAAGCGTACGTCGCCCTGGGCGAGGTGCGGATCCTGGGCCGGTATGTAGGGCGGATTGCTGACGATCAGTGCGAATCGTTGCTTCCCCAGGGCAGAGAACCAGTGGCTCTCGACGAACCGGGCATTGGCCAGGCGCAGCCGCGCGCGGTTGCGCTCGGCCAACTCCACGGCAGTGGAAATCCGATCGACGCCGGTGACCTTCCAGGCCAGACGCTCGCATGCCAACGCCAAGGCGATGGCGCCGGTGCCGGTGCCCAGGTCGAGTACCTCGGCCGGGCTCGCCGGCAGCAGTGCCAGGGCGGTTTCCACCAGCAATTCGGTGTCCGGGCGCGGAATCAGGGTATCCGGCGCCACTTCCAGGTCCAGGCTCCAGAAACCCTGGTGGCCAAGGATGTAGGCCACCGGTTCGCCGGTGCGGCGGCGCTCCAGGAAGCTGGCATAACGCTCGGCCACTTCGCTGGAAACCACTCGCTCCGGCCAGGTGTGCAGGAAGCTGCGGGGCTTGCCGAGGGCGGCGGCCAGCAGCAGTTCGGCGTCCAGGCGCGGGGTGGGCGAGTCCGGTAGGCGGGCTTCGCCGAGGAGACTGGCGATGATGGTCACGTCAGTCCCCCAGGGCTGCCAACTGGTCGGCCTGGTATTCGGCGAGCAGCGGCTCGATCACGGCCTCGACGCTGCCGGCCATCACGTCGTCCAGCGCATAAAGGGTGAGGTTGATGCGGTGGTCAGTCACCCGGCCCTGCGGATAGTTGTAGGTGCGGATGCGCTCGGAGCGGTCACCGGAACCCACCAGCAGGCGACGGGTATCGGACATTTCCTTGTGGGCGGCGGCTTCCTGCTGGTCGTTCAGCTTGGCCGCCAGCCACGCCATGGCCTTGGCGCGGTTCTTGTGCTGGGAACGTTCTTCCTGGCACTCGACGACGATGCCCGACGGGATGTGGGTGATACGCACCGCAGAATCGGTCTTGTTAACGTGCTGGCCACCTGCGCCGGAAGCGCGATAGGTATCGACACGCAAATCGGCGGCGTTGATTTCGATGGCGGCCTGCTCGTCAGGCTCAGGCAATACCGCCACGGTGCAGGCGGAGGTGTGGATACGGCCCTGGGACTCAGTCTCCGGCACCCGCTGTACACGGTGCGCGCCGGACTCGAACTTGAGCTTGGCGTAAACGTTGTCACCCTCGACGCGGGCAATCACTTCCTTGTATCCGCCGTGCTCCCCTTCGTTCTCGGAGAGGATCTCGACACGCCAACCCTGGCGCTCGGCATAACGGGAATACATGCGGAACAGGTCGCCGGAGAAGATCGCCGCCTCGTCGCCGCCCGTGCCAGCGCGGATTTCCAGGAAGACGTTGCGGCCGTCGTTGGGGTCCTTCGGCAGCAGCATGCGCTGCAGACGGTCCTCCAGCCCCACGAGCTGCTCACGGGCCTGGGCCACTTCTTCCTCGGCCATCTCCCGTAAGTCCGGGTCGCTGTCCTTGAGTAGCGCCTGAGCGCCCTCGAGGTCTCCCTGAACCTTACGGAATTCGCGGAAAGCGAGGATCACCGGCTCGACCTCGGCGAACTCCTTGGAGTAAGCGCGGAACTTGGCCTGGTCACTGATGACTTCGGCATCTCCGAGCAGGGCGGTAAGTTCCTCGTAGCGGTCCTGGAGGAGGTCAAGCTTGTTCAGCAGGGAAGCTTTCATTGCGAACGTTTATCCGGGCCCTCGTCGAGGGCGAAGAGTTCCTGGGCCACGACCAGCGCGTCGAAGCGGCCATCGGCGGAGAGTTTCTTCAGCTGCACGCTGGGTGCGTGCAGCAGCTTGTTGGTGAGGCCGCGGGCAAGTTGCGCCAGCACTTCCTCGGCCGATGTGCCGTTCTGCAGCATGCGCTGCGCCTTGGCCACTTCCTCATCCCGCAGACGCTCGGCCTGTTGGCGATAGGCACGCAGCACGTCGACCGCGGCCAGCTCGCGCAGGCGCTGCATGAACTCCTCGACGCCAGCGCCGACCAGTTCTTCGGCTGCCTGAGCCGCCCCCTGGCGACTCTTGAGGTTTTCCGCGACCACCTCGTGCAGGTCGTCCACGGTATAGAGGTAGACATCGTCCAGCTCGCCGACTTCGGGCTCGATGTCACGCGGGACGGCGATGTCCACCATGAAGATCGGCTTGTGCCGGCGCTGTTTCAGTGCGCGCTCCACCGCCCCCTTGCCGAGAATGGGCAACTGGCTGGCGGTCGAGCTGATGACGATGTCGCTGTTGACCAGCTCCTGGGGCATGTCGGCGAGCAACACCGCATGGGCACCGAACTCCTCGGCAAGGATGCTGGCGCGTTCCAGGGTCCGGTTGGCGACGACGATGCGCTTCACTCCCTGCTCGTGCAGATGGCGGGCTACCAGGGTGATGGTTTCGCCAGCACCGATCAGCAGCGCCTGGCTGCGGTGCAGGTCGGAGAAGATCTGCTTGGCCAGGCTGACGGCAGCGAAGGCCACGGAAACCGGGTTCTCGCCGATAGCGGTGTCGGTACGCACCGTCTTGGCGGTGCTGAAGGTCGCCTGGAAAAGACGACCGAGCAGCGGGCCGACGGTGCCTGCCTCACGCGCAACCGCGTAGGCAGACTTCATCTGGCCGAGGATCTGGGGTTCGCCGAGGACCATGGAGTCCAGCCCGGAGGCGACACGCATCATGTGGCGAACAGCGTCATCGTCCTGGTGCACATAGGCGCACGCGCGCAGCTCTTCAAGGCTGAGGTTGTGATAACCGGCCAGCCAGGCGAGTACTTCATCGGTGCTCGGGTGATCCTGCTCCAGGTAGAGCTCGCTGCGGTTGCAGGTAGAGAGGATGGCCGCCTCACGGCTGGGCGTGATGCGACACAGCTGCTGCAGGGCCTCCACGAGCTGCTCGGGGGTGAAAGCCACGCGTTCGCGGACATCCACCGAGGCGGTCTTGTGGTTGATACCAAGAGCAATGAAGGCCATGCAGGGTCGCTAACTGAATCGGGAGGGCGCGCAATTGTCCTACTTCACCCGAACGACGACAACCACCGCCGATAATTGTCTGCCCGTACAGGTTTTGCTCGTCCGCGGGTTGGCCCCCGCCCCATGTGCTAGCCTGACGGCTTGTGTCATGATGGGCCACTCGCTGGTTAGCCCCTTCCTTCCTATATGAATAGATCCCTCGCGTTGCTGACCGCCCTGCTGTTTCTCGGCGGCTGTCAGAGCTTGACCCACAAGTCCCCGGACGGCACTCCACCGGTCGAGGAAGGCAACCAGGCCTCCACGCCCGCAAAGCCAGAGGTCTATGGCTCGTTCAACCGCGAAACCCTCTACGCCCTGCTCGCGGCCGAACTGGCCGGGCAACGCAATCGCTTCGACATCGCCCTCGGCAACTACGTGCAACAGGCCAACGCCACTCAGGATCCAGCTGTGGCCGAGCGCGCCTTCCGCATCGCCGAGTACCTGGGCGCCGACCAGGCAGCCCTGGACACTGCGCTGATCTGGGCCAAGAACGCTCCCGACAATCTCGACGCCCAGCGCGCCGCCGCCGTTCAGCTGGCCCGTGCCGGCCGCCACGACGAAGCCATGGCCTATATGGAGAAAGTGCTGCAGGGCCAGGGCGACACCCATTTCGACTTCCTCGCGCTCTCTGCCGCAGAAACTGACGCAGACACCCGCGCCGGCCTGCTGCAAAGCTTCGACCGCCTGCTGGCCAAGCACCCCGACAATAGCCAGCTGGTGTTCGGCAAGGCTGTGCTGCTGCAACAGGACGGCCGCACCGAAGAAGCGCTCACTCTGCTCGAAGGCGTGCCCGCCAACGACAAGGAAATCGCCCCGATCCTGCTCCGTGCTCGCCTGCTGCAGAGCCTCAAGCGTGGCGATGAAGCCCTGCCGCTTCTGCAGAAAGCCATCAAGCAGCACCCGGACGACAAGCGTCTGCGCCTGACCTACGCCCGCATGCTGGTGGAGCAGGACCGCCTGGACGAGGCGAAGTCCGAGTTTGCCGGCCTCGTCCAGCAATTCCCCGACGACGACGACCTCCGCTACTCCCTGGCGCTGGTCTGCCTGGAAGGCGAAGCCTGGGACGAAGCCCAGGTGTACCTGGAAGAACTGGTGGAACGCGGTAGCCATGTCGACTCTGCCCACTTCAACCTTGGCCAGGTCTACGAAAAGCGCGGCGACAAAGAGAGCGCGCTGATCGAGTACGCACTGGTTGGCCCGGGCAACGACTACCTGCCGGCGCAGATGCGCCAGGTGGAAATCCTCCTGGAAAGCGGTCGCGCCGACGAAGCCGAAACCCGTCTGGCCAAGGCCCGCGATGCCCAACCGGATTACGCCATCCAGCTCTACCTGATCGAAACCGAGAGCCTGGCGGAGCGCCAGCAGCCGGAACGTGCCTGGAAGGTCATCCATCAGGGCTTGCAGCAGTTCCCGGACGACCTCAACCTGCTCTACACACGCGCCATGCTGGCGGAGAAGCGCAACGACCTCGCCCAACTGGAAAAGGACCTGCGCTTCATCATCGAACGCGAGCCGGAAAACGCCATGGCCCTGAACGCCCTAGGCTATACACTCGCCGACCGTACCACGCGCTACGACGAAGCCAGGAAACTGGTGGAACAGGCGCACAAGCTCAACCCGGACGACCCGGCAATCCTCGACAGCCTCGGGTGGGTGAATTACCGCATGGGCAATCTGTCGGAGGCCGAACGCCTTCTGCGCCTGGCACTGCAAGAGTTCCCCGACCACGAAGTAGCCGCTCACCTGGGCGAAGTCCTCTGGGCCCAGGGCAAGCAGGTCGAAGCCCGCAAGGTCTGGGCGGACGCCCTACAGAAGCAGCCCGACAGCGCCATCCTCCGTGACACCCTGCAACGCCTGACTGGCTCCGGAAACCTCTGATCCATGCGTGTACGAAATCTCCTGGCCGCCGGCGCACTTGTCCTGCTCGCCGGCTGCTCCGCCCTTGCCCCGCGCGAAACCCTCGAAGGCCAGGGTAACCAGGCCATCTGGAAAGCTCACAAAGAGCAGGTCAGCACCCTCGATGGCTGGCAGATAAGCGGCAAGGTAGGCATCCGAGCGCCCAAGGACTCCGGTAGTGGCACCCTGTTCTGGCTGCAGCGCCAGGACTACTACGACATCCGCCTTTCCGGCCCCCTGGGTCGCGGCGCGGCGCGACTCACTGGTCGCCCGGGCAACATCGAGCTGGAAGTAGCCAACCAGGGCCGCTACCAGGCCGAATCCCCCGAGGCGCTGCTGGAAGAGCAACTCGGCTGGCGTCTGCCGGTCTCCCATCTGCTCTGGTGGGTGCGCGGCCTGCCCGCACCTGACAGCCGCAGCCGCCTCACCCTCGACGGCGAAAGCCGCCTTTCCCGCCTGGAGCAAGATGGCTGGCAGGTGCAATACCTGAGCTACGTCGAGCAGAACGGCTACACCCTGCCCGAACGCATCAAGCTAAGCGGCGAAAACCTCGACGTCACCCTGGTGATCAAGGACTGGCAACCGCGCCAGCTCGGCCAGTGACATGCAGGATGCGCAACTCGTCCTGCCGGCACCGGCCAAGCTCAACCTGATGCTGCACATCCTCGGCCGACGGGCCGACGGATATCACGAGCTACAGACCCTCTTCCAGTTCCTCGACCACGGCGACGAACTGGGTTTCGCCCCGCGCGACGATGGTGAAATCCACCTGCGAACCGACGTGCCCGGCGTTCCCCACGACAGCAACCTGATCGTCCGCGCGGCGCGCAAGCTCCAAGCCAAATCAGGCAGCCGCCTCGGCGCGGACATGTGGCTGGAGAAGCGCCTGCCCATGGGAGGCGGGATCGGTGGCGGGAGTTCCGACGCCGCGACCACCCTGCTCGCGCTCGACCGACTGTGGAACCTCGGCTGGAGCGAAGACCGTCTGGCCGCTCTAGGGCTTACCTTGGGCGCCGATGTGCCGGTCTTCGTGCGCGGCCGCGCGGCCTTCGCGGAGGGTGTTGGCGAGCAGCTGACCCCCGTCGAACTCCCTGAGCCGTGGTTCCTTGTCGCCGTGCCGCAAGTCTTTGTCAGCACAGCAGAAGTTTTCTCCGATCCTGAGTTGACACGGAATTCGCCGCCCATTAAAGTTCGCAGCCTTCTTGAGGGGGGCGGTCGTAACGACTGCCAGCCGGTGGTCGAGAAGCGTTACCCGGATGTACGTAACGCTCTGATCTTGTTGAATAAATTCACTTCAGCTAGATTGACCGGCACTGGAGCTTGTGTGTTTGGGAGCTTCCCAAACAAAGGCGATGCTGATAAAGTTCGCCGCCAACTTCCGGCCACTCTGCCGAGCTTTGTCGCCCAGGGCCGCAACATCTCCATGTTGCACCGCAAGCTTCAAGGTCTGGCTTGAGAAGGAATGCAAGGCATTCGGTTGTACGATACAGGGGCGTCGCCAAGCGGTAAGGCAGCAGGTTTTGATCCTGCCATGCGTTGGTTCGAATCCAGCCGCCCCTGCCATTAACCCACTGGGTCATGCGTACAGCGAAACGAATATCCTGCATAGCGAGTTGCACACATAGGGGCGTCGCCAAGCGGTAAGGCAGCAGGTTTTGATCCTGCCATGCGTTGGTTCGAATCCAGCCGCCCCTGCCATACACTTGAAAAGCTGTTCAAAAGCCCACGGCCTTTGAACGGCTTTTTGATTCATCAGGTCTACCCTCAGCCGGCAGGTACTGCGCGTGTCCAAGATGATGGTCTTCACGGGGAACGCCAACCCCGATCTGGCGCGTCGCGTCGTACGTCAACTGCATATTCCCCTCGGTGATGCCTCCGTAGGCAAGTTCTCCGACGGTGAAATCAGTGCTGAAATCAATGAAAACGTTCGCGGCAAGGACGTTTTCCTGATCCAGCCGACTTGCGCACCGACCAACGATAACCTGATGGAACTGGTAGTGATGGCTGACGCCTTCCGCCGTTCCTCGGCTTCCCGCATCACCGCGGTCATCCCCTACTTCGGCTACGCCCGCCAGGATCGCCGCCCGCGTTCCGCCCGCGTGGCTATCAGCGCCAAGGTAGTGGCTGACATGCTGACCGTAGTCGGTATCGACCGTGTACTCACCGTCGACCTGCATGCCGACCAGATCCAGGGCTTCTTCGACATTCCGGTGGACAACATCTACGGTTCCCCGGTCCTGGTCGATGACATCGAAGACCAGCGCTTCGAGAACCTGATGATCGTTTCCCCGGACATCGGCGGCGTGGTTCGCGCACGTGCCGTGGCCAAGTCCCTCGGCGTTGACCTTGCGATCATCGACAAGCGTCGTCCGAAGGCCAACCAGTCCGAAGTCATGCACATCATCGGCGATGTCGAAGGCCGCACCTGCGTGCTGGTCGACGACATGGTCGACACCGCTGGCACCCTGGGCCACGCGGCCAAGGCCCTGAAGGACCATGGTGCTGCCAAGGTCTACGCCTACTGCACCCACCCGGTGCTGTCCGGCCGTGCCATCGAGAACATTGAAAACTCCGTGCTGGACGAGCTGGTGGTGACCAACACCATCCCCCTGTCCGCCG
The DNA here is from genome assembly GCF_029873115.1 of Pseudomonas sp. BN606. Classification (NCBI taxonomy): domain Bacteria; kingdom Pseudomonadati; phylum Pseudomonadota; class Gammaproteobacteria; order Pseudomonadales; family Pseudomonadaceae; genus Pseudomonas; species Pseudomonas sp. BN606. The sequence goes on along the minus strand of NZ_SSOF01000042.1, from coordinate 6,882 downwards.
CGGCACAAGCCTGCTCGCGTATCCGTCAACTGGATATCGCGCCGGTTGTGGCTGAAGCGGTCCGCCGCATCAGCAATGAAGAATCGATCAGCGCGATGTTCCGCTAAGCGGCCATCCCTGACGAAACGCGCCCCGCTCAGGCGGGGCTTATAGACCAATCGCCCGGATGCTGGTCGCAAGCATTACGGGCGTTTTGGTTATTTTGGAGAACTGTAATGACTGATTTCGCCCTGAATGCCGATGCGCGTTCCGACCTGGGGAAAGGTGCGAGCCGCCGCCTGCGTCGTAATGCCAACCTGGTTCCCGCTGTAATCTACGGCGGCGAGAAAGCCCCGCAATCCGTAAGCCTGCTGGCCAAAGACCTGGCCAAGCTGCTGGAAAACGAAGCTGCCTTCAGCCACGTGATCGCCCTGAACGTTTCCGGTGCTACCGAAACCGTTCTGATCAAGGCTCTGCAACGTCACCCGGCCAAAGGCTTCGTACTGCACGCTGACTTCCAGCGCGTAGTTGCCGGCCAGAAACTGACCGCCCACGTACCCCTGCACTTCATCAACGAAGCTACCTCCGTTGGCGTGAAGCAAGGCGGCGGCGAAGTTTCCCACACCATCGCTGAAGTCGAAGTCTCCTGCCTGCCGAAAGACCTGCCGGAGTTCATCGAAGTTGACCTGGCCAAGGTCGAAGTAGGTCAGACCGTTCACCTGTCCGACCTGACCCTGCCGAAAGGCGTCGAGCTGGTGGCCCTGGCCCACGGCAACGACCTGGCAGTTGCCAACATCCATGCTTCCCGCGTGGTGAAGGAAGAAGGCGAAGCCGAGTAATTTCTTACTCTGCGTCAGCCTGATAAAGGGCCCCTGTAGTGACTGCCATTCAACTGATCGTCGGCCTGGGTAATCCAGGCCCCGAATACGACCAGACCCGGCATAACGCAGGGGCCCTTTTCGTTGAGCGCCTGGCCGATCGCGAACGCGTCAACCTGAGCCTCGACAAGAAATACTTCGGCCTGGTCGGAAAATTCTCCCACCAAGGTCGCGACGTTCGTCTGCTGATCCCCACCACCTACATGAACCGCAGCGGCCAGTCCGTGGCGGCGTTGGCAGGGTTCTTCCGCATTCCCCCCGAAGCCATCCTGGTGGCCCACGACGAACTCGACATGCCCCCAGGAGTCGCCAAACTCAAAACCGGCGGCGGCCACGGCGGCCACAACGGGTTGCGCGACATCATCGCCCAGCTCGGCAACCAGAATTCGTTCCATCGCCTGCGGCTTGGCATTGGCCATCCGGGGCACAGCAGCCTGGTATCCGGTTTCGTACTCAGCCGCGCCCCGCGCAGCGAACAGGAACTACTCGACACCAGCATCGATTTCGCCCTCGACGTGATGCCAGAACTGCTCGCCGGTGACCTCACCCGCGCCATGCAGAAGCTGCACAGTCGCAAGGCCTGAACCCACTCCGCGCAGAGGCACATACCATGGGATTCAATTGCGGCATCGTCGGTCTGCCCAACGTCGGCAAGTCCACCCTGTTCAACGCCTTGACCAAGTCCGGCATCGCAGCGGAGAACTTCCCCTTCTGCACCATCGAGCCGAACAGCGGCATCGTGCCGATGCCCGACATGCGCCTCAACGCACTGGCCGACATCGTCAAGCCCGAGCGCGTGATCCCCACCACCATGGAGTTCGTCGACATCGCCGGCCTGGTAGCGGGCGCCTCCAAAGGTGAAGGCCTGGGTAACAAGTTCCTCGCCAACATCCGTGAGACAGACGCCATCGCCCACGTGGTGCGCTGCTTCGAAGACGAGAACGTCATCCACGTCTCCAACAGTGTCGACCCCAAGCGCGACATCGAGATCATCGACCTCGAACTGATCTTTGCCGACCTCGATAGCTGCGAAAAGCAACTGCAGAAGGTTGCTCGCAACGCCAAGGGCGGTGACAAGGACGCCCTGGCGCAGAAAGCCCTGCTGGAAAAACTCATCCCCCACTTCAGCGAAGGCAAGCCGGCGCGCTCCCTGCTGAAGAACCTGGGCGACGAGGAAAAGCGCCTGGTTCGTGGCTTCCACCTGCTTACCAGCAAGCCGGTGATGTACATCGCCAACGTTGCCGAAGACGGCTTCGACAACAACCCTCACCTGGACGTGGTTCGAGCCATCGCCGAGGAAGAAGGCGCCATCGTGGTTCCGGTGTGCAACAAGATCGAAGCCGAAATCGCCGAACTCGATGACGGCGAGGAAAAGGATATGTTCCTCGAGGCTCTCGGCCTCGAAGAGCCTGGCCTGAACCGTGTAATCCGCGCCGGCTACGACCTGCTCAACCTGCAGACCTACTTCACCGCCGGCGTGAAGGAAGTCCGCGCCTGGACCGTTCGCATTGGCGCCACCGCCCCGCAGGCTGCCGCAGTTATCCACACCGACTTCGAAAAAGGCTTCATCCGCGCCGAAGTAGTCGCCTACGACGACTTCATCCAATACAAGGGTGAAAACGGTGCCAAGGAGGCCGGAAAATGGCGCCTGGAAGGCAAGGAATACATCGTCAAGGACGGCGACGTGATGCACTTCCGCTTCAACGTCTAAACTGAAATTTGGATTCTATCGGATCCTGCCGGACACTAAACCCCTTGAAGAATGCCACTTCAAGGGGTTTTTCTTTTCCAGCAAGATCCATCAAGCCACTATGCGATCCACGCCTCAACCGGGTACGCTGCCGGGTACAGCACAAACATACCCGCCACAAAAACCGGGTACAGCCAGAGAGGAGCAGCTATGCCGCTTACCGACACTGCGTGCCGTACCGCAAAGCCCAAGGAAAAGCCCTACAAACTCACGGACGGAAATGGCCTCTACCTGGAGGTGAAGCCCAACGGGATTAAGGCATGGCGCTACCGGTTCGAGCTGAGCGACGGCAATGCCAGGAAGGAAAGCGTGTTCGCCATTGGGGACTATGTAATCGCCCCCAAAGGAGAAACGAGCGAGCAGGCTGAGGAGCGCCGCAGAGGACGCCGCTTCACCCTTTCAGAAGCCCGTGATGAGCGTGTGAAGGCACGCTCACTGGTCGTACAAGGCATCAACCCCGCGCACCACCGCCAACAAGAACGAGTTAAACGCGACCATGAGAGAGCTATTACTTTCGAGACGGTCGCCAAAGAGTGGCTGTCGCTGAAGGACTGGGAAGAGATCACCAAGTCCAAACGACTCAAGATGCTGGAGCGGGTCGTCTTTCCGAAAATCGGCGACCTGCCGATCAAATCCATCACCCCCGCTCACATCCTTGAAGTGCTCAAAGGAGCGGCACAGGACAATGGCCCATCTGTTGCCGCCGAAGCTAAGCGAACCATGTCCGGCGTCTTCGAGCTGGCAATCTCAACCCTGCGAGCCAGCAGCGATCCTGTACACCCCGTTCGCAAAGCCCTGCCAGCCAACAAAACGCAGCACAAGCGGCCACTCTCCATGGTTGAAGTTGGCCAACTGCTACGAGATGTCGAATCCCACGGTGGCCGCCACGAGACCCTCTGCGCCTTTCGCCTTATGTGGCTGACTCTGTGCCGCCCAAATGAAGCAGTAGAGGCTCGGTGGTCAGAGCTTGACTTAAACAAAGCCATCTGGTGCATCCCGGCCGCAAGGATGAAAAAGCGTAAGGAGCACACTGTCCCGCTTCCCAGGCAGGCAGTCGAAATGTTGCAAGCTCTTCATGCCATCACCGGCAAGTACACCCATGTGTTTCCACATCGAGATGTACGCACCCGACCGATGGTTTCGGCATCGTTTCGCCAGATGCTCAACGTCCTGGGCTGGGGCGGCAAGTACAGCCCGCATGCCACTCGCACGTCAGGCAGCACTAGGCTCAATGAAATGGGCTTCTCAGCAGACTGGATCGAACGACAGCTCGCACATACCGAACAGAACGCTGTCCGCCGCACCTATAACCATGCGGAGTACCTGAGCGATCGGGCCGGAATGATGCAGCAATGGGCTGACATGCTGGATGCTTGGAAGGCCCCCAAAGACGGATCATCGAGCACAGACCTCCGCTGATGACTTGTTGGAACGAGCACATCCAGGACACAGCTACGGGCAATCTGTGGGTGTCAGCTATCAAGGAGAATCGGGACAGAAAAGTCGTTTCGATACGCTGATCAACAAGCACTGCCCTAAAGTAGCCGGTCGCAACAGGCTACAAACGGCCAGAAGCGGTCGATCGATAGGGAGTGCTTTTGTCCCAGCGCAGCCAGTCGCGATATTTTTTACTATTGAGATTTCTTAATATTTTTTATCATGAGATTCGACGATCTCTAGGAGTCTGGAGGTTGTTCAGTGCATGCTCGCTTAAGACATATCTGAATCACCAATTCACGGAGTAAGAAGTAGCCGTAACCGTCGCCTAAGAGCCACTTTTTTCCTACTGCCCCCTAGCTCAGTGCTCGGAAGGGGTAAGAGGATATTGAGCATAGAGAGATAGGAATGGACTGGCAGGAACGCATTACTTTTGACCACATGCACTCTTTCGCATGGGCTTGCATCAAGCTCTATGAAACTCTCGTGGATCTAGAGTCACGCGGATTCGGTACTCTTGTTATTCCTAGCAGAGGTACCTTTCCCTTTACTAAGAATCTTTTTGAAATTCATCAGAAATGGGCGCTCAAGCACACGGAAAAAAGCAAAATTCTTCACGGGCTTTCGACGCCATTTAAAAATAGTGAGATAACTCTTCCATTTACAGCAGACTCAAAACTAATTGACTCTATCCCTAGCGACCCCATTAGCAAACAAATTCGCAATTTCTGGGTTAAAGTACTGAAGGCCTGGCTGCAAGGAGATCTGACGGCGCCGGAATTACTCTATTACCAATACATCCAAGAGGACATTTTTGGAGTTGGAGTGAGTAGAAACGCCAGTATCAAAAAACCATCAACTCGATTTGTGTTCGTCGACACTGTGGTTTCGGGGCGAGCTGTCACCGAAATTGACCAGAGCATGCGTGAGCATGGACTTACCGATAGTCATTACATTTTAATCGTGGATGAAGGTGGGAGCTCGATATCTCCGCGTTACAAGCGCATAATTGATAGTTGGGTAAACGAGGGGCGTGCAACTATCATCCCTGTTGAAAATCTCTTCACTGAAGATCGTGGCCCGGGCTTAACTGGATCCTGGTGCCTAGTTGCACCACAGTTGATGGAGGCTGGAACAGAGTTACTGCCAGGTTTCGCAGGCGCACAAGTGGTAGGTGCAGCAGCGGGTTTTATTCGAGTACAGCGCAGCGCTGCGCTTGACAATCAATCGATGACGTTAACAAATGCCTCGCTTCACACTCTTATGCATTCCCTTATTGATCGAGAGTTGTTTGATACTGAGAGCTTCAGCACTGCCCGGTATTTTTACCAAAAGCTGATAAGTGACCTAGATGCCTACAAGCATCATGGCTTCGGGCCATTAGACCCGGAAGAAACATCACGAATTGCGAAAAATTCAATATTGGCAAATGAGTCTATTGCAGTAATGGGTTCGCCAATAAAGGCGGACGTGGAGGACATAGACGTAAGTAGCTCTCACGTAATTCGTATCTACTTTACGGACTCTGAAGTCAGTAGGCTGATCGACGGATTCAGAAGATTTGCATCCCACAAGAAGCAGGCCTATTGGTATGTCCACCATCAAACTGAATCGCCCCGGCTTTCCTAGACACTCTCCAAGCTCTGGAAATAGCGCTTTTCAAACTCCACTGGCGATAGCTGCATAGCGCTGCTGTGCCGGCGTTTGGCGTTATAAAACATCTCGATGTAATCGAACACATCACTGCGGGCTTCTTCGCGGGTGCCGTAGGTTTTCCGTCGGATGCGTTCCCGCTTCAGCAACTGGAAAAAGCTTTCTGCTACCGCGTTGTCGTGGCAGTTGCCGCGTCGACTCATGCTGCTGATCAGGTTGTTGGCCTTGAGGAAACTCTGCCAGTCCGAGCTGCTGAACTGGCTACCCTGGTCGGAGTGGATCATCACCTCCTGCCTGGGTTTCCGCCGCCAGACCGCCATCAGCAAGGCATCGATGGCTAGGTCGCTGCACATCCGTGGCTTCATCGACCAGCCAACCACCTGGCGTGAAAACAGATCCAGCACCACCGCCAAGTACAACCAACCCTCATAGGTGCGGATGTAGGTGATGTCAGTGACCCAGACCTTGTTCGGTTCGCTGACGTTGAACTGCCGCTCCAGGCGGTTGGGCGAGGCCACCGTCGGCTTGCCCCCGTAATAACCGGGGCGCCGACGATAGCCGGTCTGCGAGCGCAGCCCTTCTCCCCGCATCAGGCGAGCCACGCGGTGCCGGCCACAGCACTCCCCCAGCTCACGCAGGTCGTCGTGGATCTTGCGATAGCCGTAGACCCCGCCGCTTTCCAGCCAGGCATGTTTGATCAACCCGAGCAGACGCTGGTCTTCCTTCGCGCGTACGGATTTCGGCTCGGACAACCAGGCGTAGTAACCGCTGGGATGTACTTTGAGGGTCTGGCAGAGACGACGTACCGGGTACTCCACCGATAACTTGTTGATGACGGCGTACTTCAGCCGGACTCCTTGGCAAAGTACGCGGCGGCCTTTTTTAAGATGTCTCGCTCTTCGGTTACCCGCTTGAGTTCCGCACGCAGACGACGCAGTTCGGCCTGTTGATCATCTTCTTGCTGCCGCTGTTCCCGGGGCTTGCTGTAGCGCTTGATCCAGGCATACAGGCTGTGCACCGACATGCCCAACCGCGCTGCCACCTCGGCCACGGGAAGGCCGCGCTCGGTCACTTGCTTGACCGCTTCGATTTTGAATTCTTCGGGGTAACGCTGGTTGCTCATGGCACCTCCTAATGGGCCTCATTATGAGGCTTGGAGGTGTCTACGAAACTAGGGGCGATTCA